>CACJUX010000029.1 GCA_902596655.1 uncultured SAR116 cluster alpha proteobacterium | reverse complement strand
ACCGTAACAGTTCCCAGCTTTGGGTTTGGCATCAAGCCACGTGGACCAAGCACCTTACCAAGCCGGCCAACGCCCCCCATCATGTCAGGCGAGGCAATGACGCGGTCAAAATCTGACTGACCATTCTGAATGGCCTCAGCCAAATCCTCGGCACCCACTAGATCAGCACCGGCTTCTTTTGCTTCAGCAGCTTTGGCATCCTTTGCAAAAACCGCCACACGCATGTTTTTGCCGGTGCCGTTCGGCATAGCAACCACACCGCGAACCATCTGGTCGGCGTGGCGTGGGTCAACACCCAGATTTATTGCAATCTCAATGGTTTCATCAAATTTCGTACCTGCGGCATTCTGCTTGACGAGAGCCGCAGCCTCGGCAAGCGCATATCTCCTTGTCCGATCAACAGCGTCCATCGATACTTTCATTTTCTTTGAAACTTTCACCAATGCTTCAACCCTCCACCACTTCGAGGCCCATGGCACGGGCTGACCCCATCACCATCTGCATGGCGCCCTCGACGTCAACAGCGTTCATGTCACCCATTTTCTGGTCTGCAATCTCACGCACCTGCGTCATTGTCACTTGTCCGGCAACAGCACGGCCGGGCTCCTGACTACCTTTTGGCAGACCAGCAGCTTTTTTTAGGAAGAAGCTAACCGGCGCTGTTTTAGTGGTAAAGGTGAAGGATTTATCCTGATAGACAGTGATGACCACGGGTATCGGCATATTCTTTTCTAGCGAATCTGTCGCCGCATTAAACGCCTTGCAGAACTCCATGATATTCACACCGCGCTGACCCAGCGCCGGACCAACTGGTGGAGACGGATTTGCCCCGCCTGCTGGAATGTTCAGCTTAATATAGCCGTCAATTTTCTTCGCCATAATTATATATCCCTATCGCCGAGTCGCCGTAACCCAGTTTTTAACCTAAATATCTACATTTTCTCAACTTGCGAGTATTCCAACTCAACAGGTGTTGACCGGCCAAAAATTGACACGGTCACACGCAGGCGCGCCTTGTCATCATCGGCTTCTTCGACGTAGCCATTAAAGGACGCAAACGGTCCGTCAGATACTCGAACATGCTCTCCAACCTCGAAGCTCATGGTTGAGCGTGGCCGCTCAACGCCTTCACTCATTTGCTTGATTAACCGCTCAGCCTCCGCATTAGTGATCGGTACAGGCTTACCTTTGCCCCCTAAAAAGCCGGTGACGCGAGGCTGGCTTGTAACCAACTGCCACGCTTCATCCGTCAATTCGAGCTTCACCAAAATGTAGCCTGGGAAAAATTTTTTCTCACTTTGGACCTTTACACCCTTCTTGACCTCAACGACCTCCTCTGTCGGCACCATCACGTCCTCAATCAGATTTGCAAGGCCGTGCGTTTCCGCCTGCTCACGAATCGACTGAGCCACTTTTTTCTCTGAACCTGAGAAGACATGAACAACATACCAACGTTGAGCCATAATATGCCTATTCCAATCCGATCTTCAAAACTGTACTAAGGTTCCTCACCTCAACCACCGAGGCCAAGCACGAGCTGCACACCGCTTGACAGGACCATGTCCACAACTAAGAAAAATAGCGCAGCGATAGTCACCATCACAAAAACAGTAAGAGTTGCGGTACCGGTTTCACGACGAGTGGCCCAAGAAATTTTTAATATTTCCTGCCGGACCTGCCTTACAAACTGTGCGGGTGATGTTTTAGCCATCAATATAAGGTGCCAATTTAAATTCAAACAATGACGGTGTAAATATGCCCAGTGGATTGAAAGCAAGCGAAAAAACGCTGTTCCAGGGACTTTGCTCTCGATCGTGTACTTTAGAGTTTCACTAGCGTCTCAACCGTGGTGACGCGTTCTAGCAAAACATGTCCCGCAAGGCAACCATCAAATGCACTAATTTTTCTATAATGCCGACGCCCTGTCACTAGCGTGATGCTATGGCAGGATCGCCCTTGTCTCGCATATACCTTAACCATCGATAGATCTAGTTTGCGCGCCGCAATTACAATGTCAGAAATGACATGCTCATGTCAAAAAGACCAATGCCAACAAGAGACCCCATTCCGATCGTAAAGCTGGCATCACCAACCATAGCCACGATAATACCTACCAGCAGGCCACCGATCAGAATTTGTGAGGCCCCAACGAAGCCCATGGCAGAGTCGCTGTCAGCACCAGCAGCACGCACTGCAGCGCCCGCACTTGAAGCAACCGTGAAACCATGACCAAAGCTCACCACTATAATTCAGGCAGTGACCAGAAGCTCCAAACTGATGTTAGAAACATGGGCAAGCATCGCAAATCCCACTCCAGACGTTGAAATGAGTATACCCCAATATGATAGTAGCTCCAGCCTCAAGTTCGAGACAAAGCGCCGGTTAACGCTGTTGCCAGCAATTAACTAACAGAACAAAGACAGAAAAACACCCCATATTCTAGCGGACCAATACCATTGCGTTCGTAATGGTAAGGCATACCCCACTCAGCACGAAAAACAACACAACCGCCATTCCCGAAGTCAAGCTATTGGTCATGAAGGTGGGATTGACCATCAGGCCAGCATAGGCACGAGAAATGCGATCAACATAGATGAGGCCCTCCCGCTCAACTTTTGTCTCTTGCAGCATAAAGAAGGAAGTGCCCAAGGTCACCGCGGCACTCGTTGTCATGATGACAATGGACCCCTGCCAGCCGATAGCTTGGGCAATTACTCCACCAAAGGCAAATCCCATGATTGGCAAGATCGCCTGCACCATGGTTATCGTCGATAGCTGGCGTCCAGCCTCGGCACCAACAAAGCTGTCACTGATAATCACGAGCCCCGCGACCACGCAGGCAACAGTCCAGTTGCCCTGGAGGTATCGCATCAGAACAAGCATATCAATGCATGTCACAATGAGCGCTCCAACACCACTCAACAGAAACAGTACTGAGCCAACTAGCATCACCGGCCTTCGGCCAAGCCTGTCGGACAGGCTCCCAGAAATGAGCTGGCCAGAGCCAAGCGCCATCATGAAACCGGTCAGAACAAGCTGCACCTGATCGGCGGTCGCCTGAAAGCTCTGTTGGATCAGCTGTATGGCCGGTGACAGTGACACTCCGATGTTTGAGCTCGAGACCGCAAGCAAAAGCACTCAGATCGGCGGCTCTACTGGCGCGATGACACGATAAATTGACATTAGGCTTCCCCGGAGGTTTGTGGCAACGGCACGGCGCGGTGACAACGACCGCCACGGCAGCATTGTCTCGAGCGGCATTTCTGTGTCGCTCACACCCTTTCTACTGGCATTTTGCCATGGATTGAAACAAGGTCGGGCTGAATCTAGTGGTCGGGTCCTGCCTGATCTGGTCAACTCACCATGGGGAATGCGATGCGCCTGACCGGTAACATTATGGGTGCCACTCTGATGACAGGCTGTGTTCTGGCTTATGTTGTCAATGACGCGGTGATGAAATTGCTGTTTGCTGATATCCCGCTGTTTCAAGCGGTTCTTCTTCGTGGGTTGATGACGATTCCCCTATTCTGCCTAATGATGTGGCGCAGCAAAGTGCCAATCCGCGGCCTTTCGCGGCAAAACAAACGACTTGTAGCGCTGCGCGTTGGCGCTGAAATCTGTGCGACAATTGCCTTTCTCACGGCGCTCAAACATATGCCGCTTGCAAATGTTACGGCCATTCTGCAGGCGCTACCACTTGCGGTGACAATGGCCGCTGCACTGTTTCTTGCAGAGCCTGTGGGATGGCGACGCTGGAGCGCGATCATCATCGGCTTCACTGGCGTGCTGATAGTGATAAGGCCTGGTCTTGCGGGCTTCAACATCTATTCACTGTCGGCGCTTGTTGCGGTGGGTTTTATCACCCTACGCGAGATCACCACTCGCCGCCTAACCAGCGATGTCCCCTCGCTCACCGTGGCCCTCTCAACAGCAATCGGAATCACACTGTTCGCGGCGGTGATGATGGCCAACACCGAGTGGCGCGCAGTTGATTCGCTTTGCTGGCTGTTGCTGGCAGGGGCGGCGGTTGCGATTCTGTTTGGCACACTGTTTAGCGTGATGGCAATGCGCGTTGGTGAGATCAGCTTTGTAGCCCCTTTTCGCTATACCGCCATGGTCTGGGCGATAGGGCTTGGCATCATGATGTTTGGTGACTGGCCCGATCAGCTGACCCTCATCGGCACTGGCATCATCATCGTCACCGGCATCTATTCCTTCCATCGCGAACAACAGCACCACCAAGTGGCTGAGACACGCTCGGATTAAATCTCAGACCAAGGCCAATCTGGCTAACGCCTAATCGTCAGTGGCTCTTAATTCCTCATAGCTTGTCTTCACATATTCGCGATATGCGGGGCGTGTGGACAGTAGGTCATAATAGCGGCGCAGATTTGGTAGATTTGGGCGCTCAATCGCAATGTCGTAATACCGATAGAGACAATGACCCATTTGGATATCAGCAAGGGTGAAATCAGATCCAGCCAGATATTGATGAACATTTAGCCGGTCATCAGCGACTCGCAGGTATTTTTCCAAATTTTTCAGATTTGTGGCAATGGTTTCCGGGTTTCGGAGTAAAGGCGCGGTACGCACAACCAGCCAGAAAACAGGTACGGTAAATTTCACCGCGATGTTGATTTTCGCCCATTCAGCCCATTTGTCAGTCTGTGCTCGCTCAACAGGATCGTATGGCCAGAAACTCTCTGGCGCATATCGGTCTGCAAGATAGCGCAGGATGGCACCGGTCTCGAAAAGCGGTGGTCCTGAACCATCAATCAGCGTTGGCACCAGACCGTTGGGATTCATCGCCAGATAATCCGGCGTATCGACGACACCATGAATATAGCCCGCGTTGATTCGCTCAAATGACAGGTTCAACTCGGCAAGGCACCACAGAACTGCCTGCACATTCGACGAAGAAAGTCGGCCCCAGATTCTGATGGCGGTTTTGTTCTCTACTGTCATTTTCCACTACCCTGACCGGCGTTGTTGGGCAATTGTCCATATTCAGGATAAAGAGTTTTGACCGTTGCTATCAAGCAACCAGTCTTAGCGCATGAGAATCATCCGCGGGCGAGTGCGGCGTACACTTGTTGGCTGGTGCCGGTTGAGATACCGCTCAACCATCCCCCACAGCCAAATTATACACAGCGTCAGCAAAATGAAATAGCCCGCCACGATTGGATAGGGAATGAATGGGTTGAATGTTTTGTCGGCAAAATAACTGGCATAGTAGAGCGCGTCAGCCGATTGCCGCCACGCCGGAAAGCCCGAGAAAAATACCAAAGTCGTGGCATGAAACATGAAAATGGCTTCGTTGGTGTAGGAGGGCCAGGCGAGGCGCAGCATCGTCGGCCAAGTAACCCGCCAGAATTTCTGCCGCTGATTCATGCCATAGGCATCAGCTGCCTCGAGGTCGCCAAGCGACACCGACTGCAGCGCGCCATGAAAAATATTGGCGGAATAAGCGGCGGTGTTCAGGAACAGCACGATTAAGGCACCAAGCCAGGCGCGTGTCAGCCAGCGTGTCTGCACATCGATCTCCACAAAGCCAAAATTAATCAGCACTCCCATCTTCGGTAGCGAGACGAAAAGCAGGTAGGCGATGAAGAACTGAATGAACAGGGGCGAACCACGAAACAGGAAAATGAAGCCCGATGCCGGCACACGCAACAGCGCCGATCTGGCATTCTTACCAAGCGCGAGCGCAACTGCTAGCCAGAAGCCAAAGGCCAGCGACAGGATGCCGAAATAGACATTCCAAATCAGACCGCTGCCAATCAGCACCACTTGCTCGCACAGGGTAATATCAGCTTTCGGCAGCAAACGCTCACCAATGCCGATCGAGCGTAGGCCATAGGCCTGTAATGTCTCAAGACAGCTCATCGTCCGATCTGCCCCGGCTGCCGGTTACCGCCAACCGTCGCCTTGCCCATATTGTATCGCGCCATGAGCCTTGCAAAGACAATTTCGCTGACTCTAGTCAGCCCCAAATAGAACAGCAGCAGCACCAGAAAATACCAAAGCCGCCAATCTGGATGCGGAAATGAAAAGGCACTGGTTTTGGCGCTGCCAAGCTCCCGCGCCCAATATACTATATCCTCAACCCCAAGCAGGAAGAGCAAGGGTGTCACCTTAATCAGGATCATCCAAAGATTTGATAGTCCCGGAAGCGCATAGATCCACATCTGCGGTAACAGCACCCGCCAGAAGACCTGCAGTCTGTTCATCCCATAGGCCTCCGCTGTTTCAAGCTGGTTGTTCGGCACCGCCTCGAAGGCACCGCGGAAGGTATTGCCGGCAAAGGCACCAAAAACAATGGCAAATGACAACACTGCAAGAGCAAAGCCATAGATTTCATGCAGCCATTGTGGATCGCTATTTAGTGGTAGTTTAGCAATAGTGCAGACAACAAAATCATTTCCTTTGCGCACCGGCTCCAGAACATCCGGACACATGATGCGATGGCGCAGATATTCAAATCCCTGATCAAGTGCGATGGGTACGAATAGAAAAAAGACGATATCCGGCACCCCGCGCACGATCGAGATGTAGCCCCGGCTTATCAGACGCACCGGGAACAATCGGGCACGGCTGCCAACAGCACCAAGCAGGCCAAAGACGATTGCCACTGGTGCGGCGATCGCCAACAGGATAAGCACCGTCAGGAAAGACAGGTAGAACGCCATATGCTTTCCCGTCATCAGATAACAGGACAACCAGGCAAGCCCCTCGAGAAGGGATGGATTTACGCAACTGCCTCCTATCACCCGATTCCCTTTCTTCTGGCTACGGCTGTTCCGGATACTGGCCGGAACGGCGCCAGCAACTGGCTCGGTAGGCCAGTGAGCATCTCCGCCATACCATGATCCGCCACAGCAGCCATGTTAGAAATGCCAGAATGCATCACGGCTACATATAGGCCAGAAATCTCATCTCCATCCGGCCTTCGGATCCGGCCAATTTTTGGCCTGCCTCCCTTTGGGATGACACGCCAGCCAAGACTGAAAGACGCAATCTCAAGCGGTGTCGGACATTGCAACGCGCATTCGACACGAGCCACCAAACTCGCTGCGGCGACCTGTTGGCTCTTGCCATCCCCTGATGCCCCATAATGTTTGAAGGTGCCGCCGATCAGAAGCTGCCCAGTGCCTGTCTGGCGGACATGATAATCGGGCGCAGTCAGTAAATAGGGCAGAAATTTTGGCAAGGGCTTGGTCGTGACAAGCAAACCGGTAGTCGGTGTCATCTCAAACGAAACGCCCACACTCTCAAGCAGCTTTGACGTTCCATTGCCACTTGCCAGAATGACCTCATCGGCTGTGTAAAGACCGTTATCTGTCATCACCCCATAGACCCGATCTCGGTCAATCATTAGACTGTGAACATGCCGCTGTTCCGGCTGTGTAGCGGCAGCGGCAAGGAGTGCCTTGACGGCATCATCCGGCTCAACAGCCATTTCCGTTGGTACATAGGCAGCAAGCGGCGGTACATCCCGCAAGCAGGGCAGCTTTGCCGCAATGGCATCTGCAGACAGCAATTCAACCGGATAGCCCCAACCTTTGTGGCAGGCGGCAAACGTACGCAGCATCTCGGAGTCCATGTCCCAGACAAACCCACCAGCCGACGTAGCGACTAGATCTGGAACTGTCTGCATCCAGCGTCGCCAGAGCTGCATGCTGGCGTGGCGCAGATCGAAATAGTTCTTGTCATTGTCGGTATTTGCGTTGATCCATGCCCAGCTGTTGGCAGTGGCAGTACCACCACTATTGACCGGCAGGCTAGATAGCATCTGCATTGACACTCCGCGCCGCGCCGCCGCGTAGGCAAAACCAGAGCCAACGATTCCGCTTCCGATGATCAATACCGACGGTGTAGTCATGAAAATGGTCTCCGATAGATGCGGGGTTGCGAATATGCGATCTGTCTGAGGACAGAAGCGAAGGGCGGTTCGCTATGCCTCAACAAAAAGGGCAAAGGCGATCGGTAAAACGCCTTTGCCTCAAATGAACTGCCCATTGGCATCAATGCCTAAAACATGTTGGCGTCTTCACCAAACCATTTTGAGATCATTTTGTTCAGCGAGCCGTCACCCTTCATCGAGCTGATGGCCTTGTCCATTTTTGCTTTCAAATCACCATCAGACTCACGGATGCCCATACCAACACCACCGCCGATACTGACCTGGCCGACGGTAATAAGCTCACCACCTGACTCAGCAACGATTGGGAGCAGATAGTCGCCATCGGCAAGAACGGCGTCCGCCGTACCATTTCGAACTGCAGCAATGGTCTCATCCGGTGTGGCAAATTCCACCACCGTCGCCCCACTTGACGCGACATATCCTGCCTGAATGGTGGCTGTCTGCGCAGCAATTACTCCCTTGTTGATATCGACTGAACCACCAGCAAGCGCAACATAGAGTGATGGCGAAGGCGGAAAATATTCCTGCGTGAAGTCAATCACCTGATCACGCTCATCTGTGATCGACATACCAGCAATAATTGTGTCGTAGTTGCCGGATACCAGATTAGGAATGATCGAGTCCCAGTCATTCACAACCCACTCACACGTCAGATTTGCCCGCTTGCAAAGCTCATCACCGACCTCGCGCTCGAATCCATCGACGTCGCCTGCGTCATTGATAAAGTTATATGGGGGGTAGGCTCCCTCCGTTCCCATCCGCACCGTCTGCGCGATGGTCGCAGTTGATACCATGGCACCGATGGCAACACCGGCAACAATTGCGCTTTTGAAAAGTGATTTCATTGTTCTCTCCCTTTACGGATCACCAACCTTCACGCTGATATTGTCAGGCGGCTACAGATGCGTGAAGAAACTTCTGCAACCGCTCTGTTTTCGGATTTCCAAAAACAGTTTCAGGCGATCCCTCCTCTTCGATGATCCCCTGATTCAAAAACACCACATGGTTTGAAACATCACGCGCCAGTTTCATGTCGTGAGTGACCAAAATCATTGTGCGTCCCTCACCTACAAGCTGCCGAATGACCTTTACAACCTCCTGCTCCAGCTCCGGATCAAGCGCCGAGGTCGGCTCATCGAACAGCAAGGCCTTTGGCCGCATGGCCAGCGCCCGCGCGATTGCGGCGCGTTGCTGCTGGCCACCGGACAATTGAGCCGGATAGACATTTGCCTTGTCGGCAATGCCCACCTTTTCCAAAAGCGCCATCGCCTCGTCGATTGCCTCGCCGCGCTGACGCTTGAGCACAGTAACTGGTGCCTCAATCACATTTTTCAGCACAGTCATATGCGCCCAAAGATTGAATGACTGGAACACCATTGAGAGCTGCGTTCGCATCCTGACCACCTGCGCCTGATCAGCTGGCGCCCGGTTGGATTCATAGCCAGACCAACGCACGGCCTCACCACAGAACCGAATGTCACCCCGCTGGCAGATTTCCAACATATTGACACAGCGCAGCAGCGTCGATTTTCCCGAGCCAGACGATCCAATCAGCGAAATTACGTCGCCTTCATGCGCACTTATATCAACACCTCGCAACACCTCAAGGTCGTCATAGCTCTTGTGAATGCCGCGCAGCGCGATGACGGGTTCTGATGTTGATTGTTGGGTCATATGTCACCTTTGCGTAACTCAAGAGTTTTAGTGTTTCAGAATTCCGCCAGCTTTGACACTGTTTTTACTTGTCTGCCGAAAGAAAAACCTCTCCCACAATGGTGATTCAACCAATTTTTCACGCAAACGATTCAACCACCCGTCGCGCTGTCTGCTGACCAGAAATATAGGCGCCATGACAGGTTCCATAATGGCTGACGCTTGCTGCCTCACCCGCAAAAAAAACCGTGTCCGCCACAGCCTCACAAAGACGCTCCCTTGCCGCCGAGTAGCCGGGTTCAGCATGGGAGTAGGATCCAAGTGTCAGAGGTTCACTATGCCAGGCTGTAGTGATGACATCGGTGATTCTGGCGGTAATGGAATTGCCAAAAACGGCAGCAAGGCATTTTTCGGCATAGTCACGCATGGCTGCTGGCCCCTGTTTTTCCAGATAAATACCAAAACTGCCACCAGCAAAGATAATCGCCTGCTGTTTACCGTCAATATTGATATCAAACGAGGCTATGTCTTCCGGGTCTGCGTCTGCCCCCTGCGCTGGCCAGGCGATATGCCAGCCAGCCTGGTCATCGGTAAAGCTGTGTCGCGCGAGGCAGAGACCAATCTTGTTAAGAGTACCACATGGTAGATGGGTGATTGCCTCCATCATCTCATCGGGCAGGTCAGGTACAAATCGGATCCGACCCGCCGCCAGAATGTTGGTGGAAACGGTGACGATAACCCGTCTTGCTGTAATCCTGCCACCAGCCGTACTAACTACGACTCTACCCTCCCGCCACTTAATTCCCGACACTGCGCAATTCAAGGTCACTGGCACCGGCGCGCCCCAGTGCGCGACCAGACGCCCTAGGCTCTGATTCACTGGCACATCCAGACCGAAACCCGATTTCAGAAAGTCCTCGACTGATTGCTTCGTAACATCCGAGGCATTCAACCCTGACATGAGATGGCTGTAGACCGACGCATAGGGCGAGTCCCACTCCATTGCAGACGCCATATCCCTATCACCGCTACATTCCAGATCGCGGGAGATGGCCAGCATGCCAGCCTCGCAAGCCTTAATATAAGCTTGATAACCTGTCTGACCAGCACCACTGTTGCCTCTTTCATGGAGATGGGTGTTTTCAGTCTGAAACCGTGTGCCATCGCCCACGACAAACCCATGCTCTGCCGCAATCGGTACAAAGGGGTTGAGTTCTGCCTCATGCAGATAGGAGCAACCAAGGTCAAACCAGCTGCCATCAACAAATTGTTCTGCATAGGCGCGGCCGCCAATACGGTGCGATGCTTCGACAACGACATAAGGTATCCCAGCCGCTATCAGGGTCTTTGCTGCCGCAAGTCCTCCCACACCTGCACCAATGATAATGACATCCGTATCTGTCTGCATAATTTCCTCTGGACACACAATATAAACCTGCCTGTGACCTCTCTGTTTTACAACGAAAATATCCAGCTATAAGCAGGACCCAGCTGGAAGTTAATGCAAAATGGGTGGTAAAACCCTTAGCCGGCTGGGTAATCGAGTGGCCGAGCCGCTCAACCAACAAATCCATATACGCCTCAATGAAGGGCGACAACAACAGCATATGGTTCCCACAGCGGCTGTCACTAGTGCCTTGCATCGGGTAACAAAAGAGGCCAGCACGCATAGCATGTTTTTTGATGCCGGCAGCGATGCCGCAGGCCGGTATAAATAGCGATTTGATCTGCCAGTCGGCCACCATCTTGAGACCAATGAGCAGACAGCAGCCCCTTATATCACCGAAATGGTAATGTTGACCTAGACTGGCTTGCAATTTATCACGCGACGCCAAGGCCAAGAAAGTCATCAACAAAGCGCGTTAGCACTTCAGGCGTCGCCGCGCAGGCCATTAGATGCCCAAGATAGGTATGCTCATGTTGAAAAATCCCAACCAGAATTCGATCGCAACATAGATGAAATCCCACAATCGCAATTACTGACAATATTAAGTTGCCACTAGCATCCTAGGTAAACGTGATTGTCATCGTTCCCTGCGCCAAAAAGGGCAGGCTCTATCATATGGCACCGGTGATTTCCATCGTTGAACAGATATTAGAGACGAGCTTTACCATGTCGGATGTCAATGCTGATAGACGCATCACGAATTTCGCTTATCGAATGAATGCCATTCGCGGCTACTGACAGAACTTATACAAGGTCGGGGTTATTGCCCCGACTCTCACGCCAGCAACACAAAGAAGTCTCAATCCATTGATAGAGGGGAACTTACAAATGGGCTAGTCACAGAGTGGCAGGAGTGGAGGGGCTCGAACCCCCAGCCCCCGGTTTTGGAGACCGGTGCTCTACCAATTGAGCTACACTCCTAAACCCTGTTATCTGGGTATTATTTTACAACTGATGCGACAACGCCAGCGCCCACGGTGCGGCCACCCTCACGGATCGCAAATCGCAGGCCCTCATCCATCGCAATCGGGGCAATTAAGGTCACCGTCATCGCAATGTTGTCACCCGGCATAACCATCTCCGTTCCAGATGGAAGCTCAACTGAACCGGTCACATCCGTTGTCCGAAAATAGAATTGCGGACGATAGTTGGAGAAAAATGGCGTATGACGCCCACCTTCGTCCTTCGTTAGAACATAAGCCTCACACTTGAACTCGGTATGTGGAGAAATCGAACTCGGCGCACACAGAACCTGACCACGCTCAACCTCTTCACGCTTCGTGCCACGAAGTAGAACACCAACATTATCGCCAGCCTCGCCCTGATCCAACAACTTGCGGAACATCTCAACGCCTGTACAGGTCGTCTTCTGGGTCTCCTTCAGACCGACAATCTCGATCTCCTCGCCAACATTTACAATACCACGCTCAATACGACCCGTCACAACTGTACCACGACCAGAAATCGAAAAAACATCCTCGATCGGCATCAGGAAAGGCTGGTCCTTCGGACGCTCAGGCTGCGGAATATACGCATCAACCTGCGCCATCAACTCCTTGATTGCTTCTGAACCAATCGCCGCATCGCCATCTTCCAATGCCGTTAGCGCCGAACCCTTCACAATCGGAATGTCATCACCAGGAAACTCATAAGAGGATAAAAGCTCGCGAATCTCCATCTCAACAAGCTCCAAAAGCTCCTCATCATCAACCTGGTCAACCTTGTTCATGAAAACACACAAAGCTGGAACACCAACCTGACGCGCCAGAAGAATGTGCTCACGGGTCTGCGGCATCGGACCATCCGCTGCAGATACAACCAAAATCGCGCCATCCATCTGCGCCGCGCCAGTGATCATGTTCTTCACGTAATCGGCATGTCCAGGACAATCAACATGCGCATAGTGACGATTCTCTGTCTCATACTCAACGTGAGCCGTCGAAATCGTAATGCCCCGGGCACGCTCCTCAGGCGCCTTGTCAATCTGATCATAAGCCTGAAATTCAGCGCCGCCAGCCTCCGCCATAACCTTCGTAATCGCGGCCGTCAACGTCGTTTTACCATGGTCAACGTGACCAATCGTGCCTATGTTCACATGAGGCTTGGAACGATCAAACTTTTCCTTGGACATTTCTTTCCGCCCTTTTCTTATCTGCCAGGCAATGTGGTCGTACCACCTGCCCCGTTTGAGTTACACCCGAAACTTCAAAAATGACCCACCAATAAACCCAAAGATGGTTACTCAAGGGCGCAACACTCCTTGCAAAAGTAACACCCCATAGGGTGCCCCAGACCACTTCGCGCGTTTCTGGGCGCCCTTATGGCATAGCAGCAGTTTTCGTGCAATAGCGGGATACAACTGAGTGCAAAATTTCTTTGACCTGTTTTACCGCGCCTTATGAACTCCCGACGTAGCACCACCACTTGCGCCCAAATATTGCCTAGGAAACCCTCAAATTCCGCAAAAAAAGCAATATCTCAAGCAAGGGTGGAAAGAGATTGCAATGATGTTGAGGGTAGGTTTCGAACCTCCAAAAAAGGATCCCGCCATATCCCTACATCACTCACAAAATCCAGTAACGGCATCCTTCTTAGACACAGCAAGACGCTATTTAACCTCGGAACATACACGCATAAAAATAATTTGTAATGCATTTGTAGGGCGGAAAAATCTCCTTTTGATGCTGGTTTTTTCGCAAATTCCTTTTACGTTGTAAGTTAAAAACCAGTCAGATCGAACAAATCTCAAGAGCTCAAATTTTGACACTTTGAAATAAATGAACCCAAATGAAATTGTATGGCTGGAGCTATGATGCAACTAATTTATATGACGAAATGGGATTCGGTCGTTTCGATTGTTATTCCCAATTCTCCTTTTTGCATATCAAACAATATTAAGCGGCCAATCTTTTATAATCCAACCTTCAACTAGATTGTCTCTGCAGCCAGCGACAAAACACCATTAAAAGGATATTGAAATCAAATCAAGGTAATGGCCAAGCGTAGGCCCAATCCGACACTTGAGCCTACATAAAATATCTACCAACGACTTACTACTAATTCCCTTAACATCTGGCTTCAGAAGTTCTATTTCGTTAAAGTTATCAGATGTTAGTTTTTTTCAAATACTGTTTACGCGCGTTTGCTGAACTGCCGGGGCTTCTTAGGTGGTCCTATCTGCCTCCGCTGATGGTGTACGTTGCAGCAGGGATTTCTGGCCTGACTGCAATCGTTGGCACATTTTTCATTAAGGATTACCTAAATCTTTCAGCAGCCTTTCTTGCTGGTCTTGGCTTTTGGGCAGGACTCCCGTGGGCTCTCAAGATGCCATTAGGCCACCTTGTCGACCTCATTTGGAAAAGAAAAAATTATATGGTGTTGGTTGGCGCGGGTATCATAGCGATAAGCCTACTAATCATGTATGGCCTTATTGGACACACTCAGGCGATGTCGGACATTATGCCAGTCGAAACTTGGTATGTCTTAAGTGTGATTCTCGCTCCGATCGGGTTTGTGATCCAGGATGTCGTAGCAGACGCTATGACAGTTGAGGCAGTGCCGAGGTTCAACCAAGATGGAAGTTCTATTTCTGAGCATGTGATCAAGCACATGCACACGACCATGCAAACACTAGGACGTCTTGCTATAATCGGTGGCACACTGGTTGTTGCGCTAGCAAATGTGATCTTTTTCAGAGACGTAGATGCTCTCAATGAGGGGCAAAAAATAGAACTCTATGCTTCCATATATGGCTACGCACTAATTATTCCAGCAGTCTCGGTCATTGGTGTTTTCCTGGCAATGGCCATGTCTCGCTATCCAACCATTGGCGCGTTAGCAGGCGGTTTGTCAATGGAAAGTGAGCCAGATAGACTTCCGCGTTCAGAGATTAACTGGACAATCCTTCTTGGTAGTTTGATTTTCGTAATATTTTCTGTTGGTGTTGGAACTCTAAATGTTCCTTTTTCTCAAGAAATCGTGTTTGCTGGTTCGGTAAGCATCATTTTGTACTTGATGAGTCGGCTTGTACAATTCCTACCTGACTCTCAACGCTTGACGATAATCGGCACTGCAATCATCATTTTTGTGTTTCGCGCAATGCCGAGCCCAGGGCCTGGGCTAACGTGGTTTGAAATTGATGTTCTTCTATTCAATGAGCAATTTTTCTCAGTGTTGTCTTTGCTTGCGTCTATTCTTACAGTAGCAGGGATCATCCTATTGCGGCCATTTATGGCAAACAACTCAATTGCAAAAATTATAGTAATCCTCTCAATCGCGGGGGGCATTTTGTTCCTCCCAAGTATCGGGATGTATTACGGTGTGCATGAATGGACGTCGGAGATAACTGGTGGTATCGTCGATGCAAGATTCATTGCGCTTATTAATACAGCTGTAGAGTCTCCTCTCGGTCAAGTATCGATGATCCCACTTTTGGCTTGGATTGCAAAAAATGCACCGGACAATATGAAAGCAACATTTTTTGCAGTCTTTGCTTCATTCACAAATCTTGCTTTGTCGGCCAGTTCACTAGGTACTAAATACCTCAATCAAATGTTTGTTGTTACACGAGAGGTTAAAGACAAAATCACTAATCAGGTGGTGAGCGTAGCT
The DNA here is from genome assembly GCA_902596655.1 of uncultured SAR116 cluster alpha proteobacterium. Classification (GTDB taxonomy): domain Bacteria; phylum Pseudomonadota; class Alphaproteobacteria; order Puniceispirillales; family Puniceispirillaceae; genus MED-G116. The sequence continues at coordinate 10,679 of CACJUX010000029.1, read as the reverse complement.
GATTATTCGGAGCTGGGCATTTTGATCATAGCAGTAGCAATAATCACCTTTGCGCTTCCGATTGGCACAGTAATTGTTGTTCAAAACAGTCGCTTTAAAACGGTGGATTAGATAAAAATTTTAAAGAAAAAATCCGAATAAAGAAAAAATCCGAAATTAAAAAGTAGAATCATGAGAATTAGAATAAGACTGACTAAAGCCGGTCTGAGTTTACGCGAGAAAACGTGAAAAATGTGTTGCACAAATAAACGATCGCGCAGGAGATTTTTTAGGCCAACTAAGTCAAGCCGTACCGAAAGTTTAAGTCCTGGCTCATATTAATCACGCAGCGGTATCAACGCCCAGAAAACCTCCCGATTGCCTTGCCCAAAAGCCTGCGTAGACACCTTTTCTTCTTACGAGCGAATGATGGGTGCCCATTTCGACTATTTTTCCCTCTTCCATCACCACTATTCTGTCCATATGAGAAATTGTGGAAAGACGGTGAGCTATGGCTAACACAGTCTTTCCTTCCATAACAATACTCAGAGCTTCCTGAATTGCAGCTTCAACCTCGCTATCTAAAGCACTCGTTGCCTCGTCCAACACCAATATTGGCGCGTTTTTAATGATTGCACGCGCCAAAGCAATCCTCTGGCGTTGTCCACCAGACAGTTTGACGCCTCTCTCACCAAGAAAAGCATCGTAACCCTGTCGTCCATGACTATCTATGAGCGATACAATAAAGTCGTGGGCTCCAGCTCTCTTTGCAGCATCAACGACACTTTCGTCGGTTGCCTCTGGGCGGCCATAGATTATGTTTTCTCGGGCGGTTCGATTAAACATGGAAGCCTCTTGAGTGACCATACTAATTTGACTACGAAGGCTATCCTGAGTAACCCGGCTTATGTTCGTGTCATCGATCAAGACTGACCCTTTTTCAGGATCATGAAGCCGTAACAATGTCGCAACCAAAGTTGATTTTCCCGCACCTGAGGCTCCCACTACACCGACTTTTTCTCCCGCCTCTACACTTAGAGAAACATCACATAGCCCCCCCATATCTCTCCCGTAAGAATAAGAAACACCCTGAAAATCTATTTTTGCATTTTTCACAATTAAAGGTAACGCCCCTTTTGCGTCAACCATTGCATGCGGAACAGCGAGTGTTTTCATTGCATCTTCAACATCTCCAAGGTTTGTATAAATTGTCATTAAAGAGAAACTTACCCACCCAGCCATCATCATCATGCGCATTGCAACCGAGCCAGCTACAACAACCTCCCCTGCTGAGGCACTTCCTCCAATCCAAAGGTAGACACAACTCACCATGACACCAAAAAAAAGTATGCTCGCATATAAAACCATCAATGTTCGGAAGCGAATTAGTTCCCACCCGTATAATCGAAGAGACGTTTTTAAAACTCTAAACGCCGCTAGAGCCGCGTTGTCCTCGCGGCTTGAATTAGCAAAAAGTTTCACAATGCTAATATTACTCACAGTATCAACAATTTGGCCGGTTGCGGCGGCTTGAGCATTGGCACGATGGGCAGACCTAGTTTTTAATCTGGGAAGAAAGAAGCTCATTATTAAGTAAAAACCAACAAACCAAAAAACGACTAATAGTCCTACACGCCAATCAACAGAACTGATAATCAAGAAAGATGTTGCCACCGTCGCTATTGCAAAAAGAACTGTATGAATAATTTCAACAACCGCGTCCGCTAATGCATTGGACGCCTGTATTTCCTTTTGAGCGATCCTTCCCGCAAAGTCATTGTCAAAATAACTTTTTGCATGTCCGAGAGTCCAACGATGCAAACGTGCGGCTACTAATGTCCTCAGGCCTGGACTTAAAACCACTGATTGGAGATATGAGGATATGAAAAAGGTAGCTGGCCTCAGAAAAAACAAAAAAACCGAAAATGCTAGTATCAGCGCCCAATTGTTAGCGACAAGCGAGCTTGCCTCTGACACGATCAAAATATCTATGACGTAACCAATCAGCGCAGCAATGTAGGTTTCAACAGCACCCAAAAAAACGCTTGCTAAAGCGGCAACTATCAGAATGGGTAGCGTGCCTTTCAAGCACCAATGAATGAACGGTATTAATGACATTGGCGGGACACCCACCGCTCTGTCATTAATATTGATCCAATCTCTTGGATGTTTGATAGGGAAAATCAAAAATAACACCCACAAATGAGCTATTTAAACTATTTGTTATAAGTGGTTTGCCACCTGCTATCTTGCAATATCATATAACTGAAATAAATGCATATTTGGGTTTGGCAAAGACTTTGTGTCAGAAAAGTCAATGTGTAAAAAAATTTTAGGGGGTCTAAGGACCTAATCGAGCATTTAAGTTTTTTATAAAGCCCAAATCAATTTGGACTTGGTAACCCCACTTCAGTCAATTCCCGGTATATTTTATCAAGAAAATCTTTGTCACTAATCGCCGCCATCTGTTGATAAAAGCTGTCCCGGCTCACAGCATTAGGGAAGGTAAGCTGTTGGTTTAAAAGTCCCCTGGCTTTTTCCTCGTTCCCATTGATCGCTTCGGCGTAAGCAAAGAGAGTGAAAATCATTGAGTTTTTGCGCCCTAAGTTGCGCTGCCCTAGCTCAATAGCCTCCTCAAAACGTTCGGCGAGCAAATAGGCTGACATGAGGTTCTTTGTAATTCTCAGATCAGTATCGTTTGGTGTCAACTGGAGAGATTTTTCTAAAGCAGATATTCCGAAAGCTAACTCCCCACAATTTGTGAAAGCTAAGCCCATAAATTGGTAATCTGTCCCGGAACGCGCGAGCGGTCTAAGCTCCCGCGCATGATAGAGTGCTCTCTCGCAATTTTTAAATATGTTTGCCTCTACAAAAGCTCTTGTAGAATGTGATGCCGCATCGGGCTTTAACGCAAGCGCACGATCGGAGAAGCTAATTATTTCCGCCAAGTCTTTTGACTTGTCCTCAGATAACCCAACAAATAATTTCACAACACGATGCCAAACTGACATGTTCATTTTCATATGCTCGGAAGCATCCGATGCCAAAAGCTCTTGTAATAAGCCGTCAGCACGAGCCCACCCATCCTTTGTCAAGGTTCGGAGATGGCGTCTAGTATTCAGCATAATTGTATATGCTGTTGCGCTTTCTTTATGGAAGGTAGCTTGCTCTCCCATCACAGCTTTTATCTGCAGAGCTGTTAAAATAGCATCTCCTATTTGGTCCTGCGCATCAAATAGATTCTCATCCAAAAAATCAAACTTTTCTGCCCAACCAACTCTTTGACTTGTTAAATCTATCAGTTCAGCAGTTACTCTTATAGCTTTTCCAGATTGCTGGACAGTACCACTGACAACATAGTTCACGCTGTATAAATCGCTGATTTCCTCATTGGTGAGATTTGTGTCGACAACGTGATAGCTCGTACTGCTCGACAACGTTACAATTTCTTCATATCGTTGCAACCCAATAAGTATTGTTTCAGTTACTGAGTCACTGATCGAAAAATCACTACCATTTGTGCTGTTGAGGTTCTTGAAAGGTCGCACTAAAACAACCGGTAGGTTTGACGTGAGGTCATCAGCTTTATTGACCTTCGCCTCATCGAGATCAGAAAATAATTGTTCAGACTCCTGCTTTGGTGGAGCAAGAGACCAAAAGAAAATACCCGCACCGGCTACCGCAACAACAATTATCATACCAACAACGTATGATAATTTGGAGAATAAAGGTTTCGACAAACTGCGCTTTTGAGAGGAGTCCAGCAGCACGTCAAAGGCATCAAACTTGTTCTCCTTTACCTGTTGCACGCCAAGGTCATTAAAGGACAAATTCGTTTTGGCTTGGACAAATTCATATACTGGTTTGGAAACACTAATACCATTTGGCTGTGCCATGGCCTCGAGCCGTGCGGCGATATTGACACCATCACCATACAGGTTTTCACCCTCAATAACGACGTCGCCCATATTTACACCAACACGAAACTCCATAACTTCAGCTTTTTCTGCGGTTTGATTTCGCTGCTTCACATTTCGCTGAAAATCGGCCGCACACTCAACTGCAGAAACAGCGCTTGAAAATTCGGCTAGAACAGAGTCACCAGCGGTGTTGAAGATACGGCCATCATATTGTTTCAGTGATGCGTCAAGTAATTTGCGGCAAGCACGGAGATTTTTGATAGTCTGAGCTTCATTCGCTTCCATTGACTTGCTGTACCCAACAACATCAGTCGCAAAAATTACCGCGATCTTTCTTTCAATTTGGTCTTCAGTCATGATTATGCCTAACTATTACCTAAAAAAATTGATAAAGACGAAGAAACAAACCTCTTGATGATGTCAGCGGGTGATACAGTAAAATGCAGGCGTATTGATGAATTTTTTGGCACAAGAAAAAGAATGTCGGCGATAGCTTAGCCAAAAAACATTTGGTGTGGGAAGTGAAATTGGTCGCAAATTCTGAGTAGAGAAAAGTGTGCGAGTCAAAAACTCTTTCACAGAGATATTCACACGGACGTTTTTGCTTTTTAATTACTTTGCGTTTCGAAAAAATCTCACCTCCTGGTGGAAACAGGAGTTTGGCATGGTGGTGAGGGTAGGATTCGAACCTACGTACGCTACGCGGGCAGATTTACAGTCTGCTGCCTTTAACCACTCGGCCACCTCACCGGATTGCCTTTCCTTCTGATTGCCTCTACAAAAATCTGGGTATATCTGTAAGGAGCAATCAGATGTCATGCGGCTTAAAAAGCCAGCGCGCTTTTGTCAACAAAGAAGTCACTTTATGACCTCAAAAACTGGGAAAAAGCTTTATCAGAGCCAAAAGCGTCTTACTCGCTCACGGTCCCCACGGCAAGAATTGCATGCTGGACAAAATAAACACAGTGCAACGAAGCCTTTTAGAAACGCACCCAAGCCTCCACCAAATGGGTTTTTCATCTGGGGCCGGCACGCGGTGTTGGCTGCACTGGCCAATCCTAAACGCCGCATGGCCACACTTTATGCGACATTCGATGCGGCTAAGGACCTGCAGCAGGCAATCACTACCCTGCCCTCCTCGCGCAGTACCGACCTGCCACCATTGGTAATCACTGAGCTCCAGCGCCTTGATCGTATCACAACCAATGGCGATAAAGCCGTACATCAAGGTATGTTCGCAGCGGTGTGGCCGCTTGATCCACCGCAGCTTGACGACGTGCTGGCAAATGCCGGTAGGGCTCCACTTAGATTGATCCTTCTCGACCAACTATCCGATCCACGCAACATCGGTGCCATAATGCGTTCAGCACACGCCTTTGGCGTAACCGCAATGATTGCCACCCACCGCAACGCCCCCGAGGAGAGTGGCACGCTTGCCCGCACGGCAACTGGCGCGCTTGAACATGTGCCACTCGTGCGCGTTGTCAATCTGGCAAGAACCATCAAAAAACTGCAGGCAGCAGACATCACTGTTGCCGGCCTTGCTGGCAATGGCGCGATGGGGGTTCGGTCTCTGTCTCAATTTCCGCGTCTTGCTATCGTGATGGGAGCTGAGGGTCCGGGGCTGCGTCGCTTGACAAGGAACCTTTGTGATCATCTGGTGCGGATCGAGATCGATAATGACGCCGATAGTTTGAATGTCTCAAATGCTGCCGCGATCGCGCTCTATGCGTCAAGGATGAAGGCATGAGGTTGAAAGGTTTGGAGGTGGGTTCCTCTGCCAATCTAATTTGATGCCAAATGTTTTTTTCAGTAGTACGGCCTAGCCGCGCTCGATGCCGAGGACGTTCCAAAAAATGCTTCATCAATTCGACCGGTTTCACAGCTTTTAGTGCCATTATTCACAGCTTTTAGTGCCATTATAAGTGCAGATATCGACGTTGTCTTTACGCTGCGTGATTCGCTGCGATCTTTCTGGACTGAAGTTGCTAGCACAACCTCAGCTTTCCAATTAGTCGGAATATAGCGTGTTCCAATATGTCAGCAATTATGTCAAATACGCACCTATACAAAAAATTGACTGTATTGTCCGGAAAACCTATCGCCAAAGCTTACTTTCAAGCGACAAAGCACCGGTAGAACAGAAAATAATCGGCTAAGTCATTTGGCGAGCAATCGTTGCGCAAATTTTCAAAAAGACAATCAACGCTATTGACGCTAGCCGAAACTCTGTTAAAACGCGAACTTCGCTGGTGTGGCTCAATTGGTAGAGCACCCGATTTGTAATCGGGCGGTTGGGAGTTCGAGTCTCTCCACCAGCACCACTTCTTCATGTACATGACTGATATGTATGCATTAATTGTGCTAACAGGTCAGGTGACGTACAGAATGACGTACAATAGTTCCTCTCATATCCGTGTCCGTTTTGGTGTTTATCACTTCGACAGACGAGTGCCTTCTGATGTCAGGCAACACTATCGTAGTGACCGTGTCAGTATCAGCCTTCGTACCAAGTCAGAAGCTACTGCTGTACGTTCTGCCAAGTCCATTAGCCAGAGGCTAGATGACTACTGGCATGGCCTTAGATTGCAGAAGATGGATGTGCCAGCATTACATCTGGTTATTGGTGACAAGGATGATGCAGAGGATAGCAGCCCAACCATGATGGAAGCTGTAGATGTCTACCTTCGTCTAAAAGCCGATAAGCAGACCCCCACCTTCATTCGTGCTGCTAAACGCAATGGTAGGTATGTAGCAGAAGCATTGGGTAATAGACCTATAACCTCTTACTCATCCTCTGACGCTGCTGCTTTCCGTGATTACCTGTTTGATAAAGGACTTGCTCTAGGCAGTGTCAAACGCATCTTTGGGTCAGTCAGGTCCATCATCAACCTTGTTATGCTTGAGCATGGGATTGAAGGCAGTAATGGCTTTGCCAAGACCTATATGCCTGACAGAGATGATGGCCAAGACAGACAGCCAATACCCAAAGACCAGCTAATCAAACTGCAGCAAGCATGTGTGCGTGAAGATGATAAAATGCGCTGGCTGCTTGCTCTTATCAGTGACACTGGAATGCGTTTAGCAGAGGCTGCAGGACTGCATAAGGACGATATCATTCTTAACGCCCCCCTGCCCTATATAGACCTTAAACCTCATTCATGGAGACGCTTGAAGACCAAGAGCAGTGCAAGGCATATACCTCTTGTTGGCGCCTCTCTCTGGGCTGCTAGAAGGCTGCAACAGCATGATAATAGCTATGCCTTCCCACGCTACTGCGATGGCAAGGTATGTAATGCTAACTCAGCAAGTGCCGCACTCAACAAATGGATGAAGGTTACCATTGGCAATGGCAACGTTGTTCATGGGTTGAGGCATAGCCTTAGAGACCGTTTGAGAGCCTTAGAATTCCCATCAGACATCATTGATGCCATTGGAGGATGGACAACAACAGGCATCGGCCATGCTTATGGCAATGGCTATAGCGTGGGGGTGCTGGCTAAGTGGATGAAGAAGATTGAGTGTTGATGGGTTAGTGGAACCAACTGAACGCCTCAAACATGGCTAACCCAAAAACGCAATGTCTTGCTAGCAGAATTAGCGAAGTCAACAAAGGCATTTGAGTTTTTCGTGCAAACACCCCCTGACCAGTAAAAGGCATGAAAATAAATAATGGAGCAAGCGTAGTTAATGCTCCAAATAACAGCCCATTTTTATAGGATAACTCAATTAATGGATAACCAACGAAGAATATATGAAACGCAACAGCCCAAACGACAGCGATGAGATAATGGAAAGCCCAACCAATTTTTACTTCATGAGCAATTGGCACAGCATCTGAAATCTGTGGATTAAAGACCGTTCCACGCCTGACCATGTAGAACACCCAACGACCAACAACACCCCATGAAGGTTCGGGTATTTTAAATAAGATCAGTAAGGCACGGCCAAAAAAGTCTAAAGCAACACAGGAAAAAAAACCCGCAATAACAATAATCAGAAAATCATTCATTGCGCATAAGTCATTCTGTACGTCACCTGACCTGTTAGCACAATTTATGCATACATATCAGTCATGTACATGAAGAAGTGGTGCTGGTGGAGAACAATGGTTCCTCCAATAGGCACTTACATGGACAGTTACATAAGCATTACAGCCAGTTTACGTATCGGTGACTCACCGTCAACAGGCACATTCTGTGCGTCAGATTGTGCGTCACTCATCCTTATCGTTTCTAGTATAGGGAGAGTGTGCATAGTTGAACTTTTTATACCAAATACAACATCACAGCAGCTGCGAGCAGAAGTAACACAAGTGGTATTCGACTCCTTCGTTCTTAACTGAGTCAGTGCTGTATGAAGGGCTCGGGGAAGTTTGTTAAAAACTCCTCTGATATTGGCGTCATCACACCGCTTTCCATTACCATCCCAGCTTGTCTCCGAGTTTCAGTAAATTCCTCATCAGAACCAAAAGCTTGCATCGCTTCAACGCTGTCAAACTTAATGACTGAGATAAGTTTCGTTGGGTCTTCCTTGGTTGTGCCTGCAAAAAGGAGCTGCATGCCTATTCCTGCCATCTTTTCTTTCTGTGAGAAGATCATCTCTTTCCAATGGTTGAAGCCCTTGCTGATTGTAATTTCGCCTTTAACGATAATAGCCATTTTTCACTCTCCTGTTTTTGTCGCGGCAAACACTTAACCACATATTGTTAAACATTTATGTCGCCCAAACCGGCTCCGCAAGCATCGTCAGGATGATGGTGGTGAGGATAAGGCGCAAGTGTTAGGTGACAGATACGGACCTCTATAAATCCACATAAGTACGACACCTAAAGGCCTTATCAATCTTCGCAAGACACGTAACTATCATCACTTACCCACCCCCATGCATGGGCCATGGGGGGTGTGTCGGTAGTATATTGTTGGGTAGTGCAATGGATGGGGGTTGGTGGGGATGAAAAACCCAAAAAGGCAATCCAAGCCATACATGACTTCAAGGCTTATATCTTATTGTCTTTCGTTAATTTAGCCATTTTATTCTTGTACTTTAATAACAACTTTTCCATTTCCGATAGAAATTCAGATTCGTCCATCGCCTTGCAATCAGAAATCAGTCTGGTGTCTTTTTCCCAATTCGCAATTCTTATTAGCCTAAGAGTTTTTCTGTTCAATATCCAAGTGTAACTAATTTCGTTATAACTATTTCTCCACTCAATTTTGTCCAGATCTACGTAATAATTTAAGTCACTCCAAACTTCTGATTTGATGATTGATAGTTGGCCTTTTTTGTTGGTAAAGGTGTAGCTGTCAACAACGTCGGGGCTAAAGACGAAGCCCCGCTGCACTGGTGAATTATCTATTAAAGCTTGGTCTAGTGCATGGTGGCCGGGATCATAAGTTAAAGGCTTGCAAATTACAGCCTTCCCAACGGGTGATGCATAGACACTAACACATGTGTTGATCGAGATGATTAAATATGCTGCCAGCAAATAAATGGTCCGAAGAAAATACATCGTTCAGAAATTCCTCTCATTCCACTGACTATACTCAGGCGGTCCAGAAACTATTTCTTTTATTGATAGGTCTTCAACCTCCCTATCGTCAAACGATGATGGCAACATCACCCCGATATCCTCACTGACTTTAATATCCTTCTTGAAGTAATCGTGGAATGCCCTCCGCATGGCTTCCTCCAATTCACCCATTTCACCAAATGCGTAATGCATGATGAAACTGTCATGAACTGGCAGCACTGGCTCATCATCTGATCTTACAAACTGTAACATCACCTTCTCAGCGATACAGCTATCAATGAACTGGAGATGATTGCCATGGCCTTGAAAGAAGACATCAGACAATGGTGTATGGGCATCTAATACAGCTTGTCTAAGAGTAGTCCAATCAAACTCCACTTCACTTAGATCAATGCCATCAGGCTTCCTCAGAAGCGGCGTGGAGGCTTGCATCATGGCATTAAATGCTTCTTTGACGAGTGGCCTATGTTCACCATCAAACACCCTGCTGTAAGCATCCTCACTGCCTAGTTCTCTTCCACGCATGAAGTAAGCCATGTGGGGGTTCAGTTGTGAGAAGTCGTACTCACATGTGCGCTTGCTATCTATCGTGATGAACTTGCGATACTCACTTGGCACGTTATGCCACCACGCACGGTAAAACCTGCCACCTTGATCAAATCGTCCATTAGAGAAGATACGAGTGAGGATACGTTGGGTGAAATCTATAGGCTGCTTATCCTCGCCAAGTAATAGTCTCTCTTGAAGAGCCAAGTAATCCTCATCCTTGATCCTGAGATCAGGCCAATGTTTGGCTAGGCAAGTGTTGATCGTGCGCATGTTGTCACGCATCTCATTTGTGTTTGCGTCATCCTCGTAATCTATGACAGTGCGCACACCATCAACGTTGTCACGAAGGACTATGCATTCAGCTTTTAAGTCAGGCTTGATATCTGTAAATGGATTTCCTTCAACATCGTCCAGCATCTCCAGCAATCTATCTCTTGCTCTGTATTTGGTAATGTCGCCAACACCGGTATCACGATCAAAGAAGCCATTTCTTGTGACCTCAATCATTCCCAACGCAATCATGCCATCAAAGGCAGCCATCGTTTGTTTGAAGGTTAGATTGGGATCACGGTAGCGTGGTGTGATGGAGTACCAATTAGAACGCCTTTGTATTCCACACTCATGCTCTGTGCCAATAGCACCAGCTTTCCATAAGTCTTTAAGGATGGTCTCAATCGCATGTTCAAAATTGTGTTGAG
>CACJUX010000028.1 GCA_902596655.1 uncultured SAR116 cluster alpha proteobacterium | reverse complement strand
TCTTCCCGAGCGCGCTATTTTCCTATCCCTAATAATCTGTTTTGGTATCATCCAACGGATGTACCGTTTTGTTTTCAGGCTGGGATTATCTTTATGCGTGATCTTGTTTTTGCTGCGATCACCACAGCATTCAGTTTCCTGATTTACGTATACCCGCTGAATATACTCGCTCATCTACTCTTTGACGCTCACATCGTTGAGCCTCTCACAATTGTCCCGACAATAATAATCAGTTTTACTGTTTTTATTTATTTCAGAACACATCTAACGTTACGCATTTTAAGCAGTGCAATTTATTACGGAATGGGCATCGGCTTTATCGCATTCTGGGTGTTGAATATTGGACTGCTTTTATCGATGTTGTTGCCAGATTTCACCGTCGAGATTGGTTTTATTTGCCTCGTCATTTCCGTCATTGCATGTGTCAAAGCTATTTTGAATGGGAAAAGCATTGAGTTGAAAAAAATTCACCTGACGTCTCCAAAAATTGAGCGGCACTACAATCTCATTTTTATCAGCGACATCCATTTGGGTTCCAACTCAAAACGGCATCTGGAGAGAATCTGTGATAAAATCCGTAATCTTAATTATGAGCATCTGCTAATTGGTGGTGATCTTTTTGACTCGAGCGCCTTTGACACTGAAGACCTAGGTCTTTTCAAAACCATGAGAGGAACCATCTTTTTTGTTACAGGAAATCATGAATATTATGTCAACGATCATGCGGGAAAAGTCTCAAATCTGGCCAGGTACAACATCACCATGTTAGACAACCAGTCAGCACAGCTTGATGGACTCAATATCATCGGCATTAGCGATAATCAGAATACAAAAAAACAATCCGCCATTGCGGAACAGCTGACCAGTCATGACATGTTCAATATATTAATGGTTCATCAACCGTCCATATGGGATCACGCGCCAGAAAAAACGGATTTGATGCTCTCTGGGCATACGCATAACGGGCAGATTTTTCCTTTCAATCTGCTGGTGCGAATGCACTTCAGAACAGTCTACGGCATTTACCAACGACTGAACTCCAGTCTGTATGTCTCATCTGGCAGTGGCACATGGGGTCCCAAAATGAGACTAGGCACACAAAATGAAATTATCCAAATTTCAATTTCCCCTAAAGTGCCGAACCGTCAATCAGCCGGATGAGTGATGCCAAATATTACTTTTGGCATGATGAACCCACAGCTTTAAGGTAGGGAAATTAATTGTGGCAGCCATCCTTGACACGCTGTTAAGTTCGGTTCTTCCCGTCGCATTGATTTTTGTTATGGGGTATCTTGCTGGCCGGCGTGGTGGATTCAGTCAGTCTGATGCCGCTTCAATCTTCAAATTTATCGCCCAGGTCAGTGCACCAGCAATCATTGTTGATATCATCATCACCACTAATGTTGCGAGTCTGAACCCTGCACTTACCGGTCTCTATCTTATCAGCGAGTTGCTGGTTTATGCCATCGGTTTTTTCATCACCTCATTTTGGTTTCGGCTTGGTTTCAAGGACGCGCTGTTATGCGGCCTTGCTGCATCCTTTGCCAACCATGTGCTTTTCGTCTATCCGATCACTCAATTCACCTTTGATCCAGTGATGTCGATTCCCGTGCGCAGCATTATAACGATCGATATCATCATTTTCACACTTACCATCATTATACTTGATATCCATCAGGCTCCTTCTACCGGTCCTTTGAAAGCGCTAGCAGGCCAGGTACGTAATCCACTCCTACTGGCGCTTCTTCTGGGTGTGCTGATAGCTCTGAACCCTTTTGGCACACCGCTCGCTCTGATTAGATGCGCCAGCTTTATAGCCGATGCCGCCGCACCATGTGGCCTTTTTGCATCTGGCATTCTGCTTGCCAGGCCAATTTCTAAAAGTAGTCTAAAACTTGCCATGGTCATCACTGGTCTAAAGATGCTTCTTCATCCAATATTAGGGTTCCTGATCATCATTTTGGCAGGTGGCTATGCCATCGAGGAGGCGCGCACGACCTTAATGGTGACCGTTGCCCCTGTTGGGGTAATGGCGTTGACCTTTGCCAGTCGCTATGACGGCAAAACGGACGCAATCGCCCAGTCAATCATTTGGAGTTTCTGTCTTTCAGTCCTGCTCATTCCCGTTTTTGCTGTGATCTGAGGAAAGGCCTGCAGGGCAGTCTGAAAGTGCCAGATATTGCCAAATTATATCCGTTCCATCGCGGGGATTGACAATGGCGACCATCAACTTAGGTTGCTTAACATCCATACTGTTTGTCAGTACGGATGTAAATTGGATTGCCACAACAGTTTTTTCTTACAGGCCCTTTGGTTGAAATGTCAGTTATTCGCGTCAATCTCAAAGAGCTTCAAGCCAGTCTGCATGGGGCATCAAAATGGGACATTTGGTTTGTCTGGCTATGGCTTGCTGGCCCTTTTCTCTATCTTATCGAACGCACACCTGCTGATATCTGGCTGTCAGTGTTTAGCATCGCTTTCATTCTGCGGTCCTTCCGATTCAATCAATGGCACTGGCTATCGGCGTTCTGGGTCCGGTCTGTCTGTCTGTTCTGGATTGTTGCGTTACTGGCCTCGGCCCTTTCCGAAAATCCTCTCTATTCGATTGGCGAAGCGATCGCCTGGATCAGATTTCCGCTTTACGCCGCTGCTTGTATGTTTTGGCTAGGAACCAGCCGGGGCCGGCTGAACATGATGTTTGTGACAATGGGGTTGGCCACAGCCATCATGGCGGTGGTTTTGGCTATCGAATTGGGTAGTGCAGATTTATTGTCCTCGACTCACCTGTTGCGGCTATCTGGACCCTATGGCGACCTCGTTCCCGGTAATTTTCTCGGTAAGGCAATGATGCCTCTGGCAATCATACTTGCGGCAATGGCTATGGACAAATCATTGAAACGTGGCCTTAGTCTAGCAATGATTAGTGGATTGATCGTAATTTTCACAATGATCACCGGCGAACGGGTGAATTCCGCTCTGGCGGGACTGGCGGTTTTTCTTGCCTCCATTAGCTGGGTAGTGCGCCCGCAACGGATTGTTCTTTTTGGCGCTCTTGCCGCAATCGGTTTTTTGATCCTGTTTGCCGCTTTCCCCGGAATTGGTGACCGCTTTTCACCTGGAAAAAAGGCTGAGCTTACCGATTATTTTAACAGCCCCTATTGGTTTTCCGTGCGGCCGGGAGTTGTAGCGGCGATGGACTCACCCGTTACTGGAATCGGCGTTGGAATGCATCGGCTTCACTGCCCGGCAATTCCGCAAGGGCCGCACTGGCTTGTTGGGCAGAATGACTGCCACCCCCACCCCCATCAGTTTTATGTACAGCTAGCTGAGGAAACGGGATTATTTGGGCTGCTGACAGGCGTAATCATGATTATATCGATCATAATCACAGCCGCCGCTGGCCGAAAACACCGGACGCTATATTCAAGTCTTGCTTGGATTCCGCCAGCTTTGCTGTTTTTCCCCCAGCCCTCAGCTGATTTCTTCGGTCAGTGGAACAATCTGTTTCTGTGGTTTGCTATCGGTCTGGCGTTGGCCATGGCGCAGGATCGAGACGCCCTCAGTACCTAGAAGCCGGTTAGTCACCACTCGTCCGGCCGGGACAGAGCATGCTTCGCTGACCAACCAGGTATTCATCAATCACCGTCTGCATCCGTTGCCTGCCGAAACTGTTAAAATGGCCAGCATGAACCCTACTGACAGGCATCTCTCTAAGTCGCCGCAGGCTCTTGCAGAGTTGGTCCGGGACAGAATGATAGAGATGGTCATATAATATACCGTCATAAAGCGTATCGCCTGTGAATATGATACCACTTGTCGCCTCCCACAGGGCAATGGAACCAGGAGAATGTCCCGGAAAATGAAGCACCTGAAAAACCCGATCACCAAGATCGATGACATCGCCTTCATCAATCTTGCCAGTCAATGGGGCGGCGCGATAACACCAATCCGCCACATCGAATCCCTCATAGGGCAGCTGCCTAATTGACTGAGGTTCCAGCAAATTTGCCACAGTTGACTCGCGCGTTGGGTTAGCAAAAATGTCAGCCTCAGCGACATGACCCAACCGCGTTTCAAATTGACACAAGCCCCCAGCATGGTCGTGGTGGCTATGTGTGCAAAGCGCAATCACCGGCCTCTCAGCCAACATCGTAATTTCTTTGGCAATCGGTCGTAGGCCAAGGCCCGTATCAATAACCAGATCGCGATCCCTGCCACGAACATGCCAGATATTGCATCGCCAGTCAGCGGCGACATGTGCCTCCAGAATGCGTGAAACACCATCATCAAGATTGTTGATATTGTACCAGTTTGATTGGGTCACCCATAATCCTTCCGCAACACACACAATCAAGTATAGGGAATTTCCGGTCCGATGTCGTGATTATGAATGCCGCCTTCTATGTGCCGCAAGTATGCCGCCCCAAAAATGGGCTGGTTTTATGAACATGACACAGTCTATTGTCGTAAGGTTTTTTCAATCGGGGCAGGGTAGTCTCCTTAGGAAGATTGGCATCGCACCCAGCAAAGGGGCAGTCTGTGTCCAGTTTCACCACATATGTTAGCCTGTTTTTCGCTGCATTTCTAGCAGCCACAATCATCCCGGCGCAGTCCGAGGTAGGATTGTCTGCCCTTATTCTGACATCCGGAAACAGTGTTATGTTGCTTATTGCTGTCGCAGCCATTGGCAATGTTCTGGGGGCTGTCGTGAACTGGTATCTGGGACAGTGGATTACCAGATTCAGTGACCGAAGATGGTTTCCAATCAAGCCTACGCAATTGACCCGGGCAATGCTCTGGTACCACAAATATGGCCGATGGAGCCTGCTGCTGAGCTGGGTACCCTTCATTGGTGACCCGATTACCACTGCCGCCGGTGTGCTGCGAGAACCACTGCTGTCCTTTCTCCTGATTGTCAGTTTTGCGAAAACGGCGCGCTACATCCTTGTCGCTGTGATCACACTGAAATTGATTTGATCAGCAGATTTTGACAGGTAACGGGCGAACACCCTATCCTCAGCGGTGTAAGTATTTTGGAGAGGTGGAATGCGGATTATCTTTTTTACCATATTGCTCAGCCTGTCGGCGGGCTCAGTTTATAGCCATCAATGTGTTCTGTCTGGCACGGACGCATCCGAAATTGCCATCTATAATGCGTGCAAGAATGATCTTGCCATGGGAATGGACGGACATGAATCATCAGCTACCAGCGCAACTGGCGTGACTGACCAGGTCAGCCAAAAACTGATCCTGCTCGAAGCCGAGAATAGGCAGCTGCAGGCGAAGCTCGCTTTGCTTCGCAACCGCCTGCTTGATTTTATAAGGGATCTCTAAGCCAGGAGGCGCTGATTTGGATGAAAATCAAAGAAAACTTGCCCGCTTGAAGGCCGAGCAACGCGCCCAAACAGCGCGGGAGGCACAAATACGCAATCTTATTGACGGCAACAACAGCAATCTTGAGGACAAGCTTGCCGTTTTTAAAACGCTGGTCCGCGCCGATCAAGCCCGCTTCAATAAGGCGTTGTCAAAAATGCTTGAGGAAACAGAGCAAGATAAGTGATCAGTCGATAAAACTGTCACCGCAAAACCTGTTACGCTCCAAATTAATTGGCATCACTCAGTCATAAAGCTGCTTCCTTCATTATGTTGCGCCAAAAATGTAAAGGACGATTGACAAAATAAAAATTTCCACATGGCGTGGCGTTGGCCCTCAAAGCAAAGTGATACTGTGCAGAGAAAAACACACCTTGAAAGACTGCAAATCTTACAGCTCCTGCGCCATTGACCGCACTAGACCGAAATCGCCATCAGGCACAGCGCGCACCGCCGTATATTTCTCAATCTCCACCCTTATATTACGAGGATATTCAACTAGGTCACTCTCCTCTGTCATATTTATGATTACATCTGCCAGCCGGTCGGCATAACGATCAAGATACTGCTAATACAGGTAGGCCCTATTGAAGAGATTTAATGCAGGAAAATCATAGATTACAAGCAATAGACCTGTTGGCGGAAAATTATCTTACGGAATGAAAGCATTCGAACGGTCAAAAAAGTGGCGGCGCGGATCCGCACCGTCCAGCAACGGATAATATACCGTGAAATAGGGGCGTGCGGTTGAAGGACCGATGCGCACAGGACACAACAGAATCAGCCTCTACCGTCGGCAGGGCGAAGGTACCTTCGGGGAAATCCACTAACCACCAATTACCAATAGACCCCTCAGTTTATCATTGGCGCGCATGGTCATCGAAAAAAACCTAAATCCGCGCAGATGCCAATGCCCTATCATCTTGGCAAATGTCCACTAGGCCCGTCCCTCATCCTCCATTGCCTTGAGGGCGTTGAGAAGGGCCGTCTAGTCTGACACCGACACGCCGGAACGGTCAGCATTCTTAGCAAAGATATGAGGCTTCATACCAGTTAGAATGGCACTTAGATGTTCATTAAAGGCAAGCGTTGGTAGCGGATCTAGATCAAGCCAACTCTCGATGTCAGCTATCGCTCTATCGCAAAAATTTCCCAGCGGAGCTGCAGCCGCGCTTCACAGGTACAGTGTGATTGCACTTTTTTAAGAGCAGAAACAATCTCTCGGGCACGCTCGAGGCTGCGAAAGCCAGGCTCCCAGGAGATGGTCATCGCCAAATAAGCTGTCGTGATTCCACTGCTGATCAATTCACGGTCAGTCGCCGACAGCACTGTCCCAAGATCAAACTCTACACCATTGCGTTGGAGCAACATGCCCCTCAAACCCATCACCATGAAGGTCGATGAGTCCTGGCATGACGATCAGGCCAGACCCATCAAACGGTCGCATCGCCGCTGTTACCGCCCCACAGATAAAGCCGGCGGCAAGAAGAACATCATGACCAACCGTACACTCCGTTGGTCTAGGCGTTTGCGCCAATGATGATGCAACTGTCATTCATAATACCGGCTCTTGTTAACGATCAATCAGCGACCGATCATCTGTTAAGTAGAACCCCATCCTGCATCGTACTTCAATCTATAACCGTGACACTAATCGACATATCGGCCACGGTCTGCAGATTTGCCAATTGTTTGTCTTAGCACCTTTGTGCTAGCCATGACAGCCAAGGTTTAATTACCGGAAGACGCAAATGAACGAAAAGGATTAGACATGACGATTTTACTTGCACAGGCAAAGAACATCATTGAGGCAAGCCTTGCCAAAGGCCGCGACCTTGGCCTGAAACCACTCAGCGTTGTTGTTCTTGACGACCGGGCTTCACTCGTTGCCTGCATGTCAGAGGACGGAGTCAGCCAGATGCGAGCAAAAATCGCGCATGGCAAGGCAAATGCCGCCATTGCCCTTGGCATGGGAACACGCGCCCTGATGAACCGGGCTGAGCAACAGGCATATTTCATTCAGGCCATGAATGGTCTTGCTGGCGGCGACATGGTTCCCGTGCCAGGTGGCGTGCTGATCCGTGATCCGTCAGGTGCGTTGCTGGGTTCGGTTGGTATTTCTGGTGATACATCGGACAATGACGAGGCGGCAGCAGTAGCTGGCATCGCGGCGGCGGCGCTTAGTGCTGAAACAGGCTAGCCGTGGCGCAATCGGAACAGCAACCGCAATATCCACCCATCGATCACCAGCCGGCCAAGCTCGATTAACATCATCCCAATGAGATGATGGATCAGAAAACCTCATCGAGGAAAAATGCCAAGCGCAATGGCACTGACAGGCACAAGCAGGGTCACTAATGACAAGTTGATGGCGCCTACTGTTTCCAGAATGCGAAAGTACAGAACATACGCAAAGGCCGTCGACAGCAAGACCAATCCGATCACCGAAAGTACAGCGCCACCGCCCGGCATCGGCAAAGACCACAGGCAATCAGTTAACGCCTCCATCAACAGTGCCAGCTGCGCGCCTAAATAGAAGCGTATTTTGGCAAGCGCGACACCGTTGAAAAAGAACGAACAAGCCCTAAACCAGTGACAACGTGAACAGCATCAGCCACCAACCAAATTTCATTTGCTGTCTGATCATTCCAAACCGATCCCTATGCATTCAGACGGGTCCAACACTCCCTTAGAAATCACATGCTGCTTCCGTTCCTAGAACAGCATTAACAAGACCAGTATTGAAATCAATTAACCCGTTAATCACATCAAAGTGATGGCGTCCTTCTTCGTGCGTTAC
Organism: uncultured SAR116 cluster alpha proteobacterium; assembly: GCA_902596655.1. Taxonomy (GTDB): domain Bacteria; phylum Pseudomonadota; class Alphaproteobacteria; order Puniceispirillales; family Puniceispirillaceae; genus MED-G116. The sequence continues at coordinate 20,554 of CACJUX010000028.1, read as the reverse complement.
CGTCACCGGCACGCCAAGCCCACCCCAGGACAGGGCCAGCAAATCTGTCTGCCGGCGAAACTCCGGACGTTCCTTTGCGCCAACCCAGACACTTACCCCAATCTCACCAGCCATGACTGGCGCCAGTGGTGTTAGCAGTGCCGGACTTTCGTTCGCGGCAATATCGTCCGTGATGGCAAGCAGGTCATTTAGTTCAGTGTGGAGAAGTGGTCGTAAATCATGCACGCCACTGATAGATGTGACCCCCAAAATTCGTTTGATCACCGGTGCCGCCAGCAACGCCCTGCCACTTAACAGACGCGTAACCAGATGACCACCAGCTGAGTGGCCAACGAGATGAATCGGCCCCTCAACATAATTAGCTGCTTCCGTAACGGCTGCTGCCACATCGCTACAGATTTCATGTAATGGCACCTGTGGCGCTAACCGATAGCTAGGAAGGGCCATTGCAAAGCCACGGGCAAGCGTTCCTGCGGCCAGATGTGACCAATCATCCTTGGCAAAGGCGCGCCAATATCCCCCATGAATGAAAACAACGAGACCCTTTTCCATTCCTTCCGGTTGGAACAGATCGAAGCGTTGGCGCGGTTCACTCCCATAGGCAATGTCAAGCCGCTTCTTTTGCCAAATTGTCCGAAAGGCAGCTGCCCTTTCAGGCCATTCCGCAACAAAAGATGTCGCATCAGGGATGTGTGCCATATTGGCATAGGCATCATCAAAATCCATCAGCTGATCCTCCACTTGTCGCCAGCAACGTGCTCAAAATAGCTAGCAGTAGCGCTCAGGGCCAACCCATTGATCATCTGAATACCGGTCGCCATGCGCCCAGCCGATTGGCAGAACTGTCTCAATGCACGCCATATCCTCAGCTGACAGGCGCAATCTGGCTCCAGCGCAAAGTTCCTGAAAATGGGCAACTGATCTTGTTCCTGGAATTGGGATAATATGGTCATCACGGTGCAATAGCCAGGCGATGGCAAGCGCTGCGGCCGAGCTTCCCATATCCGCAGCCAGCGCCCGGAACCCAGCTGCAGCGTTAATGTTGGCACTGAGATTGGGCTCTATAAAGCGCGGGTTGTTGCGCATCCAAGCCATTTTGGCAATGCGCTGCTCGTTGTGTGGTCTGTCAGTCAGCAACGATCTGCCAACAGGTGAGAAGGCGACAAGCGCCGTTCCAAGTTGCCGTGTCATTTGAACCAGACCCATTTCCGGACTCCTAACTGACAGTGAGTATTCCGACTGGACAGCAGCGACCGGATGAACCACACTAGCCCTTGCAAGCGAGGTTGGAGCGATTTCGGAAAACCCAAAGGATTTTATCTTTCCGGCCCTTATAAAGCCAGCGAGTGTCTCGCTCACCTCCTCGATAGGTGTGGCAGCATCACGGCGATGAACGTAATAGACATCGATGATATCGACACCAAGTCGGGCGAGCGTCTTGTCGAGTTCGGCCTCAAGATAGCCCGGGCTGTTGTCGAAGTAGCGTTCACCCAACTCCCTCCTACGAGCAATGCCTGCCTTCGACGCAATCGAAAACAATTCATTGCGGCGTTTTCCCTGATTTGCGAGAAAAGAGCCAATGACGGTCTCGGAGGTTCCCATCCCGTAGACGTTGGCGGTGTCAATATGAGTTACGCCCTCATCGAGCGCCGTTTTTAGAATGGCATGTGACTGTGTTTCATCAGTTGCACCGTAAAAATTGCTGAATGACATAGCGCCAATACCGATCGCAGAAATTTCCGTACCCTGTACACCCAAACGCCTTTTGTCCATTTTTCAAAACTCATCCTTTTTAATCTGCTAAACAAGCATAGAAAGCGGATTATTAAACCTTACAGCTTTGGCCATCGCCTATCCAACAAATACTGTGCTCAGTAGCTTGCAGCAAGCGGTGCTTTAAACAATTCAGATTTGCAGCGCGCTGTTATAAACTTGGAATAATTTTTATTCTAAGTGAAGATGAGTGGCGGTAAGACAGTTTTCGTTCCACTCCATAGTCTGGCATGTTGTCTGTCTGTGGTGCGATATCTATATCCGAAACAGCCGCTGTGGAAGACGATGCCATCGATTCCTGACCACTATCGGCAGCAGATGCTATACCAGCGTTGTGCGACAAAATGCACTCAGACAGGATTAGTGTCGGTAATGACAGAATGCCAAATGTGAGTCGAGGCTGTCCTATATCGACCACAGATAGTATTTTGGTGAGTATCTGTCTACAGAGATTAACGTTTACATTATAGCTAAAATCCTCCCCAACACTGAAATTACCGGCGTCGCAGCGATGAAGTTACTAGTGCCTTCTGGGTGACGCCACGGCCAAGTAAAATCACGATGCCTATAAAACAAATGAAGTTAAGTGATGCAGCCAATGTTATAGGTCCGGTCTCAGCAACGGCAGTGTTGGTCTCTGGAAGAGATGATAATTAAAGTAACGACAGAAACAGCAAGGTCAGCAGATTATTGAGGTGAAGATGAGAGCCATAAATCGTCAAGTTAGGACAAATTAATTTACAACACCATCCTGAGCAGCTTTTAACTGCTATAAGACCTGTAAAACCGTTTAAGCAACCAGAAGGAGTGCCAACACCCACGCACCTGCCGCCGGAACAACCCCGGTCCGCATCAAGACAAGAGGAAAGATCCGTACTGGCGTGGTTGCCCGCAGGTTTGTCACCTTGGCAAAAGCCCCAAATTTTAGCGACTCAAAAACGAAGGTAGAAACAACAGCCAGACCAAACAACCCATTAACCAAAAGCGCAAAGGCCGTCTTTATACAAAGCCAGAGCAGGCGGCACCATTGCTGTCGGTCAACACCATAGTTGGCCCAGAAAACTAGTGAGACTGTGTCAAGCTCAGCGCAGCATCAAGACAAAAAGGGCGGAAACATCCGCGGATCCAATCTAACAAGGATGGATAGACTAATGGTAGATCAGCGCAAACCACTCTCCGGGTGCAAAAAATCAGTTGCGCGGAGCGTGTTTACTGAGAATCCGCTGAAGGGTGCGACGGTGCATGCGCAAACGACGGGCTGTTTCAGATACATTTCGCCCACACTGCTCATAGACACGCTGAATATGCTCCCATCTGACACGGTCTGCGCTCATTGGGTCCTGCGGCGGTGGTGGCATGCCGTCGCCTGATTGTAGGAGCGCCGCGGCAATAGCATCAGGATCTGCCGGTTTTGGCAAATAGTCTAATGCTCCCGCCTTCACAGCTGCGACTGCCGTCGCAATATTACCAAAACCAGTCAACATCACAATTTTGCAGTCTGGGCGTTTTTTATTTAGGTCATGAACAAGGTTGAGACCGCTTCCGTCCTCGAGCTTCATATCGAGGATTGCGTAGGCCGGCGCCTTCTTGCGCACTATTTCGGCACCTTCAGAAACAGACCCTGCATCGAGCACATCAAAACCACGGCTTTCCATGGCCCTGCGGAGCCGATTGCGCAGGGGGGCATCGTCATCGAGAATCATCAAAGTTTTGTCTGACATGATGTATTTAACCTATACCCAATCACAAAAAAACGATGGCCTAACTATTCTTTAACGGAGCCGACTACAGCAGACAGTGGCAAAATCATCCTTACCTCGCCGCCACCTGCATAGCCGTTTCCGAATAATATTGAGCCGCCAACCGCCTCAATCAAGGTCTGGGCGATAAAAATACCCAATCCGCGGTGCCCGTCATCGCCCGTTCGCGTCGAATTCCAAGGTTGACCGGCACGCGCTAGAATATCATCTGGAAAACCCTTACCATCGTCTGTAACGACGATTTGCAGGTTTTGCTGACTGTTTCTCGCGGAAATGGTCACCCGCGAGCTAGCGAAAGTTTCCGCGTTGCGAAAAACGTCATCAAGCGCCTGCACAATCTCTGGGCGGCGTCGGATCCGTGGCAAATCTTCTGTATCCTGTGGATCAATCTGGATGAAAAAGGCAATCTCACTTTTCTCAATCCGTTCATCAATAATTTCGCGCAGGAGCGCCGCCACACTGATTTCTGCATCGGCATCCGGGCTCTCGACAAGCCTATACTCATCCAGTTCGCGTAAAATGATGCGGCATCGCTCAGCCTCTGAGCGCAAAAGCTGAACATCCTCGAAAATTGGATCATCCTTATGAATCTCACGCTCGAGCTCGTGCGTGATTACAGTGATGGTATTTAGTGGTGTGCCGAGCTTATGTGCGGCCGATGTGGCGAGAGCACCCAGAGCAACTGCCTGTTGTTCCCCAGCGAAATTGAGACGCGCCTCAGACAACTCCTCACTCAAGCGGCGCGCTCTCGATGCCACCCACCACGCATAAACACCAATGAAAACAGCCGATAGCAGAAGGGACAGCCAGAGGCCAGCAAGATAAAGACTCTGCTGCAAAATTGGCTCATCACCCCATGGCAAAGGAAAATTATAGACAGCGAGCAGACTGACACAGACAAGAACGAGCCCAACTAGGATGGCCGCCTCACGCCGCCGCAGAATCGCCGCTGAAACAAAAACCGGCGCTAGAAACAGAATGCAGAAAGGGTTAAGCAGGCCGCCGGTGAAATATAGCAGCAGGGCCAGTTGCATCACATCAAAGGACAAGGCAGCAAAATTCTGATCATCCTTGCGGCGCGTGACGTTAGTGCGCCGCGTCTGCCAGACATTCATTGCGACTGACAGGCCAATGACGAACAATGCTGGACCAATGGGAATTTCCAGTTTGACGATGAAATAGGTGTAGAGCAGCGCGGAAAGCTGGCCAAAAATCGCTAGCCAGCGAATGTTGAGGATAAGCCTCGCATCAATGGGGCTGTAGGCACGATCTTGTGGACGGTTATTGATCTCTGACAACACGAGTTATTCCTACGTTACCTTGTTTGGTTTAAATAGGTGTCTTCATCTCCCTCTGCCAGTACCCGTTGATTGACGGCACCTGTCAGACATCCAGATTTGCCACGCGAAGCGCATTTTCCTGAATGAAGTTCCGTCGCTCTTCAACCGCCTCGCCCATCAAAGTTGAAAAAGCATTATCCGCCTCTTCTTCTTGTTCGATCGAGACCTGAAGAAAAACTCGCTGGTCCGGATCTAGCGTGGTTTCCCACAATTGTTCAGGATTCATTTCGCCTAGACCCTTGTAACGTGAAATCTGTGCCCCTTTGCGACCCGTCTGGAAAATTGCCTGGGAAAGGGCCGAGGGCCCGGCCAAAGTTGTCGCAGTCTGACCAAGTCGCAGTGTTGCGGGCTTACCGTAGATCTGCTGCAGGTTTGCGGCCATCTCATCGAGCTGGCTGGTTTCAGCATGCCCCAGCAGCCGACGGTCAATGACGTAGCGCTCGGTAATGCCACGCAACCGGCGCTGGACAACAAGGTTGGCTAATGCACCCTCACCCTCAACATTACCTGTCCAGCCTTTTTCCATATCGTTCGCCTGCCCCTCAAGCCGCTTTGCCAAATATTCTGCGGCTTCGGCGCTATCAAGTGTTCCAGCCGAAAGCATACCGGCAATCGCCGCCTGTTCAACAACCTCTTTATTGCCAAGATGCCGTCCTACCTGCTCAATAAGGCGGCTTGCATGTTTCGCTTTGTTGGTCAATTCGCGCAGCTCCTCACCGCCAATCTGAGTTCCGTCGGCAAGCGTGAGGACAGCTTCTTTCAGACCGGCATCAATCAAATAGCCATCCAACGCGTGCTGGTCCTTCAAATAGACTTCGGACTGGCCCCGCTTAGCACGGAACAGTGGTGGTTGCGCGATATAGAGATAACCCTCCTCAATCAGCGGCCGCATATGGCGGAAAAAAAAGGTAAGCAGAAGCGTCCGGATGTGTGAGCCATCGACGTCAGCATCTGTCATAATTACAATTTTGTGATAGCGGACCTTTTCAATATCTATCTCGGCATTACCCACACCGGCGCCAATCGCCGTGATTAAGGTTCCAATTTCAGCAGAAGACAGCGTCTTGTCGAGGCGGGCCCTTTCGACATTCAGAATCTTGCCACGCAATGGTAAAATGGCCTGATTGGCGCGATCGCGCCCTTGCTTGGCTGATCCCCCAGCCGAATCACCCTCCACTAGAAAGATTTCAGATTTTGCCGGATCACGCTCCTGGCAATCGGCAAGTTTGCCCGGCAGGCTGGCGATATCCATCACCCCCTTGCGCCGCGTCAGGTCACGCGCTTTGCGGGCAGCCTCACGCGCAGCGGCAGCTTCATATGCTTTTGACACAATCTTGCGTGCATCTGCTGGATGCTCTTCAAACCATTGATTGAGGCAATCGGCAACAGCCTGCTCGACGATCGGACGCACCTCAGACGACACCAGCTTATCTTTTGTCTGCGAGGAAAATTTCGGATCGGGCACCTTTACCGACACAATCGCAGTCAGTCCCTCACGCGAATCATCACCCGTCAGCTGTACTTTTTCCCTCTTAGCAATGCCTGATGATTGCGCATAGCCATTCACAACGCGGGTCATCGCCCCGCGGAAGCCAGCCAGATGTGAGCCACCGTCGCGTTGCGGAATATTATTGGTAAAGCAAAGAGTGTTTTCATGGAAAGAATCCGTCCAACTCATCGCCAACTCGACTATTATGTCATCGCGTGTGGTCTCAAGGGTAATGGTTTCATGCATGGCTGTCCGCGACCGATTGAGCCATTCTACAAAGGCCATCAGCCCACCGTCAAAGAAGAATTCTGAAACGCGTTGTTCAACAGCACGGTCATCTACAAGCTTGATGCGCACACCAGAATTTAGAAATGACAGCTCGCGCAACCGATGCTCCAAAGTAGCAAAATCAAAATCGATACTGGAAAATGTCTCGATTGAAGGCATGAAGGTGATGTGGGTTCCAGATTGACCCTTGGCATCGCCAACAACCTCCAAAACACCATCGGCCTCACCGTTACGAAAGGTCAGCCTGTGTTCCTTGTCGTCACGGAAAATGACCAGCGTCAGCCATTGCGAGAGCGCATTGACAACTGAAACACCAACTCCATGCAGACCGCCCGAGACCTTATAGGAATTATTGTCAAACTTTCCCCCAGCATGAAGCTGCGTCATGATCACTTCAGCGGCAGACACACCTTCCTCAGGATGGATGTCGACAGGAATACCCCTTCCATTATCAGTGACGGTGACGGAACTATCGGCATTCAGTACGACATGGACTACATCACAATGTCCGGCAAGCGCCTCATCGATCGCGTTATCGACAACCTCGTAAACCATATGATGCAGACCCGAACCGTCATCGGTATCACCGATATACATACCCGGGCGCTTGCGAACCGCGTCAAGACCCTTCAGGACCTTGATCGAATCTGCACCATAGTCACCATTTTGATCTGTAATTGCGCTATCAGCTTCATTCATCACATCACCTCAATCCTCGCTGAGCTGCCATCAGCGTCAGCAACGGCAATCCGAATTATCTGGGCCTGATCTCGCAATCCACTGAAATCATCAATATCCGTGCCGCTGAACCAGCTTTGCGCAACAAGCCCACCAACCGCCTCGAACAGCGATAGCCGGCGCTCAATATCAAGATGGGCTGCAACGTCATCAAATAGCATCAATGGTGGCCGGCCCAATCGCCGCTGCTGCAAGCGGGCATGCGCCAGAATGACAGCAATCAACAACGCTTTCTGCTGGCCGGTTGAAGCCAGCACAGCCGGGGTTCCGTCCTGCAAATGCGTTGCGCCAAGCTCACTGGCATGCGGACCCGGCATATTTCTATCACCCTGCAACCGAGCCTGGCGCGCTGCAGCTGCAATCCGTTCCTCAACAGCAAGCGCCGGCATTTTTGCAAGCCAGCGCTCAGTGTCGCCCGCAAGATCAAGGCGCGCTCCAGGAAATCCAAACAATCCCTGTTCAGCCTCATTATTCAGATCCTCGATCAATGCCAATCGCGCCGCAGTGATCGCCACAGCTGTCTCAGCAAGGGTGAGTTCGACTGCTGATAGCCAAGCATCTTCGCCTCGCTCAACGCTGAGCAGAACGGCACGCTCACGCAGGGATTTTTCATATCGATTGGTCCGTGCAATATGGGCCGGATCAAAAGCAATAACCAATCTGTCCAGAAACCGTCTGCGGGCTCTGGGACTGTCCACAAAAACACCATCCATCTGTGGAGTCAGCCAAGATGCGGACAGCAGTGTGCCAATTTCCGCCTGCGAAACGGTATCACCATTTAGACGCATTACTCGCCGACCAGTATCTGAATCTTGAACCACTCCCGTGCCAATCTGATAGGGACCGTCCGATGACTGTATCGTTGCCGCAACACCCCAGGCACCACTGGTGCCATAACGACCTAGATGCTCTGCACGGGCACGGCGCATGCCGCGGCCAGGCGTTAGAAGCGAGAGCGCCTCGAGCAAATTCGTCTTGCCGACGCCGTTCGGCCCCAGAACCAGAACTGACGTTGGCGCAACCTCAATTTGTGACTCTTCATAATTTCGAAAATCCTGAAGGCTAATCGAAGACAGAAATAGGCCGGGTGTGACCACTGGCGTCTCATCCACTGTTTTTATTTTTTGCAAAACACCCGCCAAAGAACACTCACACCCGCATTGGCATTAGGACAAACAGTGTTGCTTCATCACCGGGAGACCTTACAAGGCTTGGCGACCCCTGATCAGCCAACGCAAACTCAATCGAATCACTCATCACCTGACCGGTAATATCCATCAGATAGCGCGCATTGAAACCAATTTCCATTTCCGGACCATCATAACTAACCTCCAGCTCCTCAACTGCGCTGGACGCATCAGTACTGCTTGCTGACAGGTTAAGGACGCCCGCCCGCAACTTCAGCTTCACTGAGCGCGACTTTTCAGAGGAGATTGTTGACACGCGGTCAACCGCTGCTGAGAACGCAGCAACGTCAACCTGCATTATCCGGTCATTTCCCTGCGGAATTACCCGCGTGTAATCAGGGAACGTGCCGTCGATCAGCTTGCTTTTCAAGCGCACCGTGCCAAAACCAAATTCTGCCCGCATATCAGACAGTGAAATGGCAACATCGCCCTCAAAACCATCAAGCAGCTTGCGCAGTTCGGTGACCGCCTTGCGTGGCAAAATGATTGATGGCATGTTAGATGCACCAGAGGGCAACGCCTGACGGGTCATCGCCAGCCGGTGACCATCAGTCGCCACCGCACACAAGTCACCCATTTCCGCCTTGTGTAGATAGATACCATTCAGGTAATAGCGCGTTTCCTCGGTAGAAATAGCAAACCGGGTTGCATCAATTAGATCGCGGATATCAGCCGCCGTAATGATAAAGCTAACTGGCATCTCGGTAGCGCTTATTGCTGGAAAATCCTCGACTGGCAAGGTTGGCAGACGAAAATTTGACCGACCTGCGCTAATCGTTACATGACCATCAGAGACCGAAAGCTCAACCTCAGCACCGTCTGGCAGCTTGCGAACAATATCATACAGCATATGGGCCGAAACCGTAATTGTCCCGTCAGTGGCAACCGAACAACCAGCTTCTGTGGCAATATCCATATCCATATCGGTAGCTGTCATTGCAAGCGTGCCATTGCGCGCTTGGAGCACAACATTGGCAAGGATAGGAATGGTATTGCGACGCTCTACAACAGACTGCACATGACTAAGTGGGCGCAACAGACTCACACGATCTATGGTTAGTTTCATAAGTTTTCTCTTTGTTTCTCGTAACCTCTATGGGGCGGTTTTCACGTTCACATACGGCACCCACCGGTCCAACGGAATACTGGGTAGTTTAAAACGCTGCCCAATGATGCTTAGTCCCACAAAATATAGCATGGAATAAACAAACAAACATCAAAATATTGAGTTTTTGACTCGGGTCACACACGCCAAGAGATGCCAATGCCCACAGCCCCCGATAAACGGGTAGTGCACTGGATTTCAAACCGTTTCACGAGGTTTAAGCGGACAGCAGGGATTTTAGAAGCTGGACATCCTCGGCTACTGCGTGGTCGCTGTTCACAAGCCCCTCGATGGTACGCACAGCATGCATCACTGTCGTATGGTCACGCCCACCGAACTGGCGGCCAATTTCTGGATAGGAGAGCGAGGTCAAGTTTTTCGCAAGGAACATCGCCACCTGGCGAGGGCGCGCGATATTGCGCGCACGCCGTGGCGAGAACATCTCGGCGACACGAACGCCATAATGCGAGGCTACCCGATTCTGGATAGCGTCTATGCTGATCTGCCGGCTGCTGGCGCGTAACAAGTCGCTGAGCAGGTCTGCGGCGCTTTCGATGGTGATTTCCCGCCCGATCAACATGGCGTGCGCGGCAATGCGATTTAAAGCACCCTCAAGTTCGCGTACATTGCTGGCGATACGGTGCGCCAAAAATTCGAGAACCTTGTCGGGTATCCTCACCTGCATCTGTTCAGCCTTAGCCTGCAGGATACCGAGACGCAGTTCATAGTCAGCCGGATGGATATCCGCAACCATGCCCCAGCCAAGCCGCGACCGCAGGCGCTCTTCCATTCCCTCAAGATCGGTTGGCGACTTATCAGCCGAAACAATGACCTGACGTCCGCCTTCGACTAGAGCGTTGAAAGTGTGAAAAAACTCGTCCTGCGTTGACTCTTTGCCACTGATGAACTGCACATCGTCAATCATCAAAACATCAACAGACCTGAACTGTTCTTTAAATGACATGGTGTCGCGAAACCGCAGCGCACGCACAAACCTGTACATGAATTTTTCTGCCGACAGATACATCACCTTACGCCCGGGCGACTGCCTCCAAATCTGCCAGGCGATGGCATGCATCAGATGCGTTTTGCCAAGGCCAACACCGCCATAGAGAAAAAGTGGATTAAAGGACACACGCTCGCTCTCAGCCGTGCGCCGGGCAACTGCAAAGGCCAGCTCATTCGGCTTGCCAACGACAAAATTGGCAAATGTATAGCGAGGATCCAGCCCAGCAGTCAAATCATGACTGACTGTTCCATGAGGCGCTTTGTAGCCATCAGCATCGGCGGCTGGCCGATCGCTATCATTACCTCTATTTTCGATAATGGTCGGCGCTGCCAGCTTGACCTCAACCTGTTTAACAATGCCATATTCTGCAGCGGAAATGACCCGCAGCCGGTCCGCATATTGGCTGCTGACACGGTCTCTGGCCAGAGAGGATCCTGCTTCTAGAGTGAGAGTGCCATCTTGAAGACGGCTTACACGCAACGGTTTGATCCAATTTCGCCAAGCTGCATCACCAATGTCATGGCGCAACCGTTCAGTTACCCGACCCCATACATTCTCAAGATCAGCCATACTTGTGCCGCCTTCGGGGTCTACCGGATCCTGCACCCGTTGCTCCACTCCAGCGAAATAGGTCATAACATTTGGAACCGCCTCGTTTTCATGGTCAGCCGACATCGATCCCCCCGGATTTTGCTATAATTTGAATTTCAATAGGTGATCGATTGATCAGTATCTATTTTCGACATTACCGGGTCTGATGGATGCTATGCAAGATGCCAACCCGACAGAATCAGCAAATAAAGTGGGCTGAAATGCAGTTATTTTTGTTGACACAATTTTGCCATGAAAATCGCTTCCAACAGAACAAATCACTATTTTTCAATAGCCGAATCGGCGGTTGATTACAAAGCGCATGAAAAGCGGGATGCAAATGCGTCTCTTCCTGGCAGAGCGGCATCACACCTGGTCAAGAACAGAGATGAGTTAGTAAGTTTTATGACAAAAAGACATTGACCCCCTAGATCAACGCCATATTTGGAGCGTTATATCAAGAGTTCTGCCAAACAAAACTCAATGGAGCTTTAGAATCAGGCGGCGAGCGCCTTCACCCGTGCAGCCAAACGTGAAATTTTACGAGAAGCCGTGTTGCGATGAATGACACCGCGTGTCACGCCACGCTGGAGTTCGGGCTGTGCAGAGCGAAGAGCCTCACGGGCTTCTGTGGCGTTACCTGACGCAATTGCTATCTCCACCTTTTTGACGAAGGTACGGATCCGGCTCATACGCGCACGATTGATAACAGCCCTTTTAGCGTTGCGCCTTATGCGCTTTTTGGCAGATTTATGATTAGCCATGAAGCTTTTAAATTCCCGTAAATTCAAATAAGTGCCGGTATTTAGGATGAAAAGTCCGCCACGTCAAGACATTTCAAACAAATTTCCTGTCGCATAACTCCAAACATCACTAAAACCAAGAATCGTTCCACACCAGGTCCAGAAAAATTCGGCAGTTGGTCACTAAAACCACAAGCACTAAATAATGGCTCACCGCTGGCATTTGGAACAATAAAAGCTGCTACGGCCTGATTGCACGATTGCCCGGATGCGGCTGTCACATTGATGGCAAACCTCTCCCTCCCGGCCATAAACAGCTAGTTTCTGCGAAAAATAGCCAATCTCACCTCGGGGCTGTACGTGATCCCGCAGACTAGTTCCACCTTCAGCGATGGCTCGCTTTAGCACGTCGCGGATTGCTGCCGAAAGGCGTTGCGCCCGCTGCCCCTTGATTGAACCAGATTTACGGCGAGGCGAGATGCCTGCATAGAATAAAGCCTCACAGGCATAGATGTTGCCGATTCCGGCAACAAGCTTCTGATTGAGCAGCGCTGTCTTCACCGAACCCGACCGATTCGCAAGTGCGGTGGCCAGATATGTGTCGGAAAACATATTGCTAAGCGGTTCTGGCCCCATCCGCGCCAGCATAGGATGAACCTCATCACTGAAAAGATCAATCCAGCCAAAGCGTCGGGGGTCGTTGAACACAACAAAGATAGTCGCCGCCATGTCGCCCGCTGGCGCTATTGCCAGCATGAAATGATCATGCTTACCTAGTGCCGGTGGACTTTCATGGAGTCGAATCGACCCCGACATGCCAAGATGTAAGAGCAGTGTCTCCTGCCCGTTGAGCGGAAAAAGCAGAAATTTGCCGCGGCGTTGAGGTACGCCAAAAATGCGCCCCGCAAGCCTTTTCGAAAGATTTTCAGGCAGCGGCCAGCGTAGGTCTGGTCGGCCAACATATGCATGTATAATGTGGCGATTTTCAACTGCCGGCAACAGCGCTAGTCGAACAGTCTCCACCTCAGGCAATTCAGGCATGTGGTCGCTTCATCATCGGACTCCAGAACTTGCAGATGGGAAAGAAGATTCACATTTCCACACCTTTCATACTATATAGGCAGAGTATACAGCAAATGCCCTCACGCCGACACCGAGATGGGATAACAATGATGAACGACGCATTTACGCAGAACAAATCCGGTAAGACATCGACCATCGATTTCGGATTCCGCACTGTCAAACGGGAGGACAAGCAGAAGCTTGTCGGTGGCGTCTTCGATAAGGTTGCCAACCGTTATGACGTGATGAATGATTTGATGAGTGGCGGCGTCCACCGGCTTTGGAAATCCGCCCTAATTGACTGGATGGCCCCGCAGCCAAATCAACATCTGATTGACCTTGCCGGAGGAACTGGTGACATCAGCCTGCGTTTTCTGCGCGCCGGTGGTGGCACCGCGTTAATCAGCGACATCAATCATTCCATGCTGAGCGCTGGAAGGCGCCGGCGTGACATCGCCAAACATGAGAAACGTTTGAGCTGGTGCGTTAGCAATGCAGAATGTTTGCCTTTCGATAATGGGACCGCGGATATTGTTACGATCGCTTTTGGCCTGAGGAATATTACTGACCGACAGGCCGCAATCGCTGAGGCGCATCGTATTCTTAAGCCTGGCGGCCGCTTCCTGTGCCTCGAGTTCTCACAGGTTAGGAGCGGCATCCTGCAGCGCGCCTATGACGCCTGGTCGTTTAATGCCCTGCCACTTATAGGGCGGCTTGTTGCAGGAGATGCTGAAAGCTACCGCTACCTTGCCGAGTCGATTCGGACTTTTCCCGCGCCGGAAATTCTGGCGGATATGTTTGCTAGTGCCGGCTTTGCCCAAATAAGGGTACGCAAACTTTCTGCTGGCATCGCTTGTATCCATTCCGGTTGGAAGCTCGATTGATGCGACCTTCACTCTGGCACACAATTTTGGCTCTGCTCAGAGTACCTGCTATCGCTTGGCATCTCGGTAGGGCTGGTGTACTGGGACATGTTGGCAAAATCACCTTGCTTCCAAGCTGGATGCAGCGTTGTTGTCTGTTTCTTGACAGGCTTGTGCGATCCCGCACGGCAACCAAGGATGCAGGCGTTGCGCTAGCCAATGCGTTGCTGCGACTTGGGCCGGGGTTTGTAAAATTTGGCCAGGCGCTCTCAACGCGCGCTGACATCATCGGTCCAGGAATGAGCCTATCACTAAGCCTGCTGCAGGATCGCCTACCAGCCTTTCATTCCTCTGTTGCCCAACGGCTCGTCGAGAGCGAGACTGGTGCACCACTGGCCGAGACCTTCAGCGATTTTGCCAGTGAGCCCGTTGCCGCCGCATCAATCGCCCAGGTCCACAAGGCAACGCTGTTAGATGGCAGACAAGTCGCGGTCAAACTGCTGCGCCCCAATATTGAGCGGCGGATGCGCGCCAACACACTCCTGTTCTTTGCACTTGCCAACATTATGGAGTGGGTGGCACCGGGTTTGCGGCGACTAAAGCTGGTAACCGCCGTCCAACAATTTGTCGAGATATCCGAAATTGAGCTTGATCTGCGGATGGAAGCCGCCGCCGCAGGCCGTTTGGCTGACAATCTGCGCGAGGATGACGGAATCCATGTCCCTTGGGTCGATCTGGAACGCAGCACTTCCCGCATGCTGGTCATAGAATGGATTGAAGGCATTCGAATTGATGATGTGTCAGCCCTCAGGGCTGCCGGCCACGATATAGGCCAACTCACCGAAGCGGCGGCAAACAGCTTTTTTAACCAAGTGTTCCGCGACGGTTTTTTCCATGCAGACATGCACCCGGGCAACATCTTCATTGCGCCTAATGGGAAGCTTATCCCAATCGATTTTGGCATTATGGGTCATCTTGATTTCGCCGACAGGCTTTTTCTGGCACGGCTGCTGATGGCCATGCTGGACCGTGATTATGATATGGTGGCAAAACTTCACATGAATGCTGGCATGCTTGGTGAGGATGTGTCACTGCATCGTTTTGCACAATCGGTGCGTGCTGTTGCTGATCCGGTGATGGGCAAAACTATTGGCGATGTATCGCTGGGGACAGTGCTTGGTCAAATTTTCCAGCTCTCGACAAGGTTCGAGATTGAGGTCCAACCCCAATTCAATCTGTTGCAGAAAACAATGATGATGGCCGAGGGTGTTGCCCGCCAACTCAACCCGAACGCTGATATGTGGTCATTGTCAAGGCCACTGGCGATGCAATGGATGGCCGACCAGGCAGGTTTAGCAAAACGGGCCGAAAACTTTCTCGAAGACACCATGTCAGTGGC
Organism: uncultured SAR116 cluster alpha proteobacterium; assembly: GCA_902596655.1. GTDB lineage: Bacteria > Pseudomonadota > Alphaproteobacteria > Puniceispirillales > Puniceispirillaceae > MED-G116. The sequence goes on along the minus strand of CACJUX010000028.1, from coordinate 5,207 downwards.
TGCACGCCTGCCACGCCTTTTGAAAGAGCTTGAAGATCGTTCACATCAACTCCCTCAGAATTCAAATAAAAACTTGGCTATCCCGCTTTCAATTATAGCTTTTCTGGTTGCAATCATCAGTTTTTTCACATAAATTCAAATTATTGAATTTTTTTGAAAGGTCTTTCTATGTCCAGGATAGATGTCGCGGCGCTGATTACAGCCCTTGGTGGGCGTGAGTCGCTGCAGCATCTGCTGGGCGTCGGGCCAAGTGCTGTCAGCAATTATCTGACCAAGGGCGCCCTGCCAAACAGGGCGCGGCCTTTAGTCTGTCAGGCTCTCCAGGAGCGCGGTTACCAGGTTGATCCGCAAAGCCTTAGCATCACCGCTCTGCCACTAGTTAAATCTGGACGGCCACAGGCCCGCGAGCGGCAAGGAGCCGCAATATTGCTGATCGTTGGCGGCGGAATCGCTGCCTATAAGGCACTTGAAGTAAGTCGGCGGCTGCAGGATCACGGTATCAAGGTGACCGGTGTGATGACAAAAGCAGCGCAGCAATTCATCACCCCTCTCAGCCTGTCGGCGCTGACTGCACAAAAGACCTACTCAGATCTTTTCTCGCTGACCGAAGAGGCAGAGATGGGGCATATCCGGCTGGCGCGTGAGACCGATTTGGTTGTTGTTGTGCCAGCAACGGCAAGTCTGATGGCGCGCACGGCACAGGGGTTGGCAGATGATCTGGCGACCACCCTATTATTGGCCACAAAAGCGCCAATTATCATGGCGCCAGCGATGAACCCAGCAATGTGGTCGAATGCAGCGACACAGGCCAATCTGGCAACGCTACGCCAGCGCGGCATCGAGGTGATCGGTCCAGTGACAGGTGAAACAGCCTGCGGTGAAGAAGGTAAGGGCAGGATGAGCGGGCCAGATACTATTGTCACAGCAGCAGTGGCAAAGCTTGCACAGACGGTTAGCGCCGGTGCTCTTACCGGCAAGCACGCGCTTGTAACGTCGGGCCCTACGGTTGAACCGCTCGATGCAGTAAGATTTATCTCGAATCATTCCTCAGGGCGTCAGGGGCATGCCATTGCCGCAGCGCTGGCTAGACGCGGGACTAGGGTGACGCTAGTTAGTGGCCCCGTAAACATCCCCGATCCACCCGGGGTGGCGATGATCCATGTCAGAACGGCTGAACAAATGCTTGCTGCCTGCAAGGCAGCACTTCCTGCGGATATTGCCATCTGCACAGCCGCCGTCGCCGATTGGCGGGCACAGAAACCGGTCAAAGGCAAGATCAAGAAACTTCCCGGCGACACCGCGGCGCCAACGATTTCGCTGACCAAAAACCCAGATATTCTGGCGCAACTATCATCCCATTCACAACGGCCCAAACTAGTCATTGGATTCGCCGCCGAGACAGATAACCTGCAAGCAAATGCCAGTGAAAAGCTGCGACGAAAGGGCTGTGACTGGATCCTCGCCAATGCAGTTTCGCCAGATAGTTCAGACGGGACCGTTTTTGGCAATGAGCACAACAAGGTATCGCTGATAACCAGTGATGAAAAGGAAGATTGGCCGATGATGCTCAAGACCGAACTTGCGGATAAGCTTGTCCAGCGGATTATCAACACCATTGGAGTGGTAAATGCCAAAAATTGAAACAAAGACACATCGCATTTCCATTGAGATGAAAAGATTGCCACATGGTGTTGATATCGATTTACCTTCCTATGCCACTGCTGGCGCGTCAGGCATGGATATCCGAGCAGCAGTGGAAACTGATTTCACCCTCGCGCCCGGTGAGCGTCATGCGATTCCTTGTGGTTTTGCGATGGCGGTACCACCGGGATATGAAGCGCAAATAAGGCCGCGCTCTGGGCTAGCACTCAAACATGGCGTCACCATTGCCAATTCCCCCGGTACAATTGATAGTGACTACCGCGGCGAGATTTCGGTGATTATGATCAATGTTGGCAGCAGGAATTTTATCATCACCCGTGGTATGCGCATTGCGCAGATAGTGGTTGCGGCGGTGGCACTGTGTCATCCGATGGAAGTCAGCAACCTTGATGTTACGGCGCGAGGTATCAATGGATTTGGTTCAACAGGTGTTTGAGTGATGTTGAATGACGCAGATCTGGAACGTTATGCTCGACAGGTGATTATGCCGGATATTGGTGAAGCCGGTCAGGAGGCGCTTCTGGCGGCAAAGGTGCTGGTTGTTGGGGCTGGCGGCCTCGGCTCGCCAGCTGTGCTTTATCTGGCCTCAGCAGGGGTCGGCAACATCACCATAATCGATGATGATATGGTCTCGCGTAGTGACCTGAACCGCCAGATCATCTATCAAACACAGGATATTGGTAACCAGAAGGTCAAACAGGCCTTAGCAGCAGCCAAAAATCTGAATCCGGATATCAAACTCTCAACACTTCCTGTCCGAGCCACAATTGGCAATATCCGCAAACTTGTCGCCGCCCATGACGTCATAGTTGACTGCTCAGACAATGTGGAAACGCGTTATCTGCTTGGCGACACCGCCCACCGAGAAAAAACCCCGCTTGTCTTTGGCGGTGCCGTGCGCACTGAAGGCCAAATTGCCGTTTTCCAAAGCGGCGTCGATGGCTTTGAGGAAAGTCCCTGTTTCCGCTGCGTGTTTCCAGCAATGCCAGATACCAGCCAAGCGCCTGGCTGCTCGGAGGCCGGCATCTTAGGGCCAGTGACCGGGGTCATTGGCTCGATGCAGGCGCTTGAGGTTATCAAACTCGTAACCGGCATTGGCAGCAGCTTAACAGGCCGGCTTATACTGTTTGATGGATTGAACGGAAGCATCATGGATATTGCCACCAAAAAGCGCTCCACATGCATGTGCTGTGGCGTAAAATGATCGGCGCAGAGATGGGCTAGAGCATCGTTTCTATAACGCGATCCGGCGGGGCGTGGCCATCCCAAAATGTCTGGATATTAATAATTACCTTGTCTCCCATCTCTAGCCGGCCCTCGATTGTGGCTGAGCCAATATGTGGCAATAGCACGACATTGGGCAGGTCAACCAACCCTTTTGGGATATTGGGTTCAGCTGAATAGACATCAAGGCCAGCACCAGCAACCTTCTTTTCTGCCAGGAGGTCCGACAGTGCTTCCTCATCGACGACCTCACCGCGTGAGGTGTTGACCAAATAGGCCGATGGGCGCATCAGCGCCAGGCGCTCACGAGACAGGAGCTGATGCGTTGCCGTTGTGTGTGGGCAGTTGACAGAGACGATATCAACACGTGAGAGCATCTGTTCAAGCGATTCCCAATAGGTTGCCTCCAGTTCGGCCTCGGTCTCTGGATGCACAGGCTTGCGGTTATGATAATGAATGGAAAGGCCGAACCCACGGGCGCGGCGAGCGATCGCCTCACCAATTCTACCCATGCCAATAATGCCAAGACGCTTGCCATTGATCCGATGGCCCAGCATCGCTGTTGGTGACCAGCCCTGCCAGCTGCCAGACCGAGCACGCTTGTCGCCCTCGGCAATCCGCCGAGGAACAGCAAGCATCAATGCCATAGCAACATCAGCCGTATCTTCAGTCAGAACCCCTGGCGTATTGGTGATAGTTATCCCCCGCTGGCGCGCGGCAGCAAGGTCGATATGGTCAACACCTGTGCCGAATGACGCAATCAGCTTTAATTGGTCACCGGCCTTGGCAATAAGCTCTGCATCAATGCGGTCAGTCACCGTTGGAACCAATACATCGGCCGTCTGTACAGCCTCAACGAGCGCCTCTTGCGACAGAGCCTTATCAGTCTCGTTTAGCCTGGCATCAAATAACTCGCGCATCCTCGTTTCGATAGAACCAGGCAGTGTACGGGTCAGAATCACATATGGCTTCTTTTGACTCATATCCGTGTCTCTCGTCAGATTGGAACGAACGTCACTGGCGTTCGTAGAAAAAAAATACTACTTTGTTAAAACTTAAACTGATTATCGCAACCGCAGAACAAAATCTAATCTGAATCTGCAATAAATTTACCCAAAACTCTACCAGAACCGGCTTATCATGAAAAAACATTTCCAGTCTTCCCTGCGCTTTTTGTCACTCGCACTCGCTGCCTGCTTTGTCGTCACGGGACATTTCGCACTGGCTGAAAGCCCATCAACTACGCAGGAAGCAAAGCTGACTGTGCGGGGTAGCGGGTTGCCGGTGCCGCGTTATGTAACGCTGAAATTCGACGAGGTCAATTTGCGCGCTGGGCCAGGCCGGGAATATCCAGTTCTATGGAGTTACAGCAAGACCGGCCTGCCCTTGCTTGTCGAGGCCGAATTTGGCGTGTGGCGAAAGGTGGTTGATCATGAGGGAACGACCGGCTGGATGCGCGGCTCGGTCCTCTCGTTGCGGCGCATGGCGTTAGTCACTGATGGATCGGCAAAAATCTACACCAGCGCGAACGCGGAGAGCAACGTCATCGCCATTGCGCAAAAAAATGCACTCCTTGAGCTGCAGGCCTGCCCCTCTGCAATGTGCAAGGTGGCCAAGGGCAGTGTGCGGGGATGGATGAAACGCGACGCTTTGTGGGGGATACTTGCGACAGAAGTGCTGGACTGACAATTATCCAAAAGGATAGCGCTTTCACTCTTTACATTAATAAAAAGGCACTCCGACAACAGCCGGAACGCCCCTAATATTTCACAGTTGTTCAGCTGGCAAACACTCTAGGCAATGTCAAAGCGATCATTATTCATCACCTTCACCCAAGCATTGACAAAATCATTGCGGAATTTGTCTGCCGCATCGTCGCTAGCGTAAACTTCCGCGAGCGCACGCAGCTGTGAATTTGATCCAAACACCAGATCAACACGAGTACCTGTGCGAAGTGGCTTACCGCTAGCGCGATCCACTCCCACATAACTGTTCTTATCGGTTGGTTTCCAATTAACGTCCATGCCAAGCAGCGTGGTGAAAAAATCATTCGACAGCTGGTTCGGATTATCAGTGAAAACGCCATGACCGTCTGAACTGATGCCAAGTGAGCGCATGCCGCCGACAAGCACTGTCATTTCTGGCGCTGTGAGGCCAAGTAGGTGAGCCTTGTCGAGCAGCAACTCCTCTGGACTGACCGAAAAATTCTCACGCAGATAATTGCGGAAACCATCTGCTTCCGGCTCGAGCACGGCAAAAGACTCAACATCAGTATCTTCCTGCGTGGCATCACCGCGACCAGGGGTAAATGGCACGGACAG
>CACJUX010000027.1 GCA_902596655.1 uncultured SAR116 cluster alpha proteobacterium | reverse complement strand
GCGCCGGCGCAGGTGCATGTTGCGCCGCGCTATCTTTTGGAAAGCGACGAGGTGCTTCATATCCCGAATGTGGTGACGACGGTACTAGCAAGCTATCGCGGCTTCGACACGCTTGGCGAGACGATTGTCGTGTTCACCGCAGGGCTGGGTGTGTTTGTGCTGCTGTGCGGGGCAACGCGGACAGCACGCCGCACCGCCACAAAGGATGAAAGACAGGGGAGCGGGCGCGATGAAGGATAATGTGATCTTGCGCGTTTCCGCAAAAATTCTGTTCGCCCCTCTCATTGTCTTTGGTCTCTATGTGCAGTTTCATGGCGATTATGGTCCTGGTGGTGGCTTTCAGGCCGGGGTGATCATCGCTGCGGCGTTTATCCTGCACGCGCTTGTTTTTGGGCTGGATGCTGGACGGCGGTTGTTTCCGCTGTGGCTGAATGTCTGGCTGCTGGCAGCGGGCGTGTTGATCTATGGCGGGGTTGGCGTTGCCTCGATGGGGCTGAACGGGTTGTTTCTTGACTATAATGTGTTTGCAGCAACGCAGGCGGCTGGCCAGCATATTGGCATTTTGCTTGTAGAGTTTGGCGTCGGGCTGACAGTGACGACGGTAATGCTGTTGTTGTTTCACGCTTTTGCCGGTTTTGAGCCGCGCGATTTTGAGGGCGATACCAGCGTGCCAGACAAGAGGGAGGAGCAGGGATGATGAATGACGCTCCACTTGCTGTGGTTCTGGCGGAAAACTGGAACTATCTGGTCGTTATCACGCTGATGATGTCTGGCCTGTTCATCGTCATTTCGCGGAGTAATCTGGTCAAAAAGCTCGTCGGGCTATCGATTTTCCAGACATCGGTGTTTCTGTTTTATATCTCGGTTGGCAAGGTTGCCGGTGGTACCGCGCCGATCATCACTGGCGATCCGGATACGCTGTATTCCAACCCACTGCCACATGTGCTGATCCTCACGGCGATAGTCGTCGGCGTGGCGACAACGGCGCTTGGGCTGGCGTTAGTTCTGCGTGTCTATGCCGCCTTTGGCTCGATTGAGGAGGATGAGGTGCTGGCGATGAAGGCTGAGGACGGCTTTCCCCTGTTGCGCCGGGCGGCCGGTAGGGAGGATGGTGAATGAGCATCTATACCCTCTTCAACAATCTACCGGCACTGCTGGTGGTTGTACCGCTGCTGCTCTCGCCGATTGCCACGCTTATCCCGTCTGGCCGTCTTGCCTGGGTCATTGCGCTGCTTGGCACTGGGGTTTCGGTGATTGCCGCGATGCTGCTGTGCAGTGTGACGGCGAGCGGTATCCGCATCACCTATTTTTTAGGCAATTGGCCACCGCCATGGGGGATTGAATTTGTCGTCGACGGCGCGACAAGCCTGACTGCAATGGTGATGGCAACGCTGGCCTTTTTGGCGACTTTGTTTGCTGGCAGGGCGCTGGCGGCCGAGATAGCGGCAAAGGATGTCGGTAAGGCATACGCCGCCTGGCTATTGGCGTGCGGAGGGCTATACGGGCTGGTGATGACGGCTGATGCCTTCAACCTGTTTGTCTTTCTGGAAATCTCGGCGCTGGCTTCGGTGATCCTAATTGCGCTTGGTGCGGGGCAGGATAGGCGGGCGCTGATTGCCGCCTATAACTATTTGGTTATTGGCGCAGTTGGCGCGACTTTCTATGTGATTGGTGTTGGCTTTATCTACGCGGTTACGGGATCGCTGAACATGGCCGATCTTGCCCAGCGCATCCCTGATGTCGAGGCAGGGTCAATCATCTATGTCGGTTTTGGCTTCATGGTTGCGGGAATGCTGGTAAAGGCGGCGGTGTTCCCGGTGCATATCTGGCTGCCGGCGGCCTACAGCTACGCGCCGGCAGCTGTCTCGACATTGCTGGCGGCGATTGCTACGAAAGCGGCGATCTATGTTCTGGCGCGGATTATTTTCACGGTCTTTGGCGGGGTGCCCGAGGTAACGGCGCTGGCACTCGAATGGGTGGTGGTTCCGCTGTCGATTGCCGGTATTTTCCTCGGCACAATCATGGCGATATATGAGCGTGATTTAAAAAAAATGCTAGCATTCTCGTCGATTGCGCAGATTGGCTATATCACGCTTGGCATGGGTATCGCGACAGGTGCCGGCATCGCCGCTGGTTTCATTCATATCGGCAATCACGCTCTGATCAAGGGTGGACTGTTCATGGCGGTCGGCGGCATTTTTCTGGCGACAGGCGCACGTGTCTCCGTTGACAGCATGGCTGGCATTGGCCGGAAAATGCCGGTGACGGCAGCGGCGTTTCTGATCTGCGGGTTGAGCCTGATTGGCCTGCCTTTGACGGCTGGCTTCATTTCCAAGCTGTATTTGGTGCGCGCCCTGCTGGATAATGACAATCTGCTGATTGTCGGGCTGGTCTTGGCAAGCAGCGCGTTGTCGGTCGTCTATCTGTGGAAGATCGTCGAGGTGATGTGGGTGCGCTCAGCCCGGGTTGATGCGATGGAAATCAGCGAACGGCCGGCACTCTATATCCCGCTCTGGCTCGTCGCCATTTCGAATATCTGGCTCGGGCTTGACGCCGGATGGCTGGTCGGGGCTGCCGAGGCGGCGGCGGCATCGCTGCTGGGAGCAGGAGGATGAGCGCCATGACCCAGGTGATAACCCCGCTGATGAGCAGTGAGACAGGAATTCTGATTGGCCTGCTGGCACCGCTGCTGGTTGGGCTGGTAACGCCGCTGCTGGCGGTGCGTAGCCTGTGGCGTGATGCAGCCGGTCCGCTTGGCGCTGTTGTCACATTTGTGGCGGCGCTGCATGTGGCGGGCGCGGTGCTGGCTGGCGAGACGCCGCGGCTTGTGCTGTTGGAATTTGCCGATGGACTTCGCTTTGAATTTGCCGTGACGCCGCTTGGTGCGGTGTTCGGGCTTGTGGCCTCGGGGCTGTGGATTGCCGCCGGGCTGTTCTCGGTCGGGTATATGCGGGGCAATCATGAAAAGCATCAGACGCGCTTTGCCGCCTTTTATGCGGTGGCGGTGCATGCGGCGCTGGCGATTGCATGGTCGGGCAATCTTCTGGTGCTTTTTGTTTTCTATGAAATTCTGACCTTTTCGACTTTTCCGCTGGTTACGCACAAGGAAAGTAAGGCGGCGCGCGACGCTGGCCGGTTGTATATGAGCATTCTGGTCGGCACCTCGGTGGTGCTGTTGCTGCCAGCGGTGATCTATGTATGGGTCAAGACAGGAACGCTGGATTTCGTTCCGGGCGGCATTCTGGCAGGTTATGTGGCACCAGAGGTTGTGCCGTGGCTGCTGGCCTGCTTTGCCTTTGGCACTGGCAAGGCGGCGCTGATGCCGTTTCACCGCTGGCTGCCGGCGGCGATGGTCGCCCCAACGCCGGTTTCGGCGCTGCTTCATGCGGTGGCCGTGGTCAAGGCCGGGGTTTTTACCATGCTGACCGTTATTGTCTATGTCTTTGGCATTGATTTTTTGGCGGAGAGCAGTGGGTCTGACTGGCTTGTCTGGCTGGCGAGCTTTACCATTTTGGCATCGAGTTTTGTGGCCATATCCAAGGATGATCTGAAAGCGCGGCTGGCCTATTCGACGATCAGTCAGCTGTCTTATATTGTGCTTGGGGCAGCCATTGCCACCTCAATCGCGGCGCAGGGAGCGGCGTTGCATATCGTCATGCATGCGGCCGGTAAGATTACACTGTTCTTCTGTGCCGGGGCCATTTATGTGCGGGCGCATCTGACGAAAATTTCAGAGCTGGATGGGCAGGGACGCGAGATGCCGTTGGTCTTCATCGCTTTTTTTCTGGGTGCGCTGTCGATCATCGGCATACCGCCATTGGGAGGAAGCTGGTCAAAATTCTACCTGATGCTTGGCGCAATGGAACGTGATCTCGTGTTGGTGCTTGCAGTGCTGGGGCTATCTTCGCTGCTGAATATCTATTACCTGCTGGAGCCGGTACAGCGTGCCTTTTTCCGGCCCAAAACAAGGCAGGTCGAGGTAACGAGCCAGCCATTGACAGTGATTCCGCCAGTGGCGACGGCCATCTTGTCGGTGCTGTTGTTTTTCTTTGTTGACCAGATCGACGCTCTGGCAAAACTGGTAGCGGGGTAGAGCCATGGATGAGCAGAAAACAGCTTTGCAGCGGCTTGGTAGCCGGTTCACGATGGGCCTGCTAGCGCTGGCGCTGCTGCTTGTCGTTCTGGAATTCATCCTCCACCGGCATGGCGAGGTGGCGGCGGAGGATTTTCCGCTGTTTCCGGCGCTCTTTGGGTTTGCCGCCTTTCTGTTCATTGTACAGGTCGGCAAATGGCTGCGAATGATGATTATGCGTGATGAGGATTATTATAATGACTGATCCGACGATCTCGTTCGATATCGCCAGCTGGCCACCCGGATTGATCATGATCCTGGCCGCCTTTGCCGCGCCGTGGATCCCGCATGTGGCGCGTCAGATCTGGATGTTGGCAGCAATTGCACTGTCGGCCTTTGGGCTTGCAACCGGTGCTGGTGTGCATGCTGTATGGCAGGTGATGGGGCTGGAGCTGGTCCTGTACCGCGCTGATCATCTGACATTTCCGTTCGCGCTGATCTTCCATATCGCGGCGGCGCTGAATGTGATCTACAGCTGGCATAACCGCCAATGGACCGAGCATACGGCCAGCCTGTCCTATGCCGGGGCGGCGATTGCCGCTGTACATGCGGGCGATCTGATCACTTTATTCATCTGGTGGGAGGCCACCGCGGTGACATCGGTGTTCCTGATCCTTGCGGCAGGCACCGACAGGGCGCAGCGTGCGGCCATGCGCTATCTGCTGTTTCAGGTGCTGAGCGGCGTGTTGTTGCTGGCCGGGGCGGCGGTGATTGCCAGCCATAGCGGCACAATCAGTTTTGACAGCATGGCATTTGGTGGGCCGGATGCGCTTGGCGTGTGGCTGGTCTTTTTCGCTTTTGGCATCAAGGCGGCCTTTCCGTTTCTTAATGGCTGGCTGCAGGACGCCTACCCAGAGGCAACGGCGACCGGGACGGTGGCGCTGTCTGCCTTTACCACCAAGCTGGCCATCTATGCGCTGGCGCGAGGCTTTGCTGGAATTGACATGCTGATCTGGATCGGCGCGGCGATGACCGCGCTGCCGGTGTTCTTTGCGGTGATTGAGAATGATCTGCGCCGCGTGCTTGCCTTCAGCCTAAACAACCAGCTTGGCTTCATGGTTGTAGCGGTCGGCATCGGCTCGGAACTGGCGCTCAATGGCGCAGTGGCGCATGCCTTCGTGCATATTCTCTACAAGGCGCTGCTTTTTATGAGCATGGGTGCGGTGCTGCATCAGGTTGGTACTATCAAAGCGTCGGCACTTGGCGGGTTGTATCGGCAGATGCCCTTTACCATGGTCTGCTGCATCATCGGGGCGATGTCGATCTCCGCATTTCCTCTCTTCTCCGGTTTTGTCGCGAAATCACTGACGATGTCAGCACTTGGCGACACCGGTATTGTCTGGGCCTATATGGTGCTGCTGTTTGCCTCGGCCGGCGTGCTTGAACATTCTGGGATCAAAATTCCTTATTTTGCCTTTTTCGCACATCCATCCGGGCATAAGACGGACGAGGCCCCTATTGGCATGCGTGTTGCGATGGGAATTGCCGCGTTGATGTGTGTTGGCATTGGTGTGTTCCCGACACCGCTCTATGCGATCCTACCCTATGCGATTGATTACCACCCATACGACGTCAGCCATGTGACCGGCCAGCTGCAGCTGCTGATCTTTGCCATGCTCGCCTTTATATTTTTGGTAAGGATGAAGTGGTATCCTCCTGAAATTCCATCAACTGTTTTGAATTCTGACTGGTTCTACCGATCGCTTGCACCCCGCATTGGTCGACCGGTACTGAACGCTGTGGTGGGGGTCTGGGTCAGTTTTGTAGGGATGCTGATCTGGTACCGCGACGTGGGCTGGGCGGCGATTGACCGGGTAATGCATGCGCCAATTTCCGGCCCCACGGTCCCCGGACGGGCGGTGATGGTGCAGGCGCTGCTGCTTTCGCTAATATTGTTGCTTGGCTATCTGCTGCTTGGCTAGGAGAGGCGCGATGGTGCTACCGCAAGCAACATGAATGTCCGAGGCTTGTGTGCGGCTGGGATCTCTGCTCTTGTCATTTGGCTTTGGCTGCTAATGAAGCCCGCAACTGCGCAGGACCTGGAGCATTTTGCCAGCGGCGAGATCGAACTTGTCGGCACCACAAGCGAAAATTTATTTATTAAGGTTGAATTTGCCATTGACGAGGCACAGCGCCGCCAAGGGTTGATGTATCGCGAGGAGCTACCCGCACGGACGGGAATGCTGTTCATTTATGAGGGTGAGGGGATGCGCGCGTTCTGGATGAAGAATACATTGATCCCGCTTGACATGGTCTTTTTCGACAGGGCCGGCAAATTTGTCTCACTACAACGGGATGTGCCGCCGCTGACGCTGACGCCGCGGCGCTCAACGGCGCAATATGTGCTGGAGTTGAATGCAGGGGAGGCAGAAAAGCTCGGCATCGGGCCGGAAACGCGCCTGGTCCTCCCAGTTGAACATTAGCGTTAGCAATGGCGAGGTCTTTACGATGAAATAATCGCAGTGAAATAATTTCACAAAAGTGGTCATAACAGGACTTGAATTTGTTCTGGACAAGCGATAGACAAACACACGTCGGAGTGTAGCGCAGCCTGGTAGCGCATCTGGTTTGGGACCAGAGGGCCGGGAGTTCGAATCTCTCCACTCCGACCAATCGCTGCGATTTTTGAATAGACGCGCCAGCGGAAACTGCGGCTGGTATATCGTCAAATCAGTGGAGCGAGACGCAACAAAAAAAGCCAGGAGCGGTTCATGACGCGCGCGAAAATTTACAGACCAAGCAAGACCTCAATGCAGTCTGGGCGTAAGGCAACAGTTAGTCGCGGCAATGAGTGGGTGCTCGAATATCCACGGAGCTCCTCAGTGCAACCTGACGTTCTAATGGGCTGGCAAAGCTCCGCCGACACCAAACGGCAGGTGCGCTTGCGGTTTCCTAACCGCGAGACAGCGATCGCCTATGCCGAAGCGCATCACATAGCCTATGACTTGGCTGAGCCCAAAACACGCCGCGTTAAGCCAAAAGCCTATGCCGATAATTTCGCGTATAAACGCCGTGGTTCTTGGACGCATTAGAAATCGTGTACCCTCGCGAACAGCTTGATGTTAGCTGGACAAATCATCAGAAATCAGGCAGTAATTTGTCACGTGGTTCCGTAGCTCAACTGGATAGAGCAGCTGACTTCTAATCAGCAGGTTGGGGGTTCGAGTCCTCCCGGAATCGCCATAAATTCATATTGTTACCTAATGGTGTGATCTTAAAATATTCTGTATGGCTACACAGGAGCTGCAAAATAGCGCTGCAAAAATAATTTCATTACCGGTTTTAATAAATATTACTTAATTTTACTTTTAGATTTTCTCCGCAACTCATTTTTGCTGTGATTGAAAACAATGTTTTTGACGCAAATTACGAGTAAAAATATTCCCTTGAACATGCCATACGCGCACTTTTGGCAATTGAGGTCGGCTGCAAGTTTTGAGCAGTGGCATTATCCCTCAAAAATTTTTTACCTTTAGTTGGTCAAGAGTGACGGTAACCAGGTTGAGGCATCAGGTATCAAGATCATCATTATCCCATACAAAATCCCGATAACTACAAAAAGTGGCACTTCGCGAAACGCTCTAGCTGGGTTTTCCTGAATGACACTAGCGCTTGTGTAAATACCGACGCAGACAGGCGGTGTAATCATGCCAATTCCTGCAAAGGCAACAAACACGACATAGAGATGTAGTAAACTCTGACCAAAGGATAATGTGATCGCTGCGAAAATCGGCACGGTAAGATAGAAAACAGGAACGATCTCAACAAAAGTACCTAGTAATAGGCAAATAATTGCAAGCGCCACCCAGAAGAGGGTAAAAGTTGCGCCCATGTCTGTGAAATAATTTACAATTTGCTGCGGGATCTGGCTATAGGTCAGTACGACACTTAGAAAAGTGGCCGTCGCAATAATTGCAAAAATGATGGCGGTGATTGTCGCCGTTTCTTTTAATGCGAGGCAAAGTGACTTGACGGTCAGCTCCTTGTAAATGAAAAATCCCATCAATATGGCCCAAACACCTGCCACAGCAGCCGCTTCTGACGGGGTCAGCAAACCGGCGTAAATGCCGCCTAGAATGATGATGGGGGTTATCAACCCGGGCAGGGCACCTATGAAACTTCGCCAGCGCGCAGATGTAGAAGCTGGAGCTGGGTTCCTTATATTGCGGCATTTGATGAGAACAACAACAACCATGAGGAAAAGCAAGATTAGGCCTGGAATTACACCCGCGGCAAAAGTCTGGGATACAGGCACATTGGTCAATGCGCTAAATAAAATGGCAGCATTTGAAGGTGGTATTAGTGCTTCTAGAAGAGCCGCCGACGCCGCCAGCACGATTACAAAGGGCTTTGGATAACCCTGCTCAAGCATCTTTGGCATCATGATAGTGCCAACTGCAGTAATGGCAGCTAATATCGAACCACAGAATGCGGCAAAGAATCCCATAGCGAGGACCATTGCAATGCCAAGCCCGCCAGGCCAATGTCCGACAAGCGCCGTCGCAAAATCTACCAAACGCTTTGCAGCGCCGCCTCTCAACATTACCATTCCAGCAAAGATGAAAAGCGGTACAGCTACAAGTATGTGCTTTGTCATTGCACCAAAGGATACCTGAATCAAAGTAGACCATGGCAACCCAAGGCCGAGGATAGCAGCAGCTGAACTGCCAATTCCGAAGACCAAAAAAATTGGGACCGACATTAAAAGGAGCACTATGGATGAGAAAATTGCCAGACTGTACATTTGCTCAACTTCTTCGTTGGTCAAGCAACGACAAAAACTCAACCAGAATAAGCTCAGTCGCAAAAAGCGTCATGACTCCAAATCCGGTAGGAAAAGCGAGGTACACCCACCAAACAGGAATTTCAATTTCCAATTCCATGACCTGACCCAGCTTGAAGTAAAGGTTTGTCGCTTCAATTCCAGCAATCAAAAAAACAATTGATGCTATGAGAGCAATTATCGCAATAACCAACTTCAATATAGAGAGCTGCTGGGCACTTAGAATATTATTGAGAACGTCAACTTTGATATGGCTTCCCGATTTCAGCAAAGGCCCTAACAGCGGAAAGACGAGCCAGCTTGTCAGTATTGGTGGCAACTCTATGAACCAGTCATATCCGGTTCCAGACAGATATCTGATTAATGCACTCAAAAACAGAGCAAGCACCATATTTGCCACAAGGAACATCGCAAGCAAATATATGACCTTTTCAAGCCTTTCATTCGCCTTGGACAGAAAAACAAGCGCCGCTTTCAACACGGCGCTAGCCTTCCTACGATGTTGACGCACTCCGTGTTACTTGCTCGCATAAAGCTGAGCCTCAGACAGCGTATCCTTGTCGAACATGTCCGCCATCGCTGGCATTACCTTATCCTGCATTAATTTATCGAATTTCGTTTTTTCGGCACCGCTTAGTTCAGTTACTACTCCGCCACGATCAACAAATTTTTTCAGCGTGTCTTCTCCGGCACCCAGAATGGTATCTGTCGATATTTGACCAACCTCAGCGCCAACTGTCAGGACCAGATGCTGCAAGTCATCAGGTAGACTTTTCATCCAATCTTTGTTGGCCATGATGTAAGCATCAGCAAAGTACTGATATGGTTTTTGACCGTAAGAGAGGAACTCCCACCAGCTGTATGCCTCGATTGAACCAGGAGGGCTGTTGATCGTATCGATCATTCCAGTCTGCAGCGACGTATAAACCTCGCCGGTCGGCAGTGAGACGGCATTCGCTTCAAGTGCTTTCCACATTGGAAGCTCGCTTTTCAGAAGGCGTCTTGCTTTAAGGCCTTTCATCACATCAATGCTTGTCAGCTCACGAGCGCTGCTGAATGTCATGACTGGGCCAACCGGATTATACATGATCAGCTGTGAGTTGCTTTTTTGAGTGATATCATTCCAAATTTCCTGCCCCTTGGATGATTCAAGGAAAAAACCGCGCTGTTGCTCATACGATGAAAATAGCCCCGGATAGGAGGCAACATTGAAATTCTTGTTGATTGGCGGAAAGCTCACAACGCCAACAACGCCGCCTAATTCAACAGCGCCAGAAGTGATCGCGCCAAGAACTTCCCTAATACCAAACAACTGTTTGGAAGGATAATACTCAATCTTCAACCGTCCGTTTGACCTCTTTGTCACTTCATCGGCAAACATCTGCGCATGTATCGAGCTTTGGTGAGTTGGACTCCAATGACCTGACATGCGTGCCACAATTTCGTCTGCAGTGGCCTGAAATGAGGTAAGTGACATCGTCAGGACAGCAGCGAGTGGAGCCGGCTTTGCTAAAACAGCAAGTTTATCAAAAAGTTCTTTTCGCATTCATTCCTCCTTTAATATTTTTGTTCCTAGTCGGTTAAACGGTTGCAGCGCACTTAGCATCTGTCAATCAAACACAGATAAATTTTTTTTTGGTGAAAAAAGAATTGGTAATTCATTACCTGCTGTGACCCTTTACCCTACTGATGATCGGTTGTTTGGGTAAAAGGATGACGCCAGTAGGAGTTGTTTTCTTTGAATATCAGCCTCTATTTGCGATACGCGCGCCGGCGGCAATGTTTGGTGCTGCTGCATTAAATATATCTTGTGCAAAGCCGCTAGCACTTTGATACCGTCACATAAAATTTTGTCTTTCCAAAAGAGGAATGATCTCATCAGAATTGTCAAGAACGCCGCAGCATTGGTTATCCACAAGATCCAGCAATCCAAAGTGCCCAGCTTTGCGATTGCGAAGACCAATGTCCGATACAATTTTGCACAGCACTTTTTCGTCAGCTAATACTCCCGATGGCCCAACAGCATGCGCCAGAATTTTTGCCCTGATAACGCGTGAGTTCACAATAGCCTGACTGGAACCGTTTGATCCGGTAGGATACATCGGATGTGCCGCGTCTTTTATAAGTGCCAAAGGTCATTATACCCAGCTCGGCACCGATTCACTATTAATCATCAGGTTTTCATAGCTTGCCTCCACACCATGGATTAATGCCGGCACGTCGATTCAGTCAAAGATCCGGCCATTGAAAAAATGAATCAAAATATCTAGCTAACACAATTGCGGTATGTTGTATGGATGGCAAACTCGGCATTTTTAATGATGAGCTCAATAATCCAATTGATCATGGCTAATCCGATGTCAGAAACGTCTGCGTTTATAGAATAGGTCACCATGCGCTGACGTTGAGTACCGAGGGCGATAACGTATGATCCGGGGCGGAGGGGCCTCGGTAGCATTGTGCCACGCCACATGAAAGGCACCGCTCCAATTTATTGGAAGCTGTTCTGGATAAATTTGCAATCGTATGGCGGAATGAATGCCACCTGCAATGATAATTAGGGGGGTGTCAAGCGCTGAGTACCAAAAGAATTTTTGGTCATAACGGTCACAGAACTCGCACCCTAGGTATCATACCCGTTTGCACATGATTCAAGCCAAATTGCATCTTCACCAGCCAAGCGGCGCAACCTTTCATATGCTGCCATCTGTTATCGATCCCGATACGCCGCATATTGCAGCCATCTATAACTGGCAGTGATGCCGGGCAGTGTGGCATTAATATCTTGTCTGTTCAGACCGACAACCGCCGTCTTAAGGGCTGGCAAGCCAACGCTGTCGAGATTGTTTCTTGTAAAACCAAGTTTCATCAATTTACGTGTGGGATATGGTTGAAGATTGATACCAACACCTAACGGACGTATTTCAGAGGCCTGCTCGATTACCAGAAACAGCACACCAATTTGGTGGAGGGTCAATGCCATCACCAGGCCGCCGATGCCGCCGCCGGCAATGATCACCCGGTCCGTTTGCGCGTGTCCATGCGTGATCAAGGCTCAGTATTCATGCCTAGTATCCAATCATTAAAGATTATTTGACCATGACATAGCTGCTATTACTAGTATTTGACGCCATTATCCCGCTTTCAACATGCGTTTGATGGTAGCCATGCTTTTTTCTTTTAGATCTAACCATTTATTATCATTTGTAAAGGTGGGCTCGCCTCTTTCAATTAACTGGGTCGAAATTAATCGATAGCAAGCAACAATTTCCTCATATAGGTCATTCGAAAAAGCATCAGTATTGTATGCAACAATTACCTTATCAGTATCCCCACCAAGAATTTTGTCTGCAATTTGTATATCAGACTGTTCGTAACCGCCAGCAAATGCCTCTGAAAGATAGGCGGTATACGCAATATTCGCTGCAGCATCAAATGATGCTTCATCTCCCAGAAACAGATCCACGGCTCCATTACCTAGAACTATGCCGGAACATGCTGCGATGTTGTCTAGTTTTTCCGTGTTGGACTTAGCGACAGAAATGGTCGAAAAAACAAACAAATAGCGACACAAATACGTGTAGCAAACATTCATTCCTCCGAACAAAGTTTAATTGTCAACCTGACGCAATATCGTCACTAATAACATTGGATTTTGTCAATTTGACATTGTTCTCAAATTGTATACCTATCACTTCTAGTCGGCATATTTATGACTCAACCCCTATTGAAATCAAAATATTTTAATTAGTTAATAGATTTTATAGTCCCTTTCATTATGCTCAGGCTGGACCGGTGCATACCTGTGGCTATTCTTAACTGGATCAGACCTTGTTCTTGCTTAAAAGCATTTTAAGGTATTTCTCTGCGGCTCTATGAAGGTCGCTAATATTCTGAACTTTACATGAATAACTCCTGAAATCTGTCTCAAGCGCGAGGCTCTGGCGATTGATAACGAAGTTTTCATTGGCAGAATAGGTATAGAAATCAGGTGTTTTTCGCTTCAAAGTCATCATGTCGTAAGTGACATCATCGCCCTCGAAAGTGGCGCTTCCTGCTGTTTCACGATCTTTAGTGAGCAAAACATAAGCATTATTACCCTCTGAACTTTTGCAAAGCAGGCCAACCCCTCCAACAAAAAGTCCCGGGACTGGGGATACTTGCAAAGCTCTGTTTGTTGTATCCGCATTAACTGGATGAATAGCAACCAAAATTAAAATGATAGTAATTAATGAACGCATTAAATCCTCTCCTGAGGTGCAGCCTTACAAGACTTTATTGGCTTTGTCCCGAACTTGATGAACTTCTATTACATTCCCCTCTGGATCGTAGAAAAAAATCTGATGCCAGCCGGCAACAGCGCGTTCACCCCAATCTGAGTAGGGCACGTCGTTTTCATCAAGATGTGCTTTAAAGGCTTCGATATCATCGCACCTGTATGCTATGTGCCCTCGTGAAACAGGATTAACGATCATCCCAGTGCGAAATCCTGCTTCAATATCACGGGCCGCTAAATGAGTTTGAATGTCTCCATCTGAGACAAATGCGACATCACCGGCATAACCTCTCTCTTTTTCAAGAACTGGAAGGCCCTCATGTTCTTCATTCAGTCCCAAAATATGTTGATAAAAATTGTTCATGTGCTCAACATCCGTCGTCGAGAGATTGATATGATGGAGTTTAAGTTTCATCCTAGTCTCCTTAGTAGTGGTAAAAATTACCCGCTGACTTAGGCTCCATTGTAACTACTAATGATCAACAAGGTAATGATGATGAACAAAACATCCTTAGGAAAAGATATCCAAACAAAAATGGTGGTCGTTACAGGTGCTGCAAGGGGCATCGGATTAGCTACTTCAGATCTTTTCATTTCAGAGGGATGGTATGTGGCTATGGTAGATCAAGATGCTAAAGAGCTGGAGAAGGTTGTCGGAGAACGCAAAGGCAGGCCAATAAAAGCAATTGTGTGTGATGTTTCAGAACCAGACTCTGTTGCTCAAATGATAAATTCGGCAAACGCGTGGACTGGATCTTTGACTGCATTAGTAAATAATGCCGGCGTTGCAGATTTTGAAGCCATCGAGGAGACCAGCTTTGATAGGTGGCGAGCTGTTATGGCTACAAACCTTGATGGCGTTTTTCTGTGTTCTCAAGCTTCGATACCTCACCTCAAGAAAAGTGGTGGTGCGATTATAAACATTGCTTCAATATCTGGTCTTAGGGCCTCAACATTGCGAACAGCCTATGGAACTTCCAAGGCTGCCGTTATTCACCTGACGCAGCAGCAAGCTGCTGAACTGGGTGAACATAACATTAGGGTTAATTGCGTTGCTCCCGGCCCGGTGCGCACCAAACTGGCGATGGCAGTGCACACGCCAGATATTGTTGATGCCTATCATGAGGCTATTCCTCTGAACCGTTACGGTACTGAAAAAGAGGTAGCAGAAACAATTTTCTTTCTTGCGTCGAGCAAATCAAGTTACATCACGGGACAGTGTATTTCTGTTGATGGAGGTTTTGAGACGACAGGTGTTGGGCTTCGGTCCTTGCGCAAGTGAGTGCTGACTTGCGTACCAATTGGAATTCAATAAGACAAAATTTATGCTTTGTTGTTCTCTTAACGATAAAAACCATGTTGGTTGGGTCAAAAACTGCTCCTGTCCATAGCCATTGTGAAGTACAGCCACGTCGTGCGTTGCAAAGCTCGATTTTCCAACAAATCAGAGCCTCTAGGAGTTTTTAATCAGGCTGAGTAATCTAATGCAGCGCCAGCGATTATTTTGCTTAGACTGGTTTTTGAATACCGCTTATCTGACAGAGCTTCATAAATGTTGTGCCAACCGCGCCTTTCACATCCAAGCCTCGACTCCATATCGGTTTCACAGAAATCTAAACATTTCATGAGGCGCGGTGCACCTTCATCAACGAAACGCCCTCCTGCTGATGATCCATCAATTAAGAAGATCAGCGCGGCCAAAGTCTTCGCTTGGGGATGCATGAAACAGGATGTAAAGGGCCAAAAATGATTTCGAACCTCCTCAAAGCCAAGTGGTTGTAACGCTGCATAACGACTAAAAAACATTAAACGTTCAATATTTCCGATGGCCTTACCGGGCGCCGCGTGAGCAATTGACTTACCTGCGAAGGCATTCTTGTCATGTCGCATAATAAGTCCGTTTGCATGAAGGTGAGACAAATATAGTTTATCCTCGATGGCTGAAAGAGTATAGGCTTGGTCCTCTGCACGATTGATAAAACTAGGTGTGAATGGCCGCCATCTCTGCAATGCTTGTGCAGTGATGCCGGTGGTCCCTCCGGTCACGTGGATGCGCTGAAAGCCTCCTTCAGTTTGCATAATTTCAGCTTCGGTGGAGATTGCTTGGGGCCATTGGGGGCAAAACAGACGATTAGAGGAAAAGGCCTTTCTAGTCTGAAGGCTATCAGGTCTCTGAATATCGGGCACGAACAACCCGGCCTTGGCATCGCGCTCATTAACAAGTCCTCCAGCCAGCATCCCGAGATCAACTTCCCGTCCGGCATAATCTCTTGCACTGCCGCCCCACGCCGGGTTCATTAAATGCTGTAGCGCCGTTTGACCGGTGTAGGACAATAGCGCCATTTGATCAAAAACCTGATCAAGATCGATTTTAAATGTAAATGAGACACTTGGATTCACTGTTTGTTGCCATACGAGGAGAAGGGTTTTTAGAAAGCTGTAATGTCGGCCATAGGCCCCATTTACTCCAAACACGCTGCTAGCTGTCTCGTCTCCGGGACACAGTGTCTCGATCATTTTTTGGCAGCGTATTTCGTCAAACAAAAATACCCGCAGATGCTTTAGCTTAAGATGCGTGCAGATAAGATTGCGCACATAGTTTATGGCAATCTGTTCCATCCCCTCGTGTGTAACAGAAACTGAAATAGCGAGGTCAATCTTGGCACCAGAATGGAGGTGCCCCATATCGCACTCCAGTTTTAAGGCCTCATCAAGCTGTTTTATGCCATATAAGATTTCATTTTCTTCCGGAGAAGCATCGAGTGGGACAGGATGGTCATACCAAAAACTTTGTGGCATGTCCGAAATCCGCCACACCTCGTGGCGAAGGTCATCTGGTATAAAAGAAGACTGCGGGTCTAGTGGTGGTGAGACAAGCGCGTTTGTGGTAAGCAAAAGCTCGTTTGCGGGGTCTGTGAGGCCGCAAACTGAGGGACTAATTGCAAAAAGGCGTCGTCGTTCCTTTAGCGTATCCGCCATGGCTTTTGGGTCTTTATCTGCTGCCTCTGCAGTTGGGCAGAAAATTGACCAAAGGTTAGAGAAGCCGCCAAAATCCATTTTTGCTCCCTCCAGAGCAGCTCTAAGAAATTTGTTGGTCGGTGTCGTAGCATTGCGCTCAACCAGCAAAACTGATTCGTCATGGTCCGGGTGTTCGGGAATTTCTTTGAGAAGCCAAGCACGACAAAGACGAGATTGGCTGTCTGGCGCAGAGGCAAAGGAAAGGCTGTCTTTATCTTCGGGGCGGATTAGATGTCTGCTTACTTTATTAAGTACAGAGGATTTATAGAACAGTGTCATTTGGAGTTTTCATGCCATTCGTGATTGTTTTTAAATACCGTAAACTAGACCAATAATTACCGAAAGCGTTTTCGGTTGACACCGAAATCGCTTTAATAAAGAATTTGTTGGGGGACAAATGAAGCTAAATACAATTGCGCAGCAATTAAAACTGTCCGAAAGTACAGTATCGCGCGCGCTAAATGATTATCAGGATATTTCCGCAGATACCAAGGCTTTAGTGCGCAAGGCGGCTAGTGAAACCGGGTATTTCCCAAATCCTCATGCACGGCGCCTAGCATCCGGCAAAGCTGACAATATCGCTTACGTTATGCCGCGCTCAGATGGCCAGTTCAACTCGTCTTTTTTGGTTGAATTGATGGCAGGGATGGCCGGAGCGCTCAACTCTAAGGGATGGGATTTTTCATTGCTAGTGCCGGATAGTATTGAAGAAGAAATAGAGTTATTTGAAAAAATTTCACGTACCCGTCATGTCAGCGGGCTGATCATTTCACGGACCCTCACGCGTGATGTTCGTTTTAAAATCTTGCATGAACTGAAAATTCCGTTCGTGTCGCACGGTCGTTCAATGGATAGTGCTGCCGCCGCCTGGATTGATGTTGATAATGCAACTGCTTTTTCTGATATGACGGCACATTTGATTGAGTTGGGCCATCGACGTATTGCTCATATCGGTGGAGAAGAGAGCTACAATTTTTCATCACAGCGCGCGCGTGGCTGGCGTGATGCACTTGTCAAGGCTGGCATCACAGTTGATCCAGACCTGCACCAGAAAGCTGAACTCAGCTATGCTGGTGGTGCTGTCGCCATGCAAAGTCTTCTTATGCTGGCTGACCCGCCAACTGCTGTTTGTTGTATTTCAGACCATGTTGCTATTGGGGCAATGCGCGCCCTTCGCGATTTTGGTTTGGTGCCAGGTCATGAAGTATCTGTCATGGGATATGACGGACTTGAGATTGGTAAGTGGCTCGAGCCCCCCCTATCGACAATGAAACAGCCTCTGCAATCTGCCGGACAGCAACTGGTCGAAATTGTTATCAATATGGTCGAGAATGGGGACTCCCCAGAGGATCATCAAAAACTCTACCGCGCAACCTTGGTGCGGCGAGGAACGGACAACCCTCCCGTGCCGGGTTGGCCGAAGCGTCTGTCGGGATCTCGACAGCATAAAAACACAACATTTGGAGGAGAGGGAAAATGAAAAAGTTCCATTTGGCTGCAGCGACTGCAATCTTCACTGTGATGGTTGCTGGTGTGGCACATGCCGAAACGATTAGGTTCTGGACTACGGAAAACCAGCCAGAACGCCTTGCTAAACAAGAGGCCATGGCTGCTGACTTCAACAAAAGAACAGGCCACACGGTTGAAGTTATACCAGTTGAGGAAAAGGATCTAGGCACGCGGACAACGGCTGCATTCGCCGCCGGTGATCTTCCTGACGTAATATACCACACAATACAGTATGTTCTGCCATGGGCAGAGGCTGGCATTCTAGATGTAGAGGCCAATGACGATGTCGTTGACACATTGCAGAAGAATACGTTTGCACCTGGTGCCATTGCAATGGCGCAATTTGATGGAATGACTGCTGCTGTTCCAGTAGATGGATGGACACAGATGGTTGTTTACCGGAAGGATTTATTTGACTCTGCAGGTCTTGCTGCGCCGACAAGCTACGCTGCAATTGAGGCGGCTGTTGATGCACTTCACAACCCGCCGTCTATGTATGGTTTTGTAGCGCCAAACAAGGTTGATGAGAACTTTATGAGTCAAGTTTTGGAGCATGTGTTCCTTGCCAATGGTGTATCACCGGTCAATGCTGACGGATTTGCACCGCTTGATTTGGCTTCCACCACGGAGGTTTTAGAGTTCTACAAGAAAATTTCTAAGGCATCACCGCCTGGTGAACTGTTTTGGAAGCAGTCACGCGAAATGTATTTCGCTGGTAAGGCCGCCATGATTATTTGGTCACCATTCATCCTCGACGAACTGGCTGGCCTACGGGACTCTGCACCGCCAACTATCAATGACGATCCAACTTCAGGCGAGCTTGCTTCGAAGACTGGAATAGTGACAACCTTCGGCGGTCCGTCGAACGCATCTGGTGCTGCATGGGCCGATATTCGCTACTTTGGGATCACTAGCGACGCGAATACTGATGTGGCAACTGAGTTCGTGACATATTCCATGAAAGATGGCTACACCAGCACACTGTCAATCGCACCCGAGGGTAAATTTCCGGTGCGCCGCGGTGAGCCACTCGATACAGCCCGCTATGTCAAAGCCTGGTCAAAGCTTCCGGTTGGCGTCGATCGGAAGGCACCACTGTCTGAGCTTTATGCCCCGGCTATGATAAACCGCATTGTCGCTGGTCTAGAAACTGCGGATCGATGGGGAGTTAAGGAAGGCCAACTTTCACTCGCTTCGAAGATCATTAATTCGCAAGCAATTAACAGGATTGTTCGGCAGTATATTGATGACGAGATTAGCGCGTCAGACGCTGTAGCCAAGATGAACGCCGAACTTTCATCTATCGAGTAGAAAAATTTGCGGGCAGCTTCTTTGATGGCTGCCCGCTAGTATGCCCATGGTCCCAAAAGAAATATGTCACATACCTCCAGATTAGACTTCAACGGAAAGCTTGCCCGTCGTGAGAAACGGTTGGCTTTTTTGTTATTACTTCCGACATTTACTTTGATTTTGGCAATCGTGCTATTGCCGTTGGTGGCAAATTTTTGGATTTCATTTAAACCTGTTACTTTGGGGGATTTGCGTCCGCCATCCTTGATTATAAAAGAAGCGCTGCGGGGGACCATTGCTTCGCCTGGTGATATTTTCAAGATCGAATATAGGTTTCGTAACTCCTCTATAAAATATCCCCTCACTGAGGCTTCGTTGCGCGACAACCTGCCCAACGGATTTTTGATTACTCTACTCGATCCGGCATGTAAAATCATAGCCGAAGGAGACGGGCGCGCCGTCCTATGCACACTCGGTGATCTAGATGCAAGGGCACGTGGCAAGCTTGTAATCGAAGCTGTGCTAGAAGAACCATTACTGGTCACCAAAGATATTTTAAAAGCCAGCAAACCTGAGACGCTCTTCATAGCGCAGAATGCAGTAACATCTTTTGAATTCACCCTAGAAAACTATAAGAAAGTGTTTTCTGCTGCAGAATTCTGGGATGTGCTGAAAACATCAATTTACTATACGGTTTTTGGCACAGCGGGAGCATTGTTATTTGGCCTCTTTGCCGCGCAGATTATGCTTAAAACATTTCCTGGCAGATCGATAATCCGGGGATTGTTGCTATTTCCTTACGTTGCACCAGTTATTGCCGTAGCTTTTTCTTGGGTTGTTCTGTTCGATCCATTCTCCGGAGTAGTTAATGCCATGCTGTTACAGAGTGGCGTTGCGGAGGGCCCAATCAATTTTTTTGGTCAGCGTAACGCGGATATTAGCGTTTTTGGTTTGACAATTAAATTTCCTGTCGCACTAAGTATGGTCATACTGTTTGAGATATGGCGTTATTTTCCTTTGTCATTTCTGTTCATTCTGGCGCGAATGCAGTCAATACCTGCAGATATATACGAAGCAGCAGAAATGGACGGGGCCACACCGTTCCAGCAATTCTGGTCTTTGTCGTTTCCGTTTATCGCCAGTATTTTGGCTGTACTGTTTTTGCTACGCTTTATCTGGACCTTCAATAAGTTTGACGACATTTTCCTTTTGACAGGCGGTAATGCCGGCACACGTACTCTGACAGTGAATGTTTATGAACAGGCGTTCGCCATTTCCAATCTGGGTGCAGGTGCGGCTGTGGCAGTGGTTATTTTTGTCTTTCTGCTGATCTTCTCAATAATTTTTATCCGCTTCTCACCAAAGGATGCCAGCTGATGAGATTCTGGATGATAGGAATTTTTGCCAGTGCATTGACAGGCCTTGTTTGGGTCGCTCTGTGGCATTTGGTTTTTACTATCACTGCCATCCTTGTGACGGGTGTCGCCTTGCCTTTAGACCTTGGCCCAGCCGCATTTTCTGGTCTTGTAGTAGGTGCGTTTGCTGCATTGCAGCGGCCGGCATCATTAAACAGACGGAGAATAAGTGGCATTATCTTGATATCCTGCTTTCTCTTCAGTTTTTCACTTGGCACGCCATTCGATCCGGGAAGTCTTTTAGCCTTGTGGCAACGGTTGCTACTGCTGCTGCTGGTATCAGTAGCTGGCTGGTTGAGCATTGAAAAAACTGTTGGCCCTACCAACGCTGGATTTATGACGCGCTACGGGACTGAAAAATTCTACATACGGTTGTTCTGGGGTTTGGGACTGATAATGTTCATCCTTATTGTTGCGGTGCCATTCTATGTCATGGTAATGACCAGCCTTAAAAGCCAGCATAGTCTGCTTATCAATCCGCTCGACCTCTCCATTGATTACGGTCTTAGCGTGACTAAGTTACTCAACTCATATATAGAGCTTTTTACGGATTATGGCTTTCTGAACCTGCTAATCAATTCGGCCGTTGTGTCTGTTGCGACTGTCATGATCACATTGCTGTTTTCCGTGCCAGGGGCCTATGCGGTAGCTAAATTGCGTTTTCCCGGGCGCCATTGGCTGTCTGGTTCGGTGCTTCTCATCTATTTGATACCGGCAATTATTCTCGTCATCCCTCTGTATGCGATTTTGAGCCAAATTGGCATGCGCAATTCACTCTTTGCCTTATGTATTGTGTATCCGGCAACCACGATCCCGGTAGCGGTTTATATGCTTCGTGGATATTTTGCTGGCCTACCATCTGATTTGGATGATGCTGGTTTGATGGATGGGCTATCACGACTACAGATCATCACACGCATTGCGATGCCATTGTCTATGCCAGCAATTGCTTCAGTCGCACTTTACGTCTTTATGATTGCGTGGAACGAGTTTTTATTCGCTTTCATGTTTCTTGATGATGTGAAGCTTTTCACGCTTTCGCGAGGGATCGTATCTCTGAACTCATCTGAAGTGCCCCGCCAACATCTCATGGCGGGAGCTGTTATCGCGACAGTTCCTGTATTGTTCCTTTTTCTCTGGTTTGAGAGGTTCTTGGTGTCTGGTCTGACAGCAGGGAGTGTGAAAGGCTAACTTAATGGCACAACGAATTCAGGAAGCAATTGACACCATTAGGATGAACGACCGAGGAGGCTATACGGTCCCCACAAATCGACTATATCCATACCAGTGGAATTGGGACTCCGTTTTCACTGCATTGGGTATATGGCATTTCAATAAATGGCGTGCGTGGCTCGAAATCATCGCTTTACTCGACGCCCAATGGACTTGCGGAATGATACCGCATATCGTTTTCCGTCACAATGATCCAGATTATTTTCCAGGGCCTACGATCTGGAATACCAATACTGAACCGCCAACAAGTGGACATTCACAGCCGCCAGTATTAGCTAGCATCGTCTGGCGCTTTGTGCAGATGGGTACTGAGTATGATAAACGAAAAGCTAGGGAAATTTTCCATAAGCTGATGGCATATCATCGTTGGTTCATTAATGCCCGTGATCCAGACAGCCGTGGAATAATTAGTATCATGCATCCTTGGGAGTCAGGTCGTGACAACTGTCCAGACTGGGATATTGGTATGCAGAATATTATGATCCCAAGTGATTTGGAGCGTTATACTAGGCGTGACGTCTCTCATGTGGACAGTAATCAGCGGCCTACACAAGACCAATATGACCGGTTCATTACGATCGTTAATTTTGGCCGTGAATGTTCTTGGGATAGCCAAACTATCTATACCAGCGGTCCGTTTCTGATGGCCGATCCAGGGGTGCAGTTCATTTTCCTTCGTGCCAGCCGCGACTTGTTGGCAATGGCGCAGCACCTAGAAATGGATTTAGCCATCGATGAAATCAAAGGCTGGGTTGAACTGGTTGAAGCAGGCTCAGAT
The DNA here is from genome assembly GCA_902596655.1 of uncultured SAR116 cluster alpha proteobacterium. Lineage (GTDB taxonomy): Bacteria > Pseudomonadota > Alphaproteobacteria > Puniceispirillales > Puniceispirillaceae > MED-G116. The sequence continues at coordinate 6,547 of CACJUX010000027.1, read as the reverse complement.
TTCTTGTGGAATAAAGAGGTTGGCGGTTACTGCGCGCGCGATTTGCGAACTGGTCAATTCAGCGATGCAATAACTAACGCTTCAACACTGAGCTTTTTTGCTGATGTTGGTTCACCTGAACAGCGAAAAAGCATGGAGGCGCATTGTCGGCGGATTCTTAATGCTAGTGCCTATGGCATGCCTAGCTGGGATCCAGATCATAAAGCGTTCGAGCCACAACGGTATTGGCGCGGCCCTGTATGGGCTATCATGAACCACATGGTTATCAGTGGACTTGAGGATGCCGGACTAGTCGATCTCGCAGCGCGGGTGCGCATTGACACAATCAATCTGATTGATGAACAAGGTATGGCGGAATATTTTGATCCACGTGATGGAGGTGGCCTTGGAGGCATGGATTTTTCATGGACCGCTGCGGTTTATCTCGATCTAAACAAAAAAGAAATGGCGGCACCGATTGAGGTAGTTGGATGAAGGCAGTGAGATGGCATCGATAAAGCTGAACGCTGTTGAAAAATGGTTTGGTGATATGCAGGTCATCAAAGGCGTTGATCTGGCTATTGAAGATGGTGAGTTTGTTGTCTTTGTTGGCCCATCGGGCTGTGGCAAGTCAACTTTGCTGCGTATCATTGCCGGACTTGAAGATGCTAGCGAGGGGTCAGTGATCATAGATGACAATGACGTTACCGGCAATTTACCCTCTGAGCGTGGATTAGCCATGGTGTTTCAGTCTTATGCGCTGTACCCCCATATGGACGTTGGTGAAAATATTGGTTTCGCGTTAAAAACTGCTGGCATGCCCAGGACTGAAATCAAGAAACGGGTTGACGAGGTGGCGGGCATTTTGAAGCTGGAAAGTCTGCTTGACCGCTTGCCAAAACAACTGTCAGGTGGTCAACGTCAGCGTGTTGCAATCGGCCGCGCAATCGTACGGGAGCCAGTTGGCTTTCTTTTTGATGAACCGCTATCGAATCTGGATGCTGCTTTGCGGATGAATATGCGCCTCGAAATTTCACGTCTTCATACTCAACTTGGTATTACCACTATTTACGTGACCCACGACCAGATCGAAGCAATGACTCTTGCTGATAGAATTATAGTATTGGACGAAGGGCGAGTTATTCAGGCTGGTAGCCCACGCGAATTATATAACAACCCCAATAGCCGGTTTGTTGCTGAATTTATTGGTAGTCCGAAAATGAACCTGTTACCTTGCATGGAAGAATCGGGTCGTATCGTCTTCTCTGGCTTTGGTAACAATAAAGGTCGAAAAAAGGCTATCAGCAAAAGGTTCTTGTCAGCGCCGTCCAACGCTATAGCAAGTCTTGGTATTAGGCCTGAAAATATTGCACTATGTGTTGAAGGTGCGGGACATATAAGCGGTACTGTTGCAGTGTGCGAGTATCTTGGATCAGAACAATTCGCCTATATCGATTGCGGGTTTGACAATATGGTCACTGCTCGTGTCAGCCCAGATGCTGAATTAAAGATTGGCAGTGTTACAGGCCTGTCTTTTGATAATGAGAAATTTTACACTTTCGATGGAAATGGCTCCCGGCTCTACAAACTTCCCAGATAATTGCCGCCAGCCCTGATTGCTGAGACTTCACCTTTTTAACTTGCATCAATATTTTCATAAATTCAGATCCGAAAGGCAAAGTCCCGGCGAGCAAGGTAAGCCGCGTCGAGTTCTTGGTCAATATGTGCGGCACTTAGTGAGCTGGAAGATGTGTTTGTAAAATGCAGCGGATGATATAAGCGTAAACATGGAAAACATAAGATAAACAATTTTGCGAATAAAGGTTATTTAATCTTAATTTAAAAAATAAATTCTTATTTTCAAAGGTCTGTTAACAATACTTATTTGTAATTTTTCTTCTTTATTTTTCCATTTTTTGCTTGATGATAAAATATTCAAATCATTGAGTTATGTTTCAAAGCTGAAACATTGTCTTACGCATATTTTGGGGATATTAAGCTGTGCCCGTCGCACTTATTCCGCGGTAGTATAGGCGGGACAACTGGGCCACTGTAAAGCCAGTCCAACTATCGCTCTTTTTATAATTTAATGGGATTGCCTTTGTTTAGCACCGTAAATACTCTAATTAAAATTTCCCCATTTTTGTTTTGGGAAGCTAACACTTAATATGTTACTCACAAACCGCAGGGTGGCCATGACGGCCCTTTTTTAATTAGCTTGCTGACTGCGACACAGGATCATTTTGTATTCTTAGTTGAAGAGATCATTTCATTATTTTGCTTGGTCATGAATGCCAATGCTTTTCGCCTACGGTTATGTGAACTGTTATTGACCCAAGTCGAATTGCTATCTTTATTGTTCACCACGCATTCTATAGGCCATCGCCCTTTGTTCATATCGCCATGCTCGACCTAAAATTCTGAAACGTCCAACTAGTCCTTTGGCTCCCTTTTTTGAATTATTGATTTAGTTAGATAAAATCCGTATGACGACCGTCCTCACATATGAACAGTCATGGTTTTCCAAAAATACATCTGTTTCTGCCAATAATTTAAGGACCGGTTCTTTTGCCTCCATAAACCGCGAAAAACATGCTGCCTGTGTAGATTAGGCTCGTACACAATCAAAATTGTTTGATTTTTTCCATAAACGCAAACCTCTCTTTTAGATTGTCCTAAACAAAGTTGCTAGCAGGAGGTTGATTGAAGTTATCGTGAGCTGCTGTTAGATATTGAATTTAAACCGCGCGGCCTTTTTTGTCAGAGAATGATGTAACGATTTTTGTATCCTTAAGTCGCTTTTTTTAAATTGCTTCTATCCATTGTAATCATACAGTGGCTTTTGGCGTTCGTAGAAATCTAGCTCCGAATTTAACAACTGACGTAGTCTGCATCAGGGCAGCTTAAACGGCACAGCGATCTGCAATAACTCCTTTGTCAATCACAGGTGGAGCAATTGCGTCACACACATTAACAAGTTTGGGGTTCAATATCTCCTGGGATCACCATCGCATCAAAATGCTTGCGTTCCTTAGTTTAAATGCGATGTGATTGGAAACAAGGATTGGTAATTCATTCCATGGGTTAGTCTATACTGAAGTTTGGCATTACAATTGCTTAAAACCGGTATGACAAAGGTACGGAAAATTCAAAATTTTGGCAGTGCCATTAGGTTTGCCGCCATATCATTTGTGCTGTTTGTCCCGGTAATGGCGTGTGCTGATCTACTGACAAGGACCAATGCTGTCGATGATTTCCAGGCTGTTGGCGCGCCGAAAACTGTCACAAACATTACAAATATGCCTGGCAATAATTTTTCCGAAGCTAATACGCCACTAGCCGCTGAACTGGCGTCGATCAACCAGCCACATCTGATAGCTCGGCAATCACGCGTGCAATTCTTTCGGCAGATGTTCGCAGTGCCTTTACAACTTCAACGAGGTTCGCCGTCGATTGAGGAGCAGGGCATTGGGGCTGACTCACCAATCCGCGGTGCTGACAGATTTTCTCTATCACCACAGATCAGTGTGCAGCAAGCAGCGATTGAATCGCTGCAGAACAGAGTAGCGGCACGGCATCCGCCAAATCCGCTGATGCCACTCGGCGGTCTGGCTACTGCCTTTCACCTGATCAGCAACGGCGTTGCAAAAATCATGATCCGCAATCTGGATGCCGGGCATTTGCCGGTTTATGGAGAGAATGGCGCGGTTATCGGCACACGTGACGCGCTTACTGGAAACCTCACCGCTGGTCGCGAAATGCCAAAAAGAAAAGGGCAGTTTTTGACAAATCAGGGCTAAAAAGGGATTGCCAAAACGAATGTGGAGCGCAAAAAACTTACATGTTACGCCCCAGGTTAGAGAACCAGATTTGGGTTTAGAATCTCCGCCACTTTCTTTGGCACCAGCCAGTCAGGTGTTCCCGGTCTGATCTGTTTGTAGATCTTCACCGTATCCATGAAGGCCTCCGGCACCGAACGGAAACCACAACTTAGCTGGCATTGGAAATAGCGCTGCACCGCCTCGGGAAGATCCGGATCACCGCAATAGTGCGATAGAGACATGACACATTGCTTGCACATTATGGTCTACCTTAATCTCTCGAAACCTTTTGGAGGACGGGGTCTGAAACGGGTCAAACGTCGGAACGAAGAAACAAATGGGAGCCAGTACATCGACCAAACAGATTTTGTGAAGCCGGCATCGGCCGGTCCGAGGCCATAGCTGATTTTCTCGTCGGTTGACGGGTAAAAAGAGCCAAGAAGCCGGTCCCAGATTGATAGAACGACGCCAAAATTGCGATCAAAATGCCGCGGGTCGCACGAATGATGCAGCTGATGCTGCGCCGGAGAAATAAAGATCTGCTCAAGCGCCACCGGATAACGGATGGCAATATGCGAGTGCCGAAGGTTTGATCCCAACGAGTGAAATATCAATCCAAAAATACTTACGCCGTAAATTGTGATTAAATCGACCTTGCTTCCAAACAAACCAACAAATAAGGCGATGGTGATGCCCTGAACAGCTGCCGTCCGGATAAGAAATATTAGTCCTTCAATGGGATGTGTTCGAGTAACGGTTAGTGGGGTAAGTGTTTCTGCACTATGATGAAATTTATGAAATTCCCATAGAGCAGGGACGCGATGCATTAGATAGTGGACGCCAAAGCGTGAAAAATCATCAAAAATAAAATAAAAAACAGTGAATGTGGCTGCCGCAATCCAATAATTTACATGTTCTAGGGCACCTATTGGCATCAATACCTGAAGGTGCAAAAGCTGATAAACTAATGTAGCAACTGTAATTTGTGTGAGTAGCACTGGTCGCAAGAGGGAAAACAATAACCGGTTAATTAAAAAACAAATAACATCGAACAAGCTTGAACGACTTAGCCAGATCGCGGGAGCAAAAATCATGGCAATAGCTTTTTTCAAGCTCGTCCGATTAGCTACACACACCCAAAGAACAGCAATGCAAAAGGCGCAGGCTAGATATCCAACAAAGAGCCTTTTCCTTGGGCTAAGAAATTGCGCTGATAAATCGCTAAAAATCAGTTCAATAATCTCAGGCATTGTGTTCTCCAGGTATGGTATTGGGAAAACCGTGCGTTTCCCAATTTACAGGTTTAGTCGTTTTCGACGCTCTCACCTGAACCAAGTTTTTCTGCAAGATTGGAAATCCCTGCAAGTTTATCATTGTTTTTTGCAACGACGCCAAACTCATCTTCCATCAGCTTTTGAAGACGAAGCATGTAGAGCATGTATTCATCTACACTTGCATCTTGAAAAGTAAAGTTACCCGCTTCATCCACACCATTCACGCGCCGAGCGTTCATCGAGATTTGCGATGGAGACACACCACCTACAACTGGTCCAAATTTGATCAAGCCATCAATTTTGCGGCCAAGTTCTCCCAGGTTTTGGTGACTAGTGTGAAGAGATAATGCAAAGCCCTTTAGCTCGCCCCAATGCTTTACGTATTTGCGGTATGCTTTTGCGTCACCGCCACTTTTAAGCTTTTCTAGATCGCTATACACGCTGCCAGCATATTTAAAGACTGCTTCTGCGATCACCTTTTCCCAGTTTGAGCAAATAACCCTGGCTTTTCCCATTATTGTGTTTCTCTCAGAGTCAGACAAAGCCTCGCCCTTTGCATCTGCTATAACCTGACGACCGTCGATAAACGCTTGGGTGATCGTATTGTAATATTTTGTTTTCCCACCTTTATCGAAAGCTGAAGCGTAATAAGCGTGAGCATAATTCATCTCGGACTTAAGGTTTACAACACCATCTGAATTTGCATCAGCTGAGACCATGTTCTTCTTTTTAGCTATGTTGTAATTTTGCGCAGGTGACAACGTAGCTCCATGCGCAGCTGCGCCCCAATAACCAAAAGCTTCATCCCATGAATGCTCTTTTCCTGTGTAATAAGCTCCATCTTTATAGGGCTTATTGTTAGGCTTATTGTTTGCTTCCAATTTTTCGTCCAGATAATTATCACAAGCCTGATGGTAAAATATTCCGCCCATAGCAAATTTAGACACCAGCTGAGCATAATCGTAACCGTGCTTCGCGTCGTATCCACCATCGACCTCTGAAGATCTAGCAATCATAAATGCTAAAACTTCCTTACCACTCATTCCACCTGGCCAGCCACTAATGTCACCCTTATAGGCCTTACCTGAGAGGTTGGTTTTTGAGATGTCGTTGACATTTGAGTGATCAACCATGAATTTTTCACTTGATACCGGATCAAGTATTGGAAGTTCTTCATCAGAACCATTAAAATAGGAGTTTAAAGTGTCCAACCCAGCATTTTTTCCAATAGCCTTCTTTAGGCTATTGTGAAGTAACTGACGGCCGACCTGACCGGAGTATGAGACAGAATCTGTTTTGTCACCACTGTAGCCTTTCAGAGTTACAGGGAATGGACCATATACATGATTGCCATGTCCATCAGCTATTGCACTTGTTGACATTAGGCCGGCCAATACAAAGCCAGCGAGGATAGTAAATTTACTCATCGTTTGTTCTCCAAAGAGGTTTTCTCACACGGTTCACGAATTAAAC
>CACJUX010000026.1 GCA_902596655.1 uncultured SAR116 cluster alpha proteobacterium | reverse complement strand
CAGGCTGCAACGAGGATCACTGATCTCAAGGGTCTGTCGCAGACGCATCCGCTGCTTGCCGTGGGCCTTCTCGTGATGATGTTCTCGATGGCTGGCATTCCACCTTTGGCCGGGTTCTTCGGCAAATGGTATGTGTTCCTTGCGGCGGTGCAGGCTGGCCTTGTGCCATTGGCGGTGATCGGCGTCGTGATGTCGGTTGTTGGTGCCTTTTATTATCTGCGGATTATCCGCCTGATGTATTTCGAGGATACGGATGTCCCGCTCGATGTGGAGATTCCGGCCGTCAACAAACTTGTTCTTGGCGTTTCAATGGCGGTGATACTGCTGTTCTTTGCCGGCCTTGGCCGCATGTTGACGGCGACCGAGATCGCTGCCATTGCGTTGATGGGTGGCGTCCGTTAAGGGAGTAGGAGCGGAATTGACGGTCTCTACTGGTGACTGGCCCATAACTGTCGTTGAGACAGCTACATCCTCGTCTGATCTTGTCCGTGCGGCAGCGGCTGACGGTGCCCCCGAGGGTACCGGCTTTCTTGTTGGGAGACAGACCGCGGGTCGTGGCCGGCGCGGTCGTCACTGGGCCTCCCAGCAGGGCGGTATGTATTATTCTGTCCTGTTGAAACCTCCATTTCCGTCCAGCCGTTGGTTTGGGTTGTCCTTTATTGCCTGTCTTGCTATTCGTGATGTGATCGCGAGCTATCTTACGGACCAGACTATTGGTCTGAAATGGCCGAATGATGTTGTCATTGCTGGGCGGGGAAAGCTCTGCGGAGTCCTTATAGAGGTGGCGGGAGATAATCTGATTGTTGGGACGGGGGTCAATATCGCTCCGGTTGTACCGCTTGCAGACGCGCCGTTTGAGCCAGTGGCAATGGATGATTTCGGAGAGACCAGCGTCGCTCCACATGTGCTTGCCACGGCGTATAAGACGCAATTAGCACGCCGCTATGCGGCCTATGTCGAAACTGGTTTTGCCCCGGTCCGGGCAGAATGGCTGTCGCATTGTGTTCACCGCCGGCAGGTGATGACGGTGCATCTTGCCGATACTGCCATCAGCGGTATTTTTGCAGATCTTGGCGAGGACGGTACTCTTCATCTTCTTGCCGATGACGGCACGACGCACCATATCTCTACCGGAAACGTCGAACTTATGGGACAGGTCTGATGCTGCTGGCGCTCGATATAGGCAACACGAATGTCGTTGCAGCCCTGTATGAAGGCGACCGGCAAATGGGCCTGTGGCGCTTTGCCAGCGATGTCAGTCTTGCGGATACAACCTATCAGGCACTCCTTGCCGACAGTCTTGGTGACGCCGTCGCCACTGTCGATGGGGTAATAATTGCCAGCGTTGTTCCCGGGCTCACATCTCTGGTACATAGCGCAGCGCAGCGCCTGTTTGCCTGCCGCGCGATGGTGGTTGGCAGTCCTGATGTTGATCTTGGCATCAAAGTCAATATTGACCAGCCAGAACAGGCAGGCGCCGACCGTCTGGTTAATGCAGTTGGTGCCAGGGCAAGCCACAGCGTGCCAGCGATCATTCTTGATTTTGGCACGGCGACAACGCTTGATCTGATCGCGGTTGACGGTTCCTATGAGGGTGGGATCATCGCCCCCGGCGTCAATCTGTCGGTTGATGCCCTCGAACGTGCGGCGGCCCAATTGCCGCGTCTCGAGGTTCGGCCATGGGCTGACGATTTGCCAATTTTGGGAAAAAATACGATCTCGGCAATGGAATCTGGGGTTTTCTGGGGCTATGTAAGCATGATTGACGGTTTGTTGACCCGACTGCGCGGCCAATATGGAAAATCCCTGCCGGCAATCGCGACGGGCGGCCTTGCCAGCCTTTTTGCGGTCCATGTGCATGGCATTACCATGGTTGATCTCGATCTGACGGTGAGAGGCCTTGTTGAAATTTACGCACGAAACAGCAAGAATTACGAAACGGATGTTTGATGTATAAGAAGGACGATTTGCTGTTTGTACCGCTTGGCGGGTCTGGAGAGATTGGTATGAATGCCAACCTCTATCACCACCGTGACAGCTGGCTGATGGTTGATCTCGGCATTTCCTTTCCCGATGAGAGCACTCCCGGCATTGATGTCATCCTGCCTGACCTGACCTTTATCGAACAGCGTCGCGACAGGCTGGCGGGACTTGTTCTCACGCATGGGCATGAGGATCATCTCGGCGCCATTCCCTATCTCTGGAACCGCATTCAATGCCCTGTTTATGGCAGTGCCTTTACCCTTGCTCTATTGCGTCGAAAACTGGCAGAGTCACGCTTTGACCATGAGATACCGCTGATAGAGCTTGGCATGAGCGCGGTTGAGCAAATTGGCGCCTTCGGCGTTGAACTAATTGGACTCAGTCATTCAATTCCCGATCCTGCCGCTCTTGCAATCCGCACGGATGCGGGCGTTGTTTTGCACACCGGTGACTGGAAATTTGACAAAACGCCAATGATTGGCACGGACACTGACATTGAACGTCTTGCCGAGATTGGCAAAGATGGGGTGTTAGCCATGGTCGGTGATTCGACCAACGCCATGGTCGAGGGGCGAACCGGTTCCGAGGCCGAGGCGCGGAACGGGCTGAAAAAGGTTATTGCCCAGGCAACAGGCCGTGTTGCAGTGACCTGTTTTGCCAGCAATGTGGCGCGTATCGATTCGATTGTGAAGGCGGCGCAGGCGAATGACCGATCAGTTGCCATTGTTGGCCGGGCGCTGAACCGTGCCATGTCTGCTGCGCGTGAGGTGGGTTATCTCCGGGATATGCCTGATTTTATCCCCGAGGACGATATTGAGCTTGTGCCACGCGAGCACCTGGTGATTATCTGCACCGGCACCCAGGGGGAGCCCCGCGCTGCAATGGCGAGAATTGCGGTGGGCGCTCATGAGTCGGTTTCGCTGGAAGCTGGCGATACGGTAATCTATTCCTCGCGCCAGATTCCTGGCAATGAAAATGCGATCAGCAAGGTTCAGGACATGTTGATCCGCCGGAAAATCAAACTTGTAACGGATGAGGATGCGCCGGTTCATGTCTCGGGCCATCCATCACGTGATGAAATGGTCGAGATGTATGGGCTGGTGCGCCCGCAAATTGCGATTCCGGTGCATGGAACGGCGCGGCATCTGATGGCGCATGCGTCACTGGCCAAGAGCTGTCAGGTGGCGCAGACCGTCATTCCCGACAATGGTGCCATGATTCGCCTGAATGGTCGTTCCGCCGGTGATGATGGCAATTACCGGGCTGAAATCATTGATGACGTTCATACAGGTGCGCTCACCCATGATGGAGGGCAGATTATTGAGGTACAGTCGGACATGCTGCGCGCTCGACGGCGGATGCTGTGGAATGGTGCTGTCACTGCCAGCGTCGTGCTGAACCGTTCGGGCGTGCTCTGTGCAGTGCCGACGGTGTCACAGACCGGGATCAGCGACCAGAATGCTGCCGATGATTATATTGCTGCCGCCAGCATCGCCATCGAGGATGCGATTGGCATGCTTGGCCGCGGGGCGCGGCGCAATGACAGCTCGGTTGAGGAGGTGGTCTCGCAGGCGGTGCGCCGTGTTGCCAAATCCATGTTTGGTCTGCGGCCGATTGCGCATGTGCATGTCATTCGTGTTGGGCATGAGAATGTTGCCGATGATGCTGAGGACCTGATTGCATGATTGGCCGCGTCAACCATGTGGCAATTGCCGTACCGGATGTCGAGGCTGCCAGCGCGATCTGGCAAGCCAGCCTTGGCGCTGACTGCAGCCAGCCACAGGACTTGCCCGAACATGGTGTGCGACTGGTATTTGTGACCGCGCCGAATGCGAAGATTGAATTGATGGAGCCGCTTGGGGATGTGTCGCCGATCAAGTCCTTTCTTCGGCGCAATCCGGATGGTGGCATACACCATATTTGCTATGAGGTGGATGACATTCTCGCGGCACGTGATCGGCTGGTCGGTGAGGGGGCGCGTGTGCTTGGTAACGGCACGCCCCGGACCGGGGCGCATGGAAATCCTGTTCTGTTTCTGCATCCCAAGGATTTCTGCGGCACACTGATTGAACTTGAGGAAGTGAAGGGCTGATGGATTTTGTCTCGGGACTCGTGGTTTACATTCTACTGTGGTGGTGGGTGTTTTTGATGAGTCTTCCCTTCGGTGTTCGCCCACCGGCTGAACCAGAGGTTGGGCATGCCACCTCAGCGCCGGCAAAACCAATGCTCTGGGCTAAGATTGCTGCATCAACACTGATCGCTGGCGGGCTGTTTTTGATTGTTTATCTGGTAATTAATTCGGGTGTCATTTCTTTCCGATGAAAGTAAACCGCTGTTTCAGGGCCAAACAGCCGTGGCATGAGCTGGTAGGTAAAATCGCTCCAAAACCGAATAAGTACCGAAAACGAAAAAGCAAGGCATACGCCTTGCCATTTCTTGTTCCTAGGCCAATAAAGGACTAGGCTCTCTCCCCAACACTCGGACTTAAACCTTATTTGTTGTACGTTATCCACGAACGATTTGTTTGTCGATAGGAAAATGATCTTTTTTTCAAAAATGTAAAACAAATTGGTATAACCTGGGAATCCGCACAGAACCGCTGCTGACACCGCCGGCTCTGCGTTAAATAACTGGGATTTTTCGCTAGATTGTATGCTGGAAATTCGCTATGCGAAGTGTCCTGAAGTCGGACAGCGGGCGGATTGCCATTTCTGGAGAGGATTTTTAACTCTCGGAGAGGAATAGGGTTGATAATAACGGGATATTCGGACGTAATTTATCTTTCTTCCGACCACGCTGGCATTGATCTGCGCGGACGGCTAGCGCAGCATTTGACGCTTTCAGGCTATAAAGTGCAGGATCTGGGACCAGTCGCCGGTGAAACGGTGGATTATCCTGATTTCGGTGCAAAGCTGGCAGAGGCGTTACGGGAGGACCCTAGTGCTCGTGGCATCGCTATTTGTGGGAGTGGTATTGGTATTACGATTGCAGTTAATCGGTTTTCTTGGGCGCGTGCTGCTCTTGTATCGGACCCGGTTGCTGCGCGCCTGTGCCGCCAACATAATGATGCAAATGTGCTTGCGCTTGGAGAGAGGTTAATTGCGCCGGAAACAGCGTTGGCTTGCGTTGACGCTTTTCTGGAAACAAAATTTGAGGGTGGGCGTCACCAACGACGCGTTGACAAATTGAAGGAGCTTCCCAAATAGGGGTAGTCGCACAAAGTGTGTTCCGAGGGAGTTATGACTTTTTTTAGGTAACGTGTGCCCAAGTAACGAACGATGGAGAATGAAATTATGGATGACATTAGACAGCAGAGTGTAATGAGTGGCTTTTTCTCGGCAAACCTGCGCGAGAGCGATCCTGAAATCGCGGCAGCAATTGAGCATGAACTGATCCGCCAGCAGGACCAGATAGAGATGATCGCCTCTGAAAATATTGTAAGTGCTGCGGTAATGGAGGCACAGGGGTCGGTCTTCACCAACAAGTATGCTGAAGGGTATTCGGGTCGTCGCTATTATGGTGGTTGTGAGTATATGGATGTTGTTGAAACGCTTGCAATTGAGCGGGCAAAACAGCTGTTCAACTGTAACTATGTCAATGTGCAACCGCATTCCGGTGCGCAGGCCAATCAGGCTGTCTTCCTGTCATTGCTTAAGCCCGGCGACACCATTCTTGGGATGTCATTGGCGGCGGGTGGCCACCTAACTCATGGGGCCGCGCCCAATCTGTCTGGTAAATGGTTCAAGGCCGAACAATATGGTGTGAGCGCTGAAACAGGACGAATTGATTATGATGACTTGATGGCAAAAGCTAAGGAATGCAAACCAAAGTTGATCCTCGGGGGTGGCTCAGCGTATCCTCGCACTCTTGATTTTGCGGCTTTCCGCAAGATTGCCGATGAAGTTGGGGCTTATCTGATGATAGACATGGCACACATCTCTGGTCTGGTTGCAGCCGGGGTGCATCCCAACCCAGTGAAACACGCTCATGTCGTTACATCGACAACTCACAAGACGCTGCGCGCTGGTCGTGGCGGCATCATACTGTGTAATGACGAGGCGCTCGGCAAAAAGTTCAACTCTGCTGTCTTTCCAGGACTTCAAGGAGGACCGTTGATGCATGCTATTGCTGGCAAAGCGGTCGCCTTTGGCGAAGCATTGCGGCCTGAATTCCGCGACTATATTGAGCTCGTGGTAGCGAATGCCAATATCCTGTCCGAAACACTTGTCGCGCGTGGTGCAGCAATTGTATCTGGTGGCACTGACACGCATTTGACACTGGTTGATTTGCGGCCAAAGGGACTAACCGGTGATATCACCGAAGTCTCGCTGGAGCATGCCGGTATCACTTGCAACAAGAACGGCATTCCCTTTGATCCGGAGCCGCCAATGGTCACATCGGGGGTTCGTCTCGGCACCCCAGCGGGAACAACACGTGGATTTGGCCAAGAGGAGTTCATTCAGATCGGTCATCTAATTGGCGATGTCTTCGACGGTCTTGCCACCAACCCATCCGATAACAGCAATGTTGAGGCAGAGGTGCGAGAGAAGGTTCGTGCGCTATGTCAGGCTTTCCCGATCTATAAATAGTGTGTAAAGTTCCGAGTCCAACAATATGTAGCGTAGCACCGGAAGATGATATGTCCATTCTGTGGAAATGAGGAAACGCAGGTAAAAGACTCAAGGCCTGCCGAGGACGGTGCTGCTATCAGGCGTCGTCGTCTATGCGGCAGGTGCGAGGCTCGTTTCACCACTTTTGAGCGCGTGCAACTGCGCGAAATTGCCATCGTCAAGCGAAATGGCAGGCGGTCAGTGTTTGAGCGCGACAAACTTGAACGCTCGTTTCAAATTGCCCTTCGTAAGCGTGATGTTGACCCTGAGGACACAGCACGGGCTATCAATGGCATTGTCCGAAAGCTGGAGAGTTTCGCCGAGGGTGATGTTCCGTCTGAACATGTTGGTGAACTGGTGATGACGGCGCTGCATGAACTCGATCACGTCGCCTATATACGTTATGCGTCGGTCTATCGCAATTTTGACGAGGCCAAGGATTTTGAGGCGTTTGTGGATAAAGAACTTGGTGACTGACATTCCTACAGTCCAGCAAATCTACAACACAGACTGCCGCTGGATGCGGGTTGCTATTGCTGCATCGCGACGTTCTGAGGGACGAACGGCGGAAAACCCGCCTGTTGGCTGCGCGATTGTCAGTGCGGCTGGTCAGCTACTTTCTGTTGGGCACACGGGAAGGGGAGGTCGCCCTCATGCCGAGACCGAGGCTATGGCCAAATCGTCCACAGAGCTGCTTGCCGGAGCCACAGCCTATGTCACGCTTGAGCCTTGCGCTCACAAAGGCCAGACTGGTCCTTGTGCCGACGCTCTAATCGCCCAGAAAATTGCGCGGGTTGTAATTGCTGTTGTCGATCCTGACAAACGCGTGAATGGTGCGGGTATCAAACGGTTGCGTACCGCAGGCATTGCTGTTGAGGTTGGTGTCTGCGCTGCTGAGGCAAAGCGTGTGCTGGCCGGTTTTCTCATGCGCGTCAAGATGTCTCGCCCCTTTGTGACATGGAAAACGGCAACCTCGCTTGATGGCATGATTGCGCTTGCTGACGGCCAGAAGCGCTGGCTGACTGGGTTGGAAATGCGGCGCTATGTGCATCTGCTGCGTAGTCGCACCGATGGCCTGCTTTCGGCGATTGGCACGGTGCTGGCTGATGATCCGGAATTTACCTGCCGTCTGCCAGGCCTTTCCGATGATGGCCCGGCGCGTTTCATTCTTGACACAAATCTACGAACGCCAGTGTCATCAGCTCTTGTTAAAACACGCGACAAGGCACCGCTGACGCTGTTCCATCGTGAGGGCGTACCTTGCGATAGGAAAACCGCGCTCACTGATGCAGGGGTTACGCTTGCTGAACTTCCGCTTGATGCGGATGGCAGGCTAGACCTTCCCGTCGCAATGAAGGCAGTGGCGGCTACTGGCTGCAATCATATTATGGTTGAGGCTGGTGCGAGCCTGTCTAGCAGCCTGTTCTCGCATAATCTGATTGACCGGATCGTTTGGATGCAGAGTTCTCATCTAATTGGCGGTGACGCAATTCCAGCGATCCATAGCATGTCAATGCTGGCTTTACCTGACCGGGCACACTATATGGTTCAAGAGGAAGGTCGCCTCGGTGACGACCGATGGTTTGTTCTTAACCGGCGCTATGGTGAAAATTGATAAAGATGGGTGGTGTGCGGAAATCCCCTCAGAGAGAACAGCTATGTTCACAGGTATTGTAACGGCAATAGGAACGATCATCTCCGTCGATGACAGGGGAGATCGTAAGTTGCGCGTTGGCTGCACTTGGCCCTGCGATGAAATTGCCATTGGTGCTTCAATAGCGCATTCAGGAATCTGTCTGACCGTCATTTCACGCGATGCACACAGTTTTGAGGTTGCGGCATCGGCGGAAACAGTCAATGTGACAACGCTTGGTCAGTGGCGTAAGGGCGACATCATCAATCTGGAGCGGGCCTTGTGCCTTGGTGATGAACTTGGTGGGCATATGGTGTCGGGCCATGTTGATGGGCTTGCCTTAGTGAAATCCATCATGCGCATCGATGACAGCCATGAAGTATGGTTTGAGGCGCCAGTTGAATTGGCTGGTTTCATCGCTCAGAAAGGGTCCATCACCCTAGATGGCGTTTCTTTGACCGTAAATGCGGTCAGAGGCAGCGAATTCAGTGTGAACGTGATCGAACATAGCTGGCACGTGACAACGCTTGGCCGTATTACTGTCGGACAGAGGGTCAATATGGAAATTGACATGCTGGCGCGCTATGCTGCGCGACTTGCGTATTATCGTTGTAATCAGTCAGTGTGATCACCTGCATGGCTTTCGCTGTGTCTATCTGCTATCTAACAGAAAGTTGGATTTGAATTGCCCTGCCAGACGATTGGCTGAAAATACCTCTCCTTCGTGGCCGAGACTTTACGATGAATAAGGGATTATTAGATGTCAGGACATTTTCTAATTGTCGAGGCTCGTTTCTACGCCGCGCTGGCTGATGCTCAGGCAGCCGGTGCAATCGCTGCGCTACAGTCAGGTGGCTGTAGTTTTGAGCGCGTTGGCGTACCTGGCGCGCTGGAAATTCCAGCTGCGATTGCCATGGCCCATTCGGGCAACAGGCATTTCGATGGCTATGTTGCGCTTGGCTGTATCATTCGGGGTGAGACCAGCCACTATGACACCGTCTCCAATGAATCCGCCCGAGGCTTGATGGAATTGGCAGTTGGCCAAAATATGGCTATTGGCAACGGTATTCTGACAGTTGAAAATGAGGATCAGGCTTGGGCGCGGGCAGATTTGGCGCGCAAGGACAAGGGTGGCGATGCAGCGCGGGCCGCCATGGCGATGGCGACGATGAGACGGGAATTTGGCCACGATGGCGCATAATCACCACCCGTTAAAACCGGTGCCTGTCCGCCGCCGGTCTGCGGCACGCCTTGCTGCTATTCAAGTGTGCTATCAGGCGTTGATGTCAGGTAAGTCTGCGGCCATTATTGCCCCTGAATTTCTTCAGTATTATGCGCCGGATGTGATCAAATCCTTTCGTGTAAAGGATCTGGATCAGGAACATTTCGCGGCTCTTCATTCTGGTATAGAAACTGATGCTGACTCCCTTGATATGACTATAGCCGCCTGTCTGGCATCTGGCTGGACGGTTGATCGTCTAACGCTGATTGAACGCTCATTGCTGCGCGCCGGAACGTTAGAACTCTGTCAGATGCCACATTTGCCTACGCGTGCGGTTGTCAGCGAATATGCTAGCCTTGGTGATGCTGTGGGTGGTGACGTTGGATTTATTAATGCGGTACTTGACAAGGTTGCTAAGACAGCGCGTGTTGTTGAAGTGTGACAGGCGCGGTGACAATTGCCAGCACCCGGGTGTTTGCCAGTGGTGCAGGCCATCTCTTGGCATTAACTAGTTGTTGCGGCGACGCTTCAAATTTGAAAAAACCTGATCTATTGCGCCGAAATTATCGCCTGGTGTTGGCGTTTTCTCATCAAGATAGAGAACAGTTTTCCCGCTTGTCTCATCGATCAGGTCGATAGAGGTTACGATGTCATTCGCGTTAAGGGTAAACGCAACTATCTGGCGTGATTCGGTTTTCTTTTTGCCACCTGCTGGTTCGACCATAAATTGGCTTACATAATAGACTTTGCCAGAATTGAACGCACCATTGAAACTCGGCTTACCAAAGCTAGCCAATAAATCAATGCGTGTGCTCTCACCAACGCGTATTTGGCTAAGGTTTGCTTCATCAATTGAAAGCCCATGCGTCATAGTTTTTGACTCGCAGCCACCGAGGCTTAAAAAGACAACGCCGGCAATCATGCCCACACTCAATGGCATGACAAATTGCCGCAAGAGGAATATGAAACGGGAATCGCTGGTCATTTCTTCTTTCCTAATGTATTACTCCGCTATCCAAACTGCTAGTCTAATTCGTCACAATAGTGAGATGTCACACAGATGAAAAGCAAAGAAAAAAGCTGGGTGTCAAATCTGCTTAATTGGGGGAGGGAACGGCAGTTGAGCGCGCATGAGCGGCTGTATTGTGCGACAATCGAGATTGCCCGCCGGCCCGATCTGTTTGCCAAATATGGTGTAAGTGACGACGTTGACGGACGTTTTGATGCGCTCGCGCTCGTTGTATCAATGGTCATGCGCCGCCTAAAAGAACTGGGTGACGACGGGCGCAACCTCAGCCAACGGCTGTTTGATTCAATGTTTGCCGACATGGATCTATCGCTTCGGGAGATGGGGGCAGGCGATCTGGGCGTCTCAAAACGTGTTCGGGTCATGGCTGAGGCCTTCATGGGCCGCCTTGATGCGTATACCAAGGCGATCGACAGTGAGGACAGAGTGGCGCTCGCCGAAGCGCTGGAACGCAACCTGCTGCGTGGCGCGGCCTCACCTGATGCGCGCCAGAGTGGATTGGTTGACTATGTATTGGCACTGGCAGCGGCGGTTGAGGCTGCTGATGCGCAGGCGATGCTGGATGGTGAACTCCAGCTTGATAGCATCAAAGCGCCGCTGTAATTTTTTAGCCAGAAGCTGGACATGAAGCTATGGAAATTCTTACCCTGTCATCTGAGCTGTCTGTTGACCGTTTTGCGTCGGGCAAAGCAAGGAAATTTGGCATTCAACCAACGGTGGCGGAGATTGCCGCGTTGGTAGCACGTTTTGATTTTGTCTCGATTGAGGATATGCGCGCCGAGGTCACTGTCCGCAACGTGGCACGTGATTGTTGGGATGTGGTTGGTACTCTGTCGGCTCGGGTCGCCCAGCGCTGCGTGATAACGGGTAATGATGTGCTGGAATTGGTGGATTTTACCATAGAAGAAAGATATGTTCGTGAAGCCGATAATGATGACGGTGTTGAGGTTGATTTAAACAAGGCGGAGCCGCTTGTGGGTGGAGCGATTGATATTGGTGAAATGGTAGCCCAGACACTGGGTGTTGCCGTGGCACCCTGGCCAAAATCGCCGGCATCCGCGGACATTCTGACTCAAGATGAGATATCAGATGAACATCCATTTGCCGGTTTGGCGGCGTTGAGAAAACCGGAATAGCCGCAATATTGGGAGGCTCACCTGTCTGGAACATCTAAATCCGGAAGCATGCGGATTGCGCTTGATGCAATGGGTGGTGACAATGCCCCCGATTGTGTGATCAGTGGTGCTGATTTGTCAAAGGGTCATTACCCGCATATTGAAATGGTGTTTTTCGGTGATGCAGACCGTATTCGCCCGCTTCTCAGCCATACAATCCATCTGCGTGACGCCGAAATCATCCATGCATTAGAGTCGGTCTCGGCAGACGATACCGCGTCGCAGGCGGTTCGCCGAGGCAAGTCTACGTCTATGTGGCTAGCGATCGCGGCAGTTGCTGCTGGTGAGGCTGATGCCATTGTCTCGGCTGGCAATACTGGAGCGTTGATGGCAATGTCGAAGCTCCAACTGCGCACCATGCCGGGGGTAACACGTCCGGCAATTGCCGGCTTTTTCCCCACTGAGAGAGACATCATGTGCATGCTGGATCTGGGTGCTAACCTTGAATGTGACGAAGAAAATCTGGTCCAGTTCGCACTGATGGGACAGGCGTTTTTCCACAGCCTTACTGATAAGGCGAACCCACGGGTCGCGTTATTAAACATCGGTGAGGAGGAACAAAAGGGACATGATTACCTTCGTCTTGCTTCGCAGCAGCTTGCCGAACCAGAGCTTGGTGTAAACTATCGGGGGTTTGTCGAGGGCTCAAGCCTCGTTGACGGCAGCATTGACGTCGTGGTGACTGATGGTTTTTCCGGTAATGTTGCGCTTAAAACAGCCGAGGGGGTGGCAGGCATGTTTTCCACATTGCTGCGCCGTAGTTTCAAAAACTCGCTGATGGCGCAGCTTGGCTATCTGTTTGCGCGGCCTTCACTGACTAGATTACGTCGTCACATGGACCCGCGCCAATATAATGGTGCGGTGTTTTTGGGGCTTAATGGCATTGCTGTGAAATCACATGGCGGAACGGACAAGATCGGTTTTTCAAACGCTATCAGAGTGGCCACAGAGCTGGTTGACCATGGGTTCATTCCGGATGTCAGCAATGCCATTGAAAAGGCCAATGCAATTCGTGAAAACAGAAAGTTGGCCAATGCCTAACACCAGCGTCCTAATGACCTCTGTTGGTGCTTATTTGCCGAAAAAAATTCTGACAAATAAGGATCTGAGCGCTTTTGTTGACACAGATGATGAATGGATTCGCCAGCGGACCGGAATCACGCAACGGCACATCGTTGCGGACGGTGAACTTACTTCCGATATGGCACGAGAGGCTGCTTTGCAGGCGCTGCAGCGCGCTGACCTTGATGGCGCTGACATTGACCTAATCATTGTGGCGACTACAACGCCGGATGATACCTTTCCCTCGACAGCTACCAAGCTGCAGCATCAGTTGGGCGCTGTAGATGCCGTCGCCTTTGATGTTCAGGCCGTTTGCGCCGGCTTCGTCTACGCGCTCGACATCGCTGATGCAATGCTGCGCTGCGGGCGGGGGCGGCGGGCGTTAGTGATCGGTGCGGAGAGTTTTTCCAAAATACTTGACTGGCAGGATCGTTCGACCTGCGTGCTGTTCGGTGATGGAGCGGGAGCGGTCATTCTTGAGCGTGACGATTATGCGGTTGAATGGGGCATCAGATCATCAATTCTGCACACTGATGGTGCGTATCGTGACATCCTCTATGTGGATGGTGGGCCGTCGACCTCTGCCGCTGTTGGTCACGTGCGGATGGAAGGCAACAAGGTGTTTCGGCATGCGGTTGAGAAACTGTCCTCGGTGATGGATGAGGCGCTTGTCGCAGCTAATATGAGCGTTTCTGATGTTGACTGGTTGGTGCCGCATCAGGCCAATATTCGCATCATTAATGGCATGCAGAGGAAAATGCGGCTGCCAACCGATCGTGTTATCCGCACCGTCGATAAACATGCCAACACCTCGGCCGCCTCGATCCCTCTGGCCCTTTCGGTTGCCGTGGGTGACGGTCGAATCAAGAATGGCGAGGTTGTTGCCTTCGAAGCTATTGGCGGTGGTCTGGTCTGGGGTGCGACGCTGGTGAAATACGGCCGTCCCCAAAAATAGCCTTTTTGTCTTTATTTTCCTGCTCAAGTGAATTGACTTGATCGCTAAACAGGATTAGCGTTCTTTCATGTCGAGAACGCTCACACGTGCAGACCTCACCGAGGCCGTCTACCTTAATATAGGTCTTTCCCGCAATGAATCGGCCGCTTTGGTCGAATCTGTGCTTGAGGAAATGTGCGTTTGCCTTGAGGCTGGCGAAGAGGTCAAATTGTCATCCTTTGGCACTCTCTCCGTGCAATCAAAGCGCGAACGGGTTGGCCGGAACCCCAAGACAGGTGTAGAAGCAACGATCACTCCGCGCCGCGTCCTGTCTTTTCGGCCCTCACATATCCTAAAAAATCGGGTAGATCAGTAATCATGACAGCGAAGGCAGATGGTGCTTTCAGAACGATCTCTGAAGTTTCTAAGGCGCTTGAAGTCCCTGCGCATGTGTTGCGCTTCTGGGAATCGAAGTTCAAGACGCTCTCGCCGCTGAAACGCAATGGTGGCCGGCGTTACTATCGCCCTGATGATGTTGAGTTGCTGGTCCGCATTCGGGATCTTCTCTATCGTGATGGCTATACTATTAAAGGTGCTCAGAAATTGCTCACCTCCGGTGATGACGGGGAGGGTCGGCATACTGCCGGCACTGCCGCGTGTCATAGCAAGCTGCATGAGGCGCTGGTATTGTTGGATGAGGCGCAGGCGGATATCGGCAGGATAAAGGCTGTCCTGGGAGGTGTGAGGGTCGGAAGTGCAAAACAAGTGCTTGACTCCGTTTCCTAAAAATAACTTACGAGTTGCCCGCCGGAAAGCTGATGATTTGTCCAAAGATGTGAGTGCTTTTGACCTCGTCTGGATCTAAGCTAGGCCCTTCAGTTTTTCGCGGCAGAGCTGGTTTGTGAACGTCTACCTTCACAATAACTTACGCCAGACTTTGCAATTGCGCATGCCCCCTGTCGCCGCTATAAGATGACATGGTCGGAGCGTAGCGCAGCCTGGTAGCGCACTATACTGGGGGTGTAGGGGTCGTGGGTTCGAATCCCGCCGCTCCGACCAATTATCAAAATTAAATCAGTAATTTATGATTTGAAAAAGACAGCTCGAATTTATCTCAACAAATTTTGGGGCGAAAAATATTGCCAAATTTATCATTTATATTAGCGCACTTCATTGGCGCGCAGAGCTGTCTGCCAAGCGAGTTTGGACTTAATGAAGGCCGTATAAATCTGAGTATTTATTTTTAAGGTATTGCAATAGGGGTGCTACGGTAACTCTTTTCTTTATTGCCTTTTCGATAGTCGCTTTAGGTTCGAACAAACTGCCATGCATTTGAATGTTCTCACCTAACCATTTAGTTGCCCCGCTGGGATCTCCATTCATAAGTGACTCATCTAGATGTAAGACAGACTCCCTCATCTTTTCATACAGACACCCAGCATAAACATTTCCCAGTGTATAGGTAGGAAAATAGCCGAAAGCCCCGGCTGCCCAGTGGACATCTTGAAGGACTCCTTGCGATGGGTTTTTCACTTTGTAACCAAAGTCTGACTCGAATCGTGCGTTCCAGGCATCTTCAATTTCATTGACAATTAGATCTCTGGATATCAATGATTTCTCAAGATCAAAGCGTAACATTACGTGAAGATTATATTGTAATTCGTCCGCCTCAGTGCGGATGAACCCTGAGCCCACGCGATTTACGCACTTGTAGAACATTTCAGGGTCGTCAATGCCAAAGTCACCAAACAAATCTCTCATGCGATGAAAAAGGAACGTTGTGAATGGGCGACTACGTCCAAGCTGGTTTTCATAAATCCGACTTTGGCTTTCATGAACTCCAAGTGACACCCCCCGACCCAAAGGACTAAAAATAAAATGTTTTTGAATATTCTGTTCATATGTTGCGTGGCCAACTTCATGTATTGTTGAATAAATGCAATTGAAAGGATCAGATAAATCTGTTCGCGTAGTTATCCGCACGTCATCGCCAGAGCCTGAGGAAAATGGGTGCACAGCTTGGTCAATTCGACCAGTGTTCAGGTCATAGCCAAACGCATGTGCTATTTCATTTGCAAGTTGGAGTTGGGTTTTTTCATCAAAATTGCCAGTTAATTCTCTTGGCTTTTCTTTACTAAGTACTTCTTTTCGAAGTTCGACCAAAGTGGGGCGTAAATTTTTGAACATTGCAGAGATTTCATCTGCAGAAATATTTGGTTCGTACTCATCAATAAGGGCATTGTAATGATCTTCACCTTGGGCAAGAGCTTCTGCCTTCTCTATTTTCAAATTAATAATTTCAGCCAGAGTTGGTATAAATTCGGCTACATTTTCATTTGCCCGTGCTGAAGCCCAAATGCTGTGGGCTTTTGAGGTAACTTGTGCGATCGAGGCATTAAGTTCTGTAGGAACTTTGCAATTTTTCTTGTAGCTTTTTTTTATGAGCCTGATATTCGCCGCCTCTATATCGTTACTAGGATTAATTTCATTTAACCAATCTGCTATCCGCGGATCCGTATTCCTTTTATGTATAACTCTGATTATCGCAGCGTGTTCTGTTGCTCGCTGATCTGAGGAACCTTTAGGCATCATGGTTTCTTGATCCCAAGCCAATCGGCTGGCAATTGATTTGAGAGCTTCAGTGTCACGTTGAAATTGCATAAGCTCGGCAAAAGCTTCTTCATTGCGCATTGTTTAACCAGACATTATTTTGTTTAAGATATCGGCCGTTCCATGAGGAAAGAACAAGAAAGTCAGCCGCGTTAGCTAAATAATTCACCTGCATTATGTTGAAGAACGTTACCTAAAAAGCAGAACCGGCACTAAACACGACCGTATCATTTGTGTAGTAGTGGAACCAATTATAAGGTTACGAATTCGAGAATGCCCATAAGCGCCCATTACAAGCAGGTGGATCCTGTGCCTCTCGACATGGTCACTAATTACTTTTTCGGGCTCACCACGTTCAAAAAAAAGCTTGTAATTCATACCGGCTTTTTTCAATAAATTTTCCGCGATCGAGGATTTTTTATGCCCTAGGCCACCATCTTGACCAGCAATCACGATATGACATTCTAGGTTTGAGTATATCGCGTTTGAAGACAGGTAGTCTACTGCGCCTAAGGAGCTTTTTCCACCATCAAAAGCTAACAATATTCTCTCTATCGGCTTGAATGCACGTGCAGCGACCAAAACCGGTTTGTTTGTTGACCTAATCAACCTCTCCAAATTTGAGCCTAGGTGCATTTTTGCAAAATCAGCAGCTTCACCCCGCTTGCCGATTACAATCATATCTGCGTTATCTTGGAATTCAGTGACCGTTTCTACGAAATCACCGTTTCTTAAATGTGTCTCTACAGTTTCTATCCCGCCTTTAACTAATCTGTTCTTCGCTGAGTCGAGAATAAGACGAGCTTTCCTTTGAGTGAGTTTAGATCTTTTTTGATCAAGCTCTGACAGTTCTTGTAATAATTTATTTTTGATTTCTGCTTCAAGATTTCCAGAAAAATTTGACGGTACTTCGGTATGCTCAACTCCTTCAATGACATTGAATAGGGATACATCAACTTGATCTCTAGCTGCAGCCCATATGACATGGTCACAAACGCTGTCGCTATAAATCGAGCCATCAATGAACGCGAGTATTTTGGGCATTAATCTTACTTTCTTAGTTAGACATTAATTTTTCAATCCCACCCGGTTTATCGTGAAGCGCTAACTCATCAAGAATTGTCTCACTAGCTTCATTGAGCCCTATAATTTCGACCTCTGCACCCTCACGTTTGAATTTCATTACGACCGTATCCAAGGCTGATACGCTAGAAATATCCCATATGTGTGCTTTAGAAAGGTCAATGGTCACTTTTTCTAAGGCTTCCTTAAAGTCAAAAGATGCTAAAAACTTGTCTGCTGAAGCAAAAAATACCTGCCCCTCCACCACGTATGTCCTATATCGCCCGTCTTCGCTCGCAGAAGACGTTAACCGAAAAATTTGAGCAATTTTGCCCGCGAAAAATATGCCAGACAAAAGAACACCTGCTACGACACCAAAGGCTAGGTTATGGGTCGTGACAACCATTACTACAGTCGCAAGCATTACGACTGAGGAGCTTCGCGGGTGCTTTTGCAAATCCACAAGGGATTGCCAGCTAAACGTACCAATCGAAACCATGATCATAATGGCGACGAGCGCCGCCATTGGTATCTGCTCAACCCAACGCCCAAAACCAACACACAATGCCAGTAGAAAAATGCCAGCGCAGAAAGTTGATAATCTGCCTCTACCCCCAGATTTTATGTTGATGACAGATTGCCCAATCATAGCACAGCCAGCCATGCCGCCCATAAATCCAGTTACAAAATTGGACAAGCCCTGCCCAACACACTCACGATTTTTGCTACTCGTTGTATCAGTCAATTCATCAACAATCGATGCAGTCATCAACGATTCTAGTAGACCAACAACGGCTATAGCAAAAGCAGTTGGAACTATTATTTCCAGAGTGGCAAAATTCAATGGAACATCAGGGAGCAAGAATACGGGCAAGCTGTTTGGAAGCGTTCCCATGTCGCCAACCATTCGAAGGTCAAGGTCGAAGCCTTGCGCAACAAAAGTTAATACCAGAATGCACACTAATGGAGAAGGTATCACAGTCGTGATACGTGGAAGAAGGTAAATTATCAAAAGCCCGAGGATTACCATGCCGTACGTAAAATTTGTAACCCCAATTAATTCAGGCAGTTGAGCAACAAATATCAAAATTGCCAAAGCATTTACAAAGCCAGTTAGCACTGACTTTGAAACAAATCTCATCAAACTTCCCAAACGAAGAAAGCCCGCTATAATTTGGAAAAAGCCGGCTAGTACGGTGGTTGCTAACAGGTATTGTAAACCGTAAGCCTTGACCAAAGTGACCATTAAAACAGCAGTTGCCGCAGTGGCGGCTGAAATCATGCCCGGCCGGCCACCGGCGAAGGCGCTGATAACGGCGATAGAGAAAGAGGCGTATAGCCCGACTTTTGGATCAACCCCTGCGATAATCGAAAACGCAATCGCTTCAGGTATAAGAGCCAACGCCACCACAAGACCAGCTAACAAATCGCCACGGACATTTGCAAACCAATCAGTTTTTACTCGAGCAAGGCTAAAATATAACAAAAGTAAAACCTCTGATGATGCAGACTGGCGTTATGGCAAAGCCAAAATAAACAATTATTACAATTCTGAGTTTTGCGAATTGAAAAACCCAACAGAGATAGGATGTCGGCAGAAACTGACAACTGGTACTTAATCTTTATTTTTTGAATTCCAAGGCCCCCAAGCGGCACTTGGGCTTAATTGTTTCAAGAACTTCGTTTGATTTTTTACTAATAGAAATCGTATTTGCTTACCTCTTCGGGGTTTACTTTTTTGCACCGTGCTAAATGACACCACACGTATTACTGGACATATATATGAGGATCACTCAGACGTTACTGTAGCCTAAGTGTCTAGGCAGTGCGGCTAACTGAATAGCAAAGCTGAAATGGTAATAGTAAATACTTATTCATATTTCGCGCTATCTAACTGAAATATTTATTTCATGACGCCTGACCATCATTACAACCAGCTTGCCGACGTATGGATAAGCACTTATTTAGCATGCTCATGAATCCAAAAAGGTATAGTACTCTAGATGCGGACCTATTTCCATTTTATGGAACACCCCAATGAGGCAAACTGTTTCTCTGGGCCAAACTGAGTCTCTGCGACAATAGTCATCGCATCAAACAATTCAGCATTCCTAGGTTCGTCCTTGCCCATCGTAAGGTTGTCCAATCGGCCTCTGTACTGAAGCTCTAATTTGGCGTTGAAGCCAAAAAAGTCGGGAGTGCAAACAGCGTCAAAGGCTCTCGCTACAGATTGCTCTTTATCTACTAAATAGGGAAATTTAAAAGCATGTTCTTCGGCAAACTCTAGCATTTTTTCAGGGCTGTCAGCGGGATGAGATACAAAATCATTTGGCATAATAGCAACCGTGTTTATCTCCAAATGCCCCAGTTTTTGAGCGTCTAATACAAAGTTTTGAATAATTGCTTTTACGTAGGGACAATGGTTACAAATAAACGCCACCAATAGCCCGTTGGGGCCAACCAGATCATCTCTTTTATGTGATTTTCCATCAGCCGTTGAAAGTTTAAAATCTGGGGCTTTCCAGCCAAAATTACATACAGGAGTGTCAAGTAACATTAGCTATCCTTGATGTTGGATTTTGTTAGTGGCAGAGCTGCATTTTAAAGAAGTTCGGATAAATCGGCAATTTAAGCCTTTTGTAGCATACCTCTAACGTCCGGTTTGTGGAACCAGTAGTGCCTCCTCAATACAGCTGGAAGTTTCATAAATTCACGGTTGTAGGAAATACGGTACTTTGTTTTTCAGCAGTTGAATATCTTTCTAAGGGTTTTTGAGGGATCTCTCTAAGGGATTCTGGTTCCCTGTGACCTCCGGTGAGGTGTCCCTTTGACAATCGGCACTACTATTTCTGGTCATGTCGCCCGATGACAGGTGGCTGCCGGATACCAGGTGAATGTTATAGAAATTTTGGCTGAAGAGGTCAGATTTTCGTCTATTCTTCACCGTGATCAAGCCTTGTTTTTTGAGTGAACTTAAGACAAGAATTATGGAACTCCGACTTAAGCCTGCGTTTTTAGAAATTGTCTCAATTGAGGGATAAACTTCGCCGATTTTCTCACTGTAGTAATTTGCAAGAATCGTCAGCGTCCACTTCTCTTGATATGGCAAGTTAACCTGTTGAATACTGATACCCATCAGTTTAGCTGACATCCTCTTTTAATCCCTTGAATTGGACTTCAGGATGCTTTGTTCATCCCATGGATTTGTGCCGCCTTGGTAAAGATAGAGTGGGCGCTGAGTTACCACACATTTTAGCGCTTCAACATTATTTTTTTCCGCAACATTCCCTGCGATGCACCCGCATAGCTCTGGGGGCAGATGTTTTCTGATGTCTGCTGCTTTAGGAGTTTTCTGGAATATTTTCTAGATTTTATACCCTCAAAAAAGCTCTGCCTATCTGTACCACTCTTTTTGCTCTGTAACATGACCTTTGGGCATATATCCCCCTTTTAAATATTAGTCATGAGGATCCTCCAAATTGTCATTTAAGAGGGTAGGGGTGCTATCAAAACAATGACTAAACGCTATTGCCAACTCATGACTATGGCGAGCGAGTCCGTTCACGTGCAACGTCTGTTAGGAGGCGAAAGACGAAAGCCCTGAGGCAAACGGCCTTGTTTGCGCGAACGATAGATAGTTTCTCGTTGGATTACTAAACTTACAGCAAGATACTCTGGTGAAAAAATTATTTTATTAGCATCTTTCATACTCATGAACCTCCATAAATGAACCTCAAATAAGGTCAATTGACGCTTTTGATTCTCAAATAAGATCCACCGCGGATCGAGGCTAATAAGTGTGTCTTGTTGGCCTATTTTCCTTCTCAGCGTGTTTAATTGAGACTTCTTGCCACGCATACACTTGTACGCTCCAGATATATGATTTCGCGGTATTTACCAGCGGGGAGGTAATCACCATGGGTGACGAAGCTAGATGTGTATAGAAGAAAGTGATCCATCCATAAGTCACAAGCGTATTGGGAGCGACGGGAGAGGTTTTGGATGGTCATTATGTTTGTTTTATGAGGTGACAGAAAAATTGTCTGAAAAGCCATGTATATTAGACTTTCCTCACCATACAAGGCGAGAGCTATTTCAACACCGAAAGTTACTGCAGCGTGCAATAGCTTGGGGCCGAAACGTGAAGGCTAGCAAAGAATTAGAAATCAAAATTGATGAAGAGTTAATTGCTCGCCGGAACTTAAGATTTGCCGACGCAACAAAAGATGTTCCAGAGATTTACTGAAATGACGCCAAAGAAAAACAGAAGAACGAAGTGGACATCTGAAGAAAGAGAAAGGCTAAAAAATCTATTTGAAGAACTTGATGGTGACATCGTTAAAATTTCAACAGAACTCCGTAGAGGTGAAAGATCTGTTCGTATGAACCTATTTTTCATGGATCTAATTAGTGAAAGTGAAGTGGACAAAAAATTGATCAAACACTGTTAAGTGTGTCCCAGAATAAATTTTATCAGTTACTCACCTTCACACTTTCTCCTTATGTTCCACAAACTTTTTAGGATTATCGCTCTTGCTAGCTGATTTAATGATGCTATTACATCTCGCCTTGGCTAGTTACATAACCGCTGGCTTGGTGTTGATCCCAATCGGTTGCAAATTAGAATGGAACTGGACAAAAAACTGGAAAATGAGATTAACCCACATAATTCTGATCGGGCTAATTACCGCTGAAACTATTTTTGGCCTGACTTGTCCTCTTACTTTAATTGAGTACAGTCTTCGTGACGTCGATCCACCAGATTCTATCGTGAGGTATTGGATCGGAAAGCTTCTATACTGGAATTTACCGCATCAAATTTTTATAGCAATTTATTCATTTTCTTTAGCGTGGGTCATGTTTTTGTGGATAAAATGCCCACCAAAAACAAAAACTAATCAATGAGTATCTAGTCCTCGTTTCAGCGAACATAATTGGAATAAACACAAAAGGAAATGTACAGATGATTACATACGGCGCAATTGTGTTGATGTTGATTGGTAATTTATTTTACGCGTATCGGTGTATTTTTCAAACCCGTGAATACATTGAGCAATATGGTTTTGGCGAAGGCAGCGCTATTATGACACGATTGGTCGGTACGTTTGCTGCCGGGTTCGCAATTGTTCTAGCGATAGCACTGCTCACCAGCATTGAAGGTGCTTGGCTCCTCTTCGCTTATGGTGCCATTCAAGCCATTGTCGGGGCAGTCGTCTGTTATTGGACAATTCACAGCCATTGGGGATCCGTAAAGGGGATAAAAACCTCTGCGGAGGGTTATTTAGCACCTGCTATCATTGCAGTCTTGAACATCGTTGTCCTAGCCACGGGAAAAGACCTCTTGTTTATAACCCAATCATAACCTGATTTTTGCAGGACTGATAACACTGGATTCAAAGCAACCAAAAGATTACGACTGGGATTTTGTGAAAACTGACACTGCTCCCAAATCAACTTCACTATAGACGTTATCTATCCGGTTTTAAAAAAATGGATAAAAGTTCGCAGAGAAAAAGCTATCGCTGGTCCAATCATTAAAGCAAAAATTACCGTGCCAGCACCTACAACACCCCCCAAATACCATCCCAAAAAAAGAACAAATAGTTCTATAGAATTTCTTACAACTGCGATGGGCAGCCCCGTCGCCCGTTGAAGGCCGGTCATAAGTCCATCCCTTGGGCCTGGTCCAAGTTTTGCAACCAAATATGTGGCGGATCCAATTCCTGTCAGAAGAATACTCAGGGGTAAAATAAGCCAACGCAGCCATAATTCTTCTGGGAAGGAGACATTTAGCAACGTCACCTCAATCACTGCCGCTACTATTAAAAGGTTTGCAAGTGTTCCTAAAACTGGTTTTTCTCTTAGTGGCACCCACAAAAATAAAATGATGAGTCCAACTAGAAAAATTGAAGTGCCAACGCTGATGCCAAAAAATAATGCTAACCCCTGCGAAAAAACCAGCCATGGACTGGCGCCTAAATTCGTTCCAAAAAGCAATGCTTGGCCAAAACCAAACAATACCAAGCCAAAAACAAGAAAACTAAAAGATATTTTTGGCGGCCTCATAGTGGTCTGATTTGGAGCGGTCCAAAACAAGTCAGGAATCTGACCTATTGTTAAAAAAGATTTTAAAGATAATTTCATCCCACATGCTTTCAGGTTAGCAAATACCAACTCTCTATGGTTAGTTTATCAAGATAATACTGTCTAAAGAAGGGCATGATATTACTACACCAGCGAGTGTGTTGATTGTTTTCGACTAGGGCGGGCTTGTGATTGTCGATGCTTACAACCAACTACAAGTGTACCAACTTCTTTGAGAACACTGCTATTTTCTAGATTAGCTTACATATGGGATAAGGTGGGTATGATAAATGCAAGGCTTTTGATCGTGGGTTGTGTTGTGGCGTCATATAGCCCACCACTGACTGCAGTGGCTAATACCTTCAATTATTCAGGAGGCTGTTTTTGGTGTACTGAAGCAGACTCAGAGAAGCTTGAAGGCGTAACTGAGGTGATCAGTGGTTTTACCGGTGGTACAACCCCAAGCCCTCGTTACGAGTCCGGCAAGTGGGGCGATCACCGGGAAGCGGTTCAAATAATTTATGATCCAACAGTCATTTCGTATGAGGACTTGGTAAAGCATGTTTATGCCACGATCGATTATGAGGATGATGGAGGTCAGTTTTGCGATCGAGGCCGGTCCTACAGCCCTGCGATTTATTTCAAAACAGAAGAGGAGCGTTTGGTAGCTGAGCGGTTAGCGCCAGAAACCTCGGTGGTGCCAATAGAGCCAGAGAGGACATTTTATCCTGTCAGGGAAGAACATCAGGACTATTATAGGAAGCAGGCCATTAAGTATAATTATTATCGTTTGCGTTGCGGAAGAGATCGCCGCATCAAAAGCCTTAACAGCGAATGAAAAAGTTATCAGGGGGTAATGAGCCGCAAGATACAGGGTCTGTAAAGGTGTTTGTTAACCATCTGCTTTAGAGTTGTGTCAAAAATAACCCCTCAAGCACTGCTTGACAGACGATGGGGCAGGCCTAAGATCAACCCAATTGGCCGCCGCTTGGGCTGGCAGTCCGGCATTGTGATGTTCTGAGTTTGTTTTAGAACGGGTTGTTGAAAAATCACCACCAATAGCGCTGTCATCTCTGTTCTTCTAGCTGGATTATGCTGGTCAGTGTCTGGAATTGGCGTTCGCCTTATCGAAACGGCATCTGTTTGGCAGATCGTCCTGCATCGCTCCATCAGCATGTCGCTGTTTCTAATCGTCGTCATCTATTTGATGACACGCCAGAATCCTATCCATTTGGCGCTCGGCAAGGGCCTCTCCGGTCTGATCTGTGGTCTTGCACTTGTTGTCTCATATGTTGCTGGGATCTACTCGTTGCAGAATACCTCAGTTGCCAACACTCTTCTTCTGTTCTCCACGGCGCCTTTCATGACGGCGGTTCTCGCTCGCATCTTTCTGGGTGAAGGCGTCTGCTGGCAGACCTGGGTGGCTATTGTCATCGCCCTGGGCGGAGTCCTTGTTATGGTACTTGGTGACACTAGGGAGGCCGCTTTTATGGGGGATTTGGCGGCTCTAGCGGCGGCGCTTGGCTTTGCCGTTTTTACGATCCTGCTTCGCCGTGGCAAATCTAGTAACATGATGCCAGCTGTTCTGCTTTCTGGGCTATTAAGCATTCCAATCATGGCACTACTCTGTGTTCATGCGGGTCAGCCACTTGTCATTCAATTCAATGACTACGCAATTTCGACAACATTGGGAATTTTCCAGATGGGGATGGGATTATTCCTGTTCACGCTTGGCTCGAGAGTCCTACCAGCGGCGAATCTGACCCTGCTGTCACTTTCGGAAGTGTTTTTTGCTCCGCTTTGGGTCTGGATTTTTCTTGATGAGACGATTAGAGAGCAAACCCTGCTGGGCGGCGGTGTTTTGTTGCTCGCGATTGTCTGGAACATCATAGCCGACAAGCGACAAGCCGTTCCCGCACAAAAGTGATCAGATCTTTACATTATGCCGCAAACAAATAGCAACACCACCGCCACAGAACATTTTATGATGTGTGTTATTCATACTAATACAGATACTTATGCATTATATTTGGATCGATTGCCTTGCTGCAAACTGACGATATGAAGGCGGGATAGCTAAATAGAATGGATGCTGAGTGGGAGGATGGTGTAACGTATAAAAACGAACTCCCCCGGGCATTGTTTTATCCCTTGAATCACCATCTAACTGTGGAAATCTATGCTGTGGTCATTAGAGAGGCTTGTTTTGATTCGGCAGGCTAGCCAGTTGTCAAATTGTGTCTGAGAGAGTACAGCCAGCATACGTCAAGCATTACCATGCTTGAGCGCTTGCACCTTGCTGATCCTGACCGTGATACTTTGGCGTGGTGGGAACTTTGGCGGCTATCCGGTCGTCTCCTGACCATCCATGACGCGGGCGCAGAGCTAGAGATAGGTGATTTCGGTGCGCAGTGTAGGCCTGTACATCCATTCCCAATATCTTGCATTCAGCGCCTCGGTTATAGGTCCTGTCGTACCATTAGCAAAAACCTGATCATCGACGCGGGTGATCGCGAGCACGCCACCGCCAGAGGTCGACATGAATACCTCATCAGCCTGCATGAACTCAGACAGTGGCAACGGGCGAACATCAACATCAAACCCGAGCTCTGTTGCCATTTCCAGCACAGTGCGCCGACTGATCCCCTCCAGCATCCCATGATCAGAGGTAACAAGTCGTCCGTTCTTAACCGCAAAGACGTTGAACCCGGGTCCTTCGGTAACATTGTCATCGCTATCGAGCAGAATTGTTGTTTCATAGCCCCTGTCCTTTGCCTCGAATATGCCTGCGGTGAAATCACCCCAATGATAGTTCTTTACACGAGGGTCGATACTTGTCTCGGGGATGCGCCGCACTGATTTCGCGATCCAGACGCTCCGCTCTGAATTTGGCAGGTTCGAACGCATCAAATGTATGTATGGAACGCACCAAGCATAGAAATGATTGTCGCAGTCGCGCGGATCGCGCGTTCCGGGGATCAGTGGTACACCACGTGATGCCACCATCGCTACGTATGCGTTGCGAAGCCCGGAGATTGCCACCATCTCGATCAACGCTGCGGCAATGGCCTCATGATCCATGCCGAGCTCAAGCCGCAGCGCTGCCACTGAATTCTGGAAACGTCCGATATAGTCATGCAGGCGGAAAAACCCACCATCCCAGGCTGGAGCGACATCATAGGTGATATCTGAATGGATGATGCCCCAGTCATTTATCGGCAGACGAGCCTCGGCGATTGGCATGACCGTGCCGTTGATCCAGGCGGTGCCTTCCGCCAACCCCGTCTTATTTCTTTCCGCCATGACCTTTTTCCAACTACTTCTTTGGGTATAAGGCTGCCAGACGCTCACCATAGATACTGCGGACAACATGGCGGCGCACCTTCAATGTCGCTGTCATCTGGCCGTTATCCATATTGAAACTTTCATCTGCGATGATGAAGCGCCGCACGCGCTCAATCTGTGACAGGCGGTTGTTCGCCCGTTCGACTGCATCCGCCACCATCGTCTGCAAGGTGTCTGGCGAGGTTGCGAGGTGGCGGATATCCTCAGAAGGGACAATCACTGCCGAAAGCCAAGGGCGTTTGTCACCATCAACCATCGCCTGTTCGATCTCCGGCTCAATTGTCAGTAACGCCTCGACACGCCCGGGGGCGATATTGTCACCGCCGGAATTGACAATAATGTCCTTTTTCCTGCCGGTGATTGTTAGATAACCATCAGCGTCCAAGGAACCAAGGTCACCGGTATAGAGCCACCCATTGCGGATTGTCGCCCGGGTGCTTGCGCCATCGCGCCAATAGCCTTTCATCAATGCGTCACCACGCACCAATATCTCACCATCTTCGGCAATCTTGACCTCAATGCCGGCAACTGGTGGCCCGACAGTTTCGATCTTGATATTGCCGGGTCTGTTTGCCGAAATCAGCGGCGATGCCTCGGTCTGGCCATAGCCCTGCAACAGCTTGATACCAAGCGCCATGAAAAAGGTGCCTATTTCCGGGTTGAGTGCCGCACCACCAGAAATGAAATAGCGCAATTTTCCGCCAAGCCGCTGGAGAGCCTTGGCACGGACTAGCTTGTCGACAACAAGATCCATAATCATTTCATGCGGCAGCAGGTGCTGGCCGGCCAGCTTTTTTCTGCCAAGCCTAACAGCCATCATGAACAGCTTTTCCGAGACGCCACCTTTAGCCCTAACCCCACGCATGATCCGGTCATGCAGCACTTCATAAAGTCTCGGCACGGCGGTCATCAGCGTTGGCGAAACTTCGACCAGATTGGCGGCGATTTGCTCAGTGCTTTCACAGAACCAGACCTCTGAATTTGACTGAAAGGGTAGATGCATGCCAGCGGTATGTTCATAGGAATGCGACAAAGGCAGAAGCGACAGAAAGCGTTGACCACTGGCAACCTTGCCTTCCTCTAGCAACTCCATGGCGGCAGTGATGTTGGCCTGAATTGACCGGTGCGTCAGCATCACACCTTTTGGCCGCCCCCCGGTTCCGGAAGTATAGATGAAACAGCAAACATCATCCGGCTTCTGAGCAGCAATGCGTTGATCAAGATCAGCAAGCGGGTCAGCCGCGTCAACCACTGCATTCCAATAGCTGATATTGATTGATTTGACGATTGGTAACTCGAAGTCATCATCCATCAGGATCATCGTGTGCAATGCCGGCGTTCGGCTGGCGGCAATCGCGATCCGCTCGCCAAGCAGACTGCCTGAGGTGATGACGGCCGACGCTCCGGAATGATCCATGATGAAGAAATGGTCATCTTCGGTATTGGTCACATAGGCAGGTACGACTATTGCGCCAATGGCCATGATCGCAAGATCGGCAATCGCCCATTCAGGCCGGTTTTCAGCTGATACCATGACCCTGTCACCGGCGCCAATACCAGCATTAACCAAAACGCTTGCTAGCCGTCTGACAGAATTTGCCACTTCATTCCAACTGCGGCCTTTCCATGTCTGCGCCCGCTTTTCAAACATCAATGGAGCATCGCCGCCTCGCGCCACTCCGGTGAAAAAGGCGGCGGCAAGATTGGCCTCATCAACATAATGTCTTCCGGGAGGCCAGGTTGTGGCTTTCATTTCAGTTTGATCCTCAAATTCATTCAATGTTTCCAGATGGGTCCAGACTACCGAACCGCAAGACGAAAGAAAAACACAATTGGCCGCTTCCCA
Source organism: uncultured SAR116 cluster alpha proteobacterium (assembly GCA_902596655.1). Taxonomy (GTDB): domain Bacteria; phylum Pseudomonadota; class Alphaproteobacteria; order Puniceispirillales; family Puniceispirillaceae; genus MED-G116. Next base: position 2,379 of record CACJUX010000026.1, on the reverse strand, counting down.
CAACCATCTGTTGGCAGCATCAAATCAGTTGAAAATGATTGGTATGAGGCTGAGGATAAGCAAGAACGCCATAGTGACATTAAACAGCCGCAATTTGCGCCGGGTGATGAAAATCCGGGAAATCGCGGTGCCGAACAGACACCATGATGTGGTGGCGCCAATAGTTGTCAGCACGAAAACCGTCAATAGCACGCTGATTTCCGATGCTAGTGAGTCAACATCAGTTGTATAGGCGGAGACGGTGCTAAAGATCACCGACACGCCCTTGGGATTGACCGCCTGAAACAGGGCTGCCTGCGTGAAGCTAAGTGGTCTGTCACGGTCAGACCGCTTGGTTCGCCCAGCGCTGCCAATGCGCCAGGCAATATAGATGAGGAACAGGACACTCAGCACTTTCAGCAGATCATAGAGCTGGGGTAGGGCGGCAAACAACTTGGCAAGCCCTGCACTCGCAGCCAGAAACACCGTCATGAAACCGATGGTAATGCCAGCGATATGCGGCACGGTGCGTATGAACCCGAAATTCGCCCCTGAAGCTGCCAGCATCAGATTGTTGGGTCCAGGGGTAAAGGCTGTCACCATGGCAAAGGTAATGACAGCAAGAAGATTTGTTGTTTCCATCAGGATCCGTCCTTGAGCTCTCGCGCCGTGATTCTATCATTAACTGCTCCAGTTGGAGACATTTTTTGGGTCTGTTAGGGAGTATTTGCGCCCACGCAGCACACAGCTTAACCCTGCATGCTACATCTCTGAAAAGATACTATTGCCGCGTGCCTTGGTCAGTGGTTGGGTCAGCAACTGGAAAGCAGGTGTAGAATTGACCAGCCGCGCCTCGGTGATGTCGATGCGGATATCCTCCGTCACCCCAATGAATTTCGCGCGCAGATTCGCAAAATTGTAAACCGCCTGCTCATAATGCTGGTAGGATCCAAACTTAGCAATCACCTCGGCTTTGGCAGCGGCAAAGACACCTCATCGGCTTTCGGTTAGAATGCTATTGCAGCATCACCCGCCATTTGTTTGCAAGTGGCCAGATCCTTCTGCAGCCTGCCCATCCGCCCACGCAGACTTGCATTTTCTCGATAAAGCGCTTCGACGCGAACTTGCAATATGGCGGGTGTCTCCGTCTCGGCGGTGAAGGCTACCTTGGCAGTGGTTTTGGTCACCGTCTCATAGCAAGCCAGCAATTCAAGCAGGTTCTGGCTGATCGTTACCTCTGCCTAAGTGAACAAGGCGCCGGACAGATAGGCAACCATTTATCCAATTCGTTAATGCGCTGTCCCATCACAGCAGGCATCGACGCAATCGAGTACCTTGCTTGTCAGAAGTCATTTCGCATAATTCAAAACCCGCGTGTTAATCTCGCCAGCCGTTGCCGAGGCGAAAACCTTCATCAGAGTTGCGTTACGGACAATTACAACGGCATATCTGTGCCCGTAACTGCCGTAGCCGGCCAGCCTCGCCGTTATCAGCATCCGCCTTTTCATGAATTGGGCGAAGCTGGCACAGATCCTTCCGTCTTGGGTTGAGGTTTCATCGCGTGTACAGTTTTCGAGCCGCATTTCGGCCTTGGCCACCGACACCCATACAACGGCTACCGTCAGCCGGCTCAAAATCTCTTACAGGACATTTACCGAAGCCAAAAATAACTAACCGAACCGTCACTGTGATGGGAATGCAACACATAATCTTCTGTGTCATCAATACTCCTGCATATGTGGACCTGCTACTTCCGCTTAGGGAACAGTTGTGGAGCCTGAATCCGTCCCGGATGGTCTAACGAGGCGGATTAAGGCTCTTTTTGTGATAGTTGATCAGCGGATAAAGCGTAGCGCTTCGCCAGCGGCGCGGATCAGCGCCATTGCCTTGTTCTGGGTTTCCTCGAATTCTGCATGCGGATCGCTGTCATAGACAATGCCGGCACCAGCCTGCACATGCATTTTGTCATTCTCGACAACGGCGGTGCGCAACGCAATACAGGTGTCCAACTCGCCGGCAACAGCAATATAACCGACTGCACCAGCATAGATGCCGCGCCGGTCAGGCTCCATCTCGTCTATAAGTTCCATGGCTCTTATTTTAGGCGCACCGGAAACCGTCCCGGCTGGAAAGCCAGCAATCATTGCATCGACGGCATCAAGGTCGTCACGGATTTCGCCCTCTACCTGCGATGCGATATGCATGACATGGCTGTAATATTCGACCTCATAATTTGATTTGACGCGCACGGATCCGGGTTTGGAAACACGTCCGACATCATTGCGCCCAAGGTCAAGCAACATCAGGTGTTCGGCGCGTTCCTTCACATCCGCCATCAGGCTTGCCGCATTCGCTGCATCCTCATTAGGGGTTGTGCCGCGCTTTCTTGTGCCGGCAATT
>CACJUX010000025.1 GCA_902596655.1 uncultured SAR116 cluster alpha proteobacterium | reverse complement strand
TTTAGGCGTGAGAACACCGCTCTGGCGTTGTCCTCGAACACCATCTGTTTTTCCGCTGCGCTCAGGGTGGTGTTGGCGTCGATATAGCGTTTCGTATCGTCATAATAATGCCCACTGCGGGGATCGATGCCGCGAACCGCACCAATCATTTCTGAGGCAAACAGGATGTTCTTCGTTGGGATCACATCGAGCAGCAGGTCAATCCCGTCCTGATGATAGACGCAGGTGTCAAAGAAAATATTGTTCAGCACAAGCGTCTCCAGATCACCTAAGCCCATATCCTGCGCCATGCCCCGAAACCGTCCCCAATGATACGGAACCGCCCCACCACCATGAGGGATGATGAATTTAATTGAGGGAAAATCTGCGAACACATCCGACATCATGAAATGTACAAAGGCAGTGGTGTCAGCGCCGAGATAGAATGAACTTGTCGTATGCATTGCCGGATGACAGGCACCGCTGACATGGATCATAGCCGGCACATCCAGCTCACACATCACCTCATAGAACGGATACCAATAGCGGTCACCAAGCGGTTTGTCCTGCCAGTAACCACCCGATGGGTCAGGATTTAGATTGCAACCGATGAAATCCATCTCGCTGACACAGCGCTGCAATTCGGCAATGCTCGTCTGGATTGGTGTCTGCGGGCTTTGCGGCAATTGGCAGACAGGCACGAAATTTTCTGGAAACAGCGTGCAGACCCGATGAATCAGTTCATTGCAATTTTCGGTCCAAGCCCGAGAGGTCGAGGCATTGCCGACATGATGCCCCATCCAGCTTGCGCGCGGTGAGAAGATCGTGACATCGGTGCCGCGCTCACGCTGCAGGCGCAGCTGGTTAGTCTCAATGCTCTCGCGGATTTCGGCATCGCTGACCGCGATCGTCCCCTTGCTCGAGACATGCGCCGGGTTGGCGGCGACAGCAGCCTTTTGTGCATCACGCCAGGCGCCGACGCCGGGTGGTGTGGTCGTGTAATGTCCGTGGCAGTCAATGATCATGGCACGCCTCCCGCTGCATCAGCTTTTGAACTGTTTCTCGATAATATCCATGACCTGCATGGCTGGCAGGCACTGGGCAAGACTGGAATTGGGTTCGCGGCCTTCGCGGATGGCAGCAATGAATTCCCGGTCGATCAGCTCAATGCCATTGGTTGAGACATCAATTTTGCTGACATCGATTGGGTTCTCCCTGCCATCGAACAGATCGTCATAGCGCGCGATGAATGTCTCATTGTCACAGATGTAGCGGAAGAAACTGCCCAGCGGGCCGTCATTGTTGAACGACAGCGAGAGGGTGCATAATTTGCCGCTGGCGGTTGTCATGATTATGCTCATATCCATCGCGATTCCCAGCTCATCATGGATCGGTCCCTGCAACCCATGTACCTCACTGACCATCTCGCCGGTCTGGTACATGAACAGATCGATAGTGTGGCAGGCATGGTGCCAGAGGAGATGGTCGGTCCAGCTGCGAGAGCTGCCATCGGCGCTGATATTCTTCCGGCGGAAGAAATAGGTCTGTACATCAAGCTGCTGAATATTCATCTCACCGGTGCTGATCAGCTGGTGAACATATTGATGGGAGGGATTAAAGCGCCGCACATGCCCGGCCATCGCGACAAGGCCGGTGTCGCGTTGCTTGGCGACCAGCGCTTCGGAGTCCGCCAGCGTATCGGCCATGGGAATTTCAATTAGCACATGCTTGCCGGCATCCATCGCGGCTAGCCCTTGGGCGGCGTGCATACCTGTTGGAGTTGCCAGGATGACCGCGTCAATATCCGACATGGCCAGACTTTCCTCAAGCCGAGTCGTTGAATGGCCAATATGATACGCGGCAGCAAGCTCGGCTGTTGCCTCGGCGCGGCGTCCAACAAGTGACACTACCTTAACGTCTTCAATCTTTGCCACCGCATCAAGGTGTTTTTTTCCAAAGGCACCGCCACCTGCGAGACATAATTTCATGTTAACCTTTTCCTTCATCCGTTGTTTTGTCCGCCGCAAGGGCGGTTTCGATTGCGCCCATGCGTGCTGCTAGCCCCTTGATGTTTGCGAGTTCGATGCCGGGCGCGCCAAAGGCGTGTTGCCGGTCTGCGGTGGCCGCGCTCATGCCGCTGGCAACACCAAGCTCGGCCAGTGTTATAACGACCTCGCGCATTTCCGCGGCGCGGCGCCGGCCATGTGTTGTCATTCGCTCCATGTTGTAGCTGGCGCGCTCAGTCCAGCCCTCATCAGGTTCTGAGGCGTTCAGCGAGGCTGCCACCTCTTCTGCAACACCAGCGCGACAGGCAGCCTGAAAACACTCGGCGGTCAATGCCTCAATGCCCTTGATCATGACCGACCGCAGCATCTTGATCGTTGAGGCCCGACCCGGCGCGACACCAACAAGGCTGACCTGCATGTCTAGTGCGGCAAACAGCGCCGCGGCTGCCTCGCCATGTTTGCTTGCAGCCAGCATGTTGGTTCGATGGCCAGCTGACGTGATCGGTGCCATCACCGCAACGTCGACATACAAGCCACCGGCCTGTTCAATCACATCCGCTGATTTTTGCTTGGTTCCGGGGGCGCAGCTATTCATGTCCAAAAACAGGGTGTCAGCGTTGATATACCGTGCTGCCGCTGCTGCCGCTTCATGAGCACGGTCTGCCGTGACAACGCTGATCACTATCTTTGCACCTGACAATGCTGTTGACAGATCAGCAGCGCACTCGACGCCGACGGCCTCCATTCGGCGACGCAGCAAATCGGCACTGTTTGGCTGGGCTATCTTGATATCAAAGGCAGTGAGGTCCGGCAGAGGGGCTTTAGATGCACCACGCCATGCCTCTAGGCTTTGGGCAATTTCTCCGCCAGCCTCGCCAAAGCCGATTAGGCACAATCTGTTGTTGCTCATTCCCATAGGGAAATCCTACCAGTAGATTGGTGGGCCTGTCATCGTGTTTGGTAGCGCTGTGCCGCCCTGCGAGTTGGCCAAAATTGATTGAATGCCCTCAAAAAAGGCATACAGATATCGGGGGCGATGCTATGGTTGTAGTGGGATGGCACCCGAGGGACCGGCTGGCAGGATAGGCAATGACAACTGCAACCAGATGTATGTGGATGCGTGGTGGCACCTCGAAGGGTGGCTATTTCCTCGGCACTGATCTGCCGGCGAACCCTGCTGACCGCGATACCTTGCTGCTACGCGTGATGGGATCGCCCGATGCCCGTCAGATCGACGGTATGGGTGGCGGAACGCCGCTTACCTCGAAAGTTGCAATAGTCGACAGATCGGTGCGTGCTGATGTCGATATCGACTATCTGTTCCTGCAGGTCTTTGTTGATAAGGCACTCGTCTCCGATGCGCAGAATTGCGGCAATATCCTTGCCGGTGTTGGTGCTTTTGCCATCGAACGCGGGTTGGTGACGGCCAATGGCAGCGTCACCCAGGTGCGGATTTTCATGCGCAACACTGGTCAGATCGCTGTCGCCAGCATCGCAACTCCAGATGGCCGTGTGTCCTACGGTGGTAATACTGTCATTGATGGTGTGCCGGGAACGGCCGCAGCTGTGCCGCTGGTATTTGAGGATACTGCCGGGTCGACGTGCGGGACTCTGTTGCCGAGTGGTAACAGCTCTGACCGAATCAGTGATCTCGATGTCACTCTGATTGACAATGGAATGCCTGTGGTTGTGATGCGGGCTGCCGATCTTGGCATCAGCGGTTATGAAGCCCCGGCAGATCTGGACGCAGATGTTGCTCTGAAAGAGCGCCTAGAGGTCTTTCGGCTGACCTGTGGCGAGCGCATGGGGTTGGGTGATGTCAGTTCGAAATCAGTGCCGAAAATGATCCTTGTGGCATCGCCCCTTGCCGGTGGCGCGTTCATGACACGAAGTTTCATCCCGCATCGCTGTCATGACACTATCGGGGTTTTTGCTGCCATCAGTGCAGCAACAGCAGCGCTTCTACCGGATAGCGTGCTGGCTGAAATCGCGGTCATTCCGGATGGCAATGACAAAACCATGTTAGTTGAACATCCGGGTGGCAGCACTGCCTGCATTCTGCGCACCAATGCCGACGGGACGGTTACCGGCTCGGGTATGCTCCGCACGACGCGTAAACTTTTCGATGGTGAGATTTTCTGATGGGGAAGGCAGGCGACTAATGGCTGAGCAGGCAAAGGATGGGGTGATCAGTTGGCATCCGAACCCGCGGGTTCCGGCCTATGTTCCCCCTACTGGTGCCGTTGATGCCCATTGCCATGTGTTCGGGCCGGCATCATTGTTTCCCTTTGCCCCGGAACGCAAATACACCCCCGGCGATGCCAGCAAGGACATGCTATTTGCCCTTCGGGATCATCTTGGTTTTTCCCGTAACGTGATCGTTCAGGCGACCTGTCATGGTCGTGACAATCGTGCTCTTGTTGATGCGCTGCGCGCTTCAGACGCGCGCGCGCGGGGCGTCGCCTCGATTGCGCCGGATATCACTGATGTCGATTTGCAGGAATTGCATGACGCTGGGGTACGTGGCATCCGTTTCAATTTCGTCAAGCGTCTTGTCGATGCCACTCCAAGGGAGTTGTTACAGGCAAGCGCCGCCCGGGTGCAGCATCTTGGCTGGCACATCGTGGTCTATTTCGAGGCGGCTGATCTGGTTGAGCTGAAGCCTTTTCTGAAAACTCTGCCTGGGATCATCGTTGTCGACCATATGGGCCGCCCGGATGTAGGTAAACCGGTCTCGCATCCTGATTTTCAGGCGTTTGTAAAGTTAATGGGGGATATGCCAAATCTATGGACGAAGGTCAGCTGTCCCGAGCGGCTGACCATTGCCGGTCCGCCCTATAAGGATGTGCTGCCCTTTCAGGCCTATCTGATAAAACATTTCCCCGACCGTGTTCTTTGGGGCACTGACTGGCCACATCCTAACATGGTATCACATCTTCCCGATGATGGTCTGTTGACCGACCTGATCCCGCAGATTGCGCCGACCGCCGCCTCCCAGCATGCGTTGCTGGTTGATAATCCGATGCGCCTCTACTGGGCTGATTGACTGCTGCGCCGTTTTAGGATCATTCCGGTTAAAACAACAAGCCCTGCACCGAGTGCCGCCGCCAGCGCTGGCGCGTGGACAGTATGTGTCGCCAGCTCTTCGGCCAAAAGTGGGTCAGTGGCAATCATGTCGCCAGCCAGCCATCCAAGCAGCGCTCCACCAGCGGCGATGATCAGTGGGAAGCGTGTCATCAGCCGCAGAATCAGCGCACTGCCGGCAATGATGATAGGCACGCTAAGCACAAGACCAAAGACAACGAGGTACATATTGCCCTTGGCGGCGGCGGCGATGGCAATCGAATTGTCAAGACTCATAACGAAATCAGCAATGATGATCGTGCGCACCGCCCCCATCAGGTTTGGCGGTTGTTTGACCGCGCTCTCGTCAACATGGTTGTCCTCGACCAGCAGTTTAACCCCTATCCAAAGAAGTAACAGTCCACCGATCAGCTTTAGTCCTGGGATGGTCAACAGCGTGGTGGCGAAGAAAACAAGAATACAGCGGAGAATAACTGCACCCGCTGTTCCCCACAGCACTCCAAGGCGCTTCTGGCGCACTGGTAGATTTCGACATGCAAGGGCGATAATAATTGCGTTATCACCACCTAGAACAATGTCGATTGCGATGATCTGAAGAATGGCGATGAGTAACGCGTCATCCATGAAAAGGGTCCATCCTCGCTTGCTGTCTCTAGGGGCCTGCTTCGCCGCAGATATGCCCTCTTGGGCGTTGAAGTGCAACCGCCCAAATGCTTTGACAGCAGATTATAATCAGTTATTAGGTAGTGGCTATGGCGGCCTCGAAAAATTGTCGCATGTGAACAGGTTTTCCGCGCTTTTTACGGCTAAATTGGCTACACCTTATTATCGTTTTTGATAATCATTCGCAAATATTTTACATCCCACGCTAATGGTAGCTGCATTTTTATCCAATTGGGCGCAGATCCCGAAACACCGTGTCGACGTTTGGTCGCTTAGCGTAATTGCGCTTTGCGCATTCTTGCTGGGTCCGGTCATCGCACTGCTAATCACAGCCTTTGGTGACAGCGGAGGCCTGTGGGCGCATCTTGCTGCAACTGTGCTAGGCAAATATGTCGGTAACACGCTAATCCTGATGGCGGGTGTTGGCGTGCTGGCGATTGTGTTTGGCGTGAGCAGCGCTTGGGTCATAACCCGTTATGAGTTTGCCGGGCGAAGCTGGTTTGAATGGTTGCTGCTGCTGCCTGCAGCCATCCCTGCCTATATCATCGCCTTTACCTACACCGATTTTTTTGAGTATGCCGGGCCGGTGCAGACTGCGCTTCGCAGCCTTTTTGGCTGGCAGGGCGCCCGCGATTACTGGTTTCCGGAAATTCGTTCGCTTGCTGGGGCAACGCTTGTCATGGCGTCAGTCCTCTATCCTTATATCTACATGGTCACGCGCATCGCCTTTCGTCTGACGTCAGCAAGCTTATTCGAGATAGCGCTTGTTCACAATAAATCTCAATTCTGGATGGTTGGTCTGCCGTTGGCGCGTCCGGCCATCATGGCAGGTTTGGCGTTGGTGCTGATGGAGGTGGTTTCCGATTTTGGCACGGTCGAATATTTTGCTATCGAGACGATCACCCTAGGCATTTTTAATGTCTGGCTTGGTATGAACAACATTGTCGCCGCCGCGCAGATTTCGCTAGTTGGCTTTGTTTTCATCCTGAGTCTGCTTGGCCTTGAGCTTTATGCTCGCTCGCGCCAGCAGTTCGCTAGCACTGCCCGATCACAGACCCCGTTGGTCCGCCTGCGCATCGGACTGACTGGCAAAATATGCTGTTATCTCGCCTGTATCACACCGCTTCTGTTTGGCTTTGTCATTCCAGTAGGGGTTTTGCTCAAATTTGTGCTGGCCTCATCACTCACTCTTCAGATGGGTGGTATCGCCTCGACGGTTTTCAATTCAGTGGTGATATCGGCTGTGGCCGCCTTGCTGGTGATTCTGGTCTCAGCGGTCATTGTTCTAGCCGCAACCTACCGCGCTGGGAGGCATACACGGGCGATGGCGCTGGTTGCCTCAACAGGGTATGCCTTTCCCGGAACGATGCTCGCTATTGGCATGTTGATTTTTGCCGGATTGATCGACCAGATGGTGGCTGCGGTGACGAATGGCAATGTGACTGGCTTGCTGCTAGGTGGTTTCGGTGTTCTGGTTTGTGCCTATCTTGTCCGTTTTCAGGCGGTTGGCTACGGGGCAACGTTGTCAGGTATTCGTCGCCTGCCCGATGACATGATGAGTGCTAGCCGTGTGTTAGGCAATGATTTTGGCAGCAGCCTGCGTCAGGTGATCCTGCCCCTCCTACGCGGCTCGCTGGTCGCTGGGGCGCTGCTGGTGTTTGTCGATGTGATGAAAGAATTACCTATGACGCTTTTGCTACGGCCTTTTGACTTTGAAACACTTGCCACTTTCGCGTATCAGTTTGCCAAGGATGAAATGCTTGAAGAGGCTGCGCTGCCGTCCCTGATGATCGTGATTGTTGGTCTTGTGCCGGTGTTGCTGATGAACCGCATGTTGCGGCAATCTCGCTAGCTCTGTTTTTTTCCGATCTTTTGATTTAAATTCATTGGGAAAGGGGTATTTCGATGCCGAAATTTGCATGTGTTGAGGATTTTCGCAAACATGCAGAACGGCGTGTACCACGCATGTTCTATGATTACGCTGACAGCGGGTCCTGGACCGAGGCAACCTACCGTGCGAATGAGGTTGATCTGCAGGCGCTGAAATTTCGCCAACGGGTTGGTATTGATGTCAGCCAACGCAGCACCCGGATGCCGATGCTTGGTGAGATGCTGCCAATGCCTGTGGCCATTGCGCCGACGGGCTTAACCGGCATGCAGCATGCAGATGGTGAAATTCTGGGAGCAAGGGCTGCTGAAACATTCGGCGTCCCCTTCACCCTGTCCACAATGTCGATCTGTTCGATTGAGGATGTCGCCGCCAACACGCAAAACCCATTCTGGTTCCAGCTTTATGTAATGCGTGACCGTGATTTCATCTCGCGGCTTGTTGAACGCGCCCGTGATGCCAATTGCTCGGCATTGATGGTTACCATGGATCTGCAGATCCTCGGCCAGCGGCACAAGGACGTTCACAATGGATTGAGCGCACCGCCAAAACTAACGCTTGCGAATATGCTCAACCTCATGACCAAACCCGCCTGGTGCCTTGGCATGCTCGGTACACGCCGGCGGCAGTTTGGCAATATTGTCGGGCATGTGAAAGGCGTCAAGGACATGAGTTCGCTCGCGGATTGGACAGCCAGCCAGTTTGACCCCTCTTTGTCCTGGAATGATGTGGCGGCAATCCGCAGGCAATGGGACGGCAAGTTTATCATCAAGGGCATACTGGATGTTGAGGATGCGCGGTCCGCAGTCAATGTCGGTGCTGACGCGATTGTCGTGTCTAACCATGGTGGCCGCCAGCTTGATGGCGCACCGTCCGCCATCGCCGCATTGCCGGAAATCGTCGATGCGCTGGGTACCCAATGTGAGGTCTGGATGGATAGCGGCATTCGTGGTGGTCAGGATATTCTGCGCGCGATTGCACTTGGCGCGAGGGGCACGCTTGTCGGCCGTCCGTTTCTCTATGCCCTCGGCGCGGCTGGCGAGGCAGGCGTTGTGCAAATGCTGGAAATTCTGCATACCGAACTGGACAAGACGATGGCGCTGTGCGGGCGCAGCACTCTTGCAGAGGTGGACGGCTCAATCCTTCTGAACTAGGTGCCTGTCAGGCAAACAGCATGCCCTTTCCAGTGCCATTTACCGGGCCGCCAACAGGTACATTGGCCAATCTTGCCATGTCCCATGCCAATGCGGAGTTGCTGGAAATCACGGGAATGCCCAGCTCGGCCTCAGCAGCTGCAATTATCGAGGCGCATTTCAGTGAGGTGCAGGATACGAAAATCGCGTCGATGCCACCTGCCGCGCTTTTGGCAAGGGTACCAAGCGCTGTCTTGATTGAACTAGGAGAAATCCGTCCAACAACCGAATCCTGACCCTCGCCAAAGGTTGCGGCGAGGCCGACGGCAAAGCCATCGGCCTCGAAATCAGCGCACATTTGGGCTGATATCTCCGAGATATAGGGCGCCAGATAACCAATGCATCCTGCGCCCAGCTTTTCAAGTGCGCGCTTGGCAGCGGTTATCGGAGTTGTCACATGAGGTACGTCAATCTGCTTCGTGACCAGTGCCGCAACCCTGTCTGCGCCGATCACCAGCGAGGCCGAGGTGCACCCATAGCCGATGACGTCGAACGCATGACCTGTGGGAAACAGCGCCAGCGACGCCGCAAAATGACCTTCCATCTGCTGCAGATTTTCCGCCGTCACCCGATCGTCACAGGGAATGCGGCTGTGAAGAAGCGATAGACCACCTGCATGCACACCTGTTGGTGGACCGGCGAAAAAGAATCTGAACTCATCCTCGATCGTCAGATCCGTCTCCAGCGTGACAAGGCCCAGCTGGGCTGCACGCCGGTCATCGGCAATGACCTCAAAATCATAATGCTGGATAGACACATCATTGGTTTTTACCTCATCCATATCACTCTCCTTCTGCAGGTGGGGTCCGCCCTTTCATATGATCACTCACACAATCACTGGCAGATCGCGAGAGGCGCGCGTTGACAGCAACTCTACACCGCTTTCGGTAATCAGTATATTTTCTTCGGCAACCATCAGGAAGCCGTTATCATAGATGAGCGATGGCTCCAGCGTCAGTGCCATATTCGCTGTCAGAACGGTATTGTCCCAACGGGTGTGTGATGGTGGTTCGGTCAGCTGGATGCCAAGCCCATGACCATAGCGGCCAACATCATCGCTGCCGCCATCACCGTCATTGTCTGGCCGCAGCATCTTATCCATCGCCCGGTAGAGATCGGCTGCGGTGACGCCTGGTCTGGCAATCGCTAGCGCAGCATCGGTTGCATCATACAGCGTTTGATGCGCTGCATGTGCGCCATCGCTGGCATGTCCAATGGCAAAATTGCGGTCAAAATCCGAAAAATAACCGTCCCAGACGCTGCCGGTATCAAGCATGAAAACATCACCGGTCGCCAGGCGGCGATCATTTGGTGGAGCGATGATATCATGATAGCCACCAGAGCCGGCAGAACCGACAAGATAGCTGACATCATCGACGCCGGCTTCGAGCGCCCGTATCTTGAACTGGCGAAACAGGTCCGACAGGGGCAAGCCGGCCTGCGCCCAGTCGGGGATTGTTATAAAGACATCAGACACAATGCCACAGACATGCGCCAGCTTGGCGATTTCGGCTGGCGATTTGACCATTCTTATATGCTGAATTTCAGGCGTCACATCGGCCAGCTCAATGTCGTCAAGCGCAGCGATGATCTGCAGAATGTCGGCCAGTGGTACGCGCAATGCGGTCTCACGACCCATCTGTACACCGAGTGTGCCTTCCTCCATCACCGAACGGATCGTCGAGATTAGCAGGCTGATACCGTCATCACTTGCGGCAGGTGAGGCCCAGCTGCAGATGTCGTCGACATAGCAGTCACGCATCAACGGCACACCAATGGTTGGGATCACGGCAATCGGCTTGCCGGCGGGTGGCAGCACGACAAACCAGGGGCGTGTTGGGCTTTGCCAGAATTGTGTCATGAAGCCAGTGAAATAGCGGATATCGGTCTCAGAAGCGAAAAGCATTGCGCCAAGACCATGATCGGCCATGACAGCCTGTGCGGCTGTGCAGCGGGCTGCATATTCACTGTCGTCGAAGTCGCGTGGCGGCGGTGTGTGCCTGCTCTGCATGGATCTAGTCACCGGAAATGATCTTGGCATAGAGATCGGGATCGGTTGCGCCTTCTGTGCCAATCAGCAGGACCACCGAATTGGCATCAAAATCCATGCTCTGCCAATGCTGCGGGGTTTTATGCGCCTGTAACAGGCCAGCCAGACCTGACGTTGAACATTCACCAGCCTCGATGCTGGGTGATCGCTCATGGAACCAGCGCATTAGTGGGGCCACCGCCTCGTCGCTGATTGCCATCGAATGGCTGAGTGCTGGCTGCAGGATTTCCCAGGCGACAAGCGATACCTCACCACATGACAGACCAGCCATCAGCGTCTCCTCGGTGATATCGAACAGTGTGGGTCTGCCAGCCTCGATCGAATCGGCGAAACAACAGGACATCGTGGACTCAATCGAAATCAGATTGCACAGCTGCGTTCCCATATGCGCCCAGAGGGGGGCAGCAACCCCTGCGGCAAGACCGCCAACACCGATTGGCAAAAACGCATGCGTCAACGCCTCCGCACCAAGCTGGTCAATAATCTCACGGCCCATGACCGTGTAGCCGGCCATAATCGCCCTTGGCACGTCGACATAGCCTTCCCATGAAGTGTCGGAAACAAGGTGCCAGCCATTCGCCTCCGCATCTGCCCTGCAATCTGCGAGCGATACCTCGTAATTGCCGTGAACGCGAATGACCTCGGCACCATAGGCCTGCATGGCGGCCTCGCGGGCCCTGCTGACATGTTCATGGATATAGATCTTGGCGTTGCAGCCAGCCAGCTGAGCGCCCCAGGCGACAGAGCGACCATGATTGCCATCGGTGGCAGTGGCTACCGTCACCTCGCCAACATTGGCCCCCTTTGCCACCTGCTCACGGACCAGATCGGCCACCGCATATGCACCTCCCAGTGCCTTGAAGGCGCCGAGGCCAAGCCGTGTCGACTCATCCTTATAGACAACACGTGCCACCCCGCAATGAGCAGCAATTTCTGGCAGGTCTAAAAGCGGTGTTGGTGTATAACCGGGCCATTTGCTGATGGTGTCAAAAGCGCGGTTCATACTAGCGTTATTGAGCAGATGCGGCGCATCGGGAAATGCCTGGCGGGCATGCGCTCGGTTGGAAACAACACGGGCGTTGATATGGTCAGCCTCAGCGGCTGCGATATGCGAGTGATCGGTCATTACAGAGGTTCCTTAGAATTTTCCCTTCTGTGCCGCCCCGGCATAGAAGATTTTTGAGAGTTCTTCATTGGTCATGTTGCGAAAGGCAATGTCGTCTGGATTCATCACGCACTTGGGATGGCCGGCAATGTCATGGTGGCCATATCTGTCTTCTCCACGCGCCAGCTGTGCCCAGTTTTTGCCAATTACCTGATCGACATCTGGTGCAATGAAGCTCTGAATGGCAAAGCCAAGGCGGCGGCGCTGGCTCAGATTAGGCCCAGAGCCGTGCACAATGCGTGGATGATGCAGCGACAGCTGGCCAGCCGTCATCTCGACGGGAACGGCGCTGGCCTCGTCGACATCTGGCACTGTCTGGCCGCGGGTCAGAATATTGTCCTCGCCAAAAGTATCAACATGTTCGCGCAGCGGTGACTTATGCGAACCGGGAATCATCTGCATGCAGCCATTTTCCACCGACACATCACCAAGAGCGACCCAGCCGGTTACCCAATTATGTGGCTCAAGGCCGATGTAGCGGGCGTCCTGATGCCAGCTGACGAAGCCCTTGGTCTCCGGCTCCTTGATGAACAGGGTTGTGCCGACAACCAGAATATCTGGCCCTATAATGTCCTCAACCGCGTCGAGAATGCGCGGATCATGGGTGATCCGGTCAAGCACCGGCAGCACATAATGCGCATTATTTCGCCCCGCCGCGTCAAGCTCATTTCCGAACGCCACCTCGGCCTCGGCCAGTTCGGCAACGATCTCCTCGATCTCGCTGGCGGTAAAAATATCAATTCTGTCGACATAGCCATTTTCATTATAGGCGGCGCGCTCGGCAACTGTCAGTTTTTTCAACATGGCTGGTGGCTCTTTATTTGTCAGCAATTCCAGCCAGAGCATGCGTCAGCTTTCGCTGTTTGGTAAAGCAAAAAGCGTTTGCTGAACAGGATAAAATTCGACTAGCGTCAGACAGTTGTTACGCAGCTTTTACAGTGAGGAGAAACAGACCAAATGAGCGGACATGGATATGAATTAGGGCGGTTGAACCTGCCCTTTGTGGGGTTGTGCAGCTTTGGCAAATTTCCCTATCAGCCCGACTGGGACAATATCGATGCTGACTTCGCCATTCTGGGTGCGCCCTTTGATTTTGGAACCCAGTTTCGTGCTGGCGCGCGTTTTGGCCCACGCGGCATCCGCGAGGCGTCAACCCTGTTTTCCTTTGGCCACGCCGGTGCCTATGACCATGAGGATGATGTCACCTATCTCGAAGCTGACAAAACCAGAATTGTCGATATCGGGGATGCCGACATCGTGCATACCGACACGATCAGGAGCCATGCCAATATCGAGGCTGGTGTCAGGGCGATCCTGCGTGCCGGTGCCGTGCCGATCATCCTTGGCGGCGATCATTCGGTGAACATCCCCTGCATCAGTGCGTTTTGTGATGAAGTACCGTTTCACCTTGTCCAGATTGACGCGCATCTTGATTTTGTCGATGAACGTCATGGCGTCAAATACGGCCATGGCAATCCAATGCGCCGGGCAGCGGAAAAAACCTATGTCACCGGCCTTTCGCAGATCGGCATCCGCAATGTCTCCTCGACCGCACGTGACGGCTATGAGGATGCCCGCAGGATGGGGTCCGATATCCAGTCGGTGCGCCAGTTCCGTGCGCTTGGCCCTGTGGGCATGCTGGCCCGCATCCCCGCGGGTGAGCGCTATTATGTGACCATCGACATTGACGGCTTCGATCCCTCGATCGCCGCTGGCACCGGCACCCCCTCGCATGGGGGTTTCCTCTATTATGAACTCCTTGAATTTCTGGATGGCCTGACAAAGCGGGGTGATGTCATCGGTGTCGATCTGGTCGAGGTGGCCCCCGATTATGATCTCTCCGGCAGCACGACAACACTTGCCGCGCAGCTTCTTCTCAATTTCATCGGCCGGATCCAGCATAACCGCGCCAAGCCCTGAACAACGAACGGACCCCATAAATGGCATTGCATTTTACCGATACCGAATTCGCTGATCGCAAGGCCCGCCTTCTGGCAGGCATGAAGGCCGCCGACATCGACGCCCTGCTGATGTTCCGACAAGAATCAATGTATTGGCTGACCGGCTATGACACGTTTGGCTATGTCTATTTCCAATCGCTTGTGCTGACTGTCGATGGCCGTATCGTGCTGATGACGCGCGCGCCAGATCTTCGCCAAGCTCAGAACACCTCGAACATTGCCGATATCCGCATTTGGGTGGATCGTAATGGGGCCAGCCCGGCGGATGATCTGCGCGCCATTCTGAATGAGCTCGGTCTTGAAGGTGGCAGGCTTGGTGTCGAATATGAAGCCTATGGCCTGACCGGGCGTAACGCGATGCGTTTGAATGCGGCGCTTAATGGTTTCGCCACACTAATTGATGAGTCGGAACTGGTTTCGCGGTTGCGGCTAGTCAAATCCGCAGCTGAGATTGCCTATACACGCCGTGCCGCTGAGCTGGCTGATGACGCGTTAGATGCGGCGCATGCGCTTGTTGCCCGCGACATAGATGAGGGCGAAATTCTAGCGGTGATGCACAGCGTAATTTACCGTGGAGGTGGCGATGATCCAGGCAATGAATTCATCATTGGGTCGGGGCCGGATGCGCTTTTGTGCCGCTACAAATCGGGTCGACGTACACTCGATGCCGAAGATCAGCTTACCCTCGAATGGGCCGGTGTCTATAGGCATTACCATGCGGCGATGATGCGGACTATTCCGGTTGGACGCGCGAAGCCGGAACATCTAGCCATGCACACCGCATGTGTGAAGGCTCTGGAGGCCTGCCACGCCACCTTTCTTCCTGGCAATTTGGTTGGCGATGTTTTTGATACCTATGCACAGGTGATGGATGCTCATGGCTATCAGCATGCGCGACTGAATGCCTGCGGATATTCTATGGGAACGACTTTTGCGCCGAACTGGATGGACTGGCCGATGTTCTATCATGGCAATCCAGTGGTTCTGGAGGAGGGAATGGTGTTCTTCATGCACATGATCCTGATGGACAGTGATACCGGCAGCGCGATGAATCTTGGTGAGAGCTTCGTTCTAGAAAATGGTGCTGGTAGCCGGCTCAGCCGCTCATCGCGCGAGCTGTTTGTTGGGTAGGGCCTCCGGTGTAAAAACCCAGCCACTTGATCGGTGGTCGGGCTGCCCGATCAGCCGCGTTCCTGTTTTGCCGATTACCTGGCTAGGTGTTACCTCCCGACGATCATCTCATCGGTGCCGAAAGGGAAGTTGGTGATGTTTTCCGCCCCATCCTCGGTAATGATCAAAATGTCATGCTCACGATAGCCGCCGGCCCCCGCCTCACCATCGGGGATCATGATCATTGGCTCCATCGAGACAACCATGCCCGGCTGGAGAACGGTGGTGATGTCTTCGCGCAGCTCGACCGAGGCCTCGCGGCCGTAGTAATGGCAAAGAACGCCAAAGGAATGGCCGTAGCCGAAAGACCGGTATTTCAGCAGGTCCCATTCGCGGTACATCTCATTTAGCTCGGTTGCCACCTCGCCGCAGACCGCGCCCGGCTTTAGCAGCTCCATGCCTCTGACATGGACCGCACAGTTTTTCTGCCACAGGTCATTATGGGCGCTTGAGGCTGAACCGCAGAACAATGTGCGCTCAAGTGCGGTGTAATAGCCAAAAATCATAGGGAAGGTGTTAAGGGAGAGAATATCACCCTCCTCAATCAGCTTGTTGGTTACCGGATTGTGTGCGCCATCGGTGTTGATCCCGGACTGGAACCAGGTCCAGCTGTCCATCAACTCTACAAACGGGAAGGAGCTGGCAATTTCCCGGACCATGGCGTTGGTCGATGCAATGGCTACCTCATGTTCGGGAATGCCGGCCTTGACCGCGGCCATTACGGCACGCCCACCAACCGCACAGATTTCGGCGCCTTTTCGGATCAGCTTTTGCTCCTCGATGCTTTTGATGGTGCGCAAGCGCATCGCCGCCGCCGCACAGTCAACCAGTTCAACGTTTGGAAAATGCTCTTCAAGCAGTGTTTTCAGGTCAAGATTAACCTCGTCAAACTCGACGCCGAGCCGTCTAGCGCCCTTAAGCAACTCCTTGAGCGCGGTGAAGTAGTTGTCGCGCCGCCAATCTGTATAGGTGATGTTGTCGCCGACCGATCGCCGCCATGGCTGGCCACCATCAATCGCGGCTGAGATCGTTGTTGTGCCATCACCATTAAGCACCGCGCCATAGCGACGACCAAACTTGCAATAAACAAAGCCGGAAAAGTAACAGACGTTGTGATAGGAGGTAAAAAGACAGACATCGATGTTATTTTTCGCCATCAGCGCCTGCATTGCGCTGCTGCGGCGTGCCATCTCGGCTTTAGAAAAAGGAGAGAAGGTTTTCTCGCCATTGTGCCAACGTGTTACGTTGATCATTTGATTGTCGGACATGGGCTTACTCCAATATTGAATGGCTGAGCAATTAGCCAGTTTGCAGACGTCGGTCAAGCCCGGAAAAGCTACTCGAAGCCGCTTCGTTAAGAGATGGAAAAACAGGAAAAAACTACTGTCGAAATTAGGACGCCCACAATACTTGCCAAGCAACATGATCTCGTGCTTTTATTTAGATAGCTTTATTTTTTCATTACATAATGGACCTCCCATGCTCGACAGCATCGATCCTTTCGTTCGTTTCAAAGGTGTCCAAAAGAGTTATGATGGCGAAACGCTCGTTGTCAAAGACCTCAATCTTGATATCGCCGCTGGTGAATTTGTCACCATGCTTGGGCCATCGGGCTCAGGAAAAACAACTTGCTTGATGATGTTGGCGGGCTTCGAGACGGCGACCCATGGCGAAATCCAACTTGGTGGCAGATCGATTAACAACATCCCGCCACACAAGCGCGGCATTGGTATGGTTTTTCAGAATTATGCGCTGTTTCCTCATTTGACGGTGGTGGAGAATCTGGCCTTTCCGTTGAAGGTCCGCAAAATGAGCGCCGTCGAGGTTGAGGAAAAGGTCAACAAGGCTCTGGACATGGTGCAGATGCGTGCTTTTAGCGATCGTAAGCCGGCGCAGCTTTCGGGTGGTCAGCAACAGCGTATCGCCCTTGCGCGAGCGCTGGTGTTTGAGCCTGATCTTGTGCTTATGGACGAACCGCTTGGGGCTCTGGATAAACAGTTGCGCGAACATATGCAGTATGAAATTAAACATATCCACGAGTCGCTTGGTGTGACCGTAGTCTATGTGACGCACGACCAGTCGGAAGCGCTGACTATGTCAAATCGTATTGCCGTCTTTGATGATGGTGTGATTCAGCAGCTGGCCGATCCGGTGACACTGTATGAAAAGCCGGAAAACGCATTTGTTGCCCAGTTCATTGGTGAGAACAACCGTCTCATGGGAACTGTTAAGGATGTCGCTAAGGGTGTTGCCACCGTCGCGTTGGACAACGGCGATATAGTTAAGGCGCTTGCCGTAAATGTCGGTGGCAAGGGTGAGCGGTCTTTGCTGTCAGTAAGGCCGGAGCGCTGCATTGTGGCGTCTGAAAAAACTCAGGGATTGAGTGCGCTCAATGGCCGCATTGAAGAATTAATTTATCTCGGGGATCACATTCGGTGTCGGATGAACGTGGCTGGCGACGATGAATTCATTGTAAAAGTGCCGAACACATCTGGCCAACTAGGGTTAGTTATTGGAGCTGAGGTATTCGTTGGGTGGGAAACTAATGATTGCCGAGCGCTTGATTATTTGTGCTAACCTTTAATAGAATGAGGATTGATTGATCGCCAGTAACAACTGGTGAGACTGGTTGTGCTGTAAAAAAAAGACAGCACCTTACAAAAAGGCGCAAGAATTGCGCGATTTTATGGGAGCTTGGACGTTATGTCATTGAATTACAAATCTATAGTGGCGGCTGCCACTTTTGCAGGTCTGATTAGCGGCATCGCATATGCCGGTGATCTCACTGTCGTGTCCTGGGGTGGCGCTTACACCAAATCACAAGTGGAGGGATACCATAAGCCTTGGATGGCAAAAACTGGGAAGTCAATTATATCTGAAGATTACACTGGGGGTTTGGCTGAAATCAAAGCGCAAGTTGAATCAGGTAACGTCTCTTGGGATGTGGTGGATCTTGAACTTTCCGACGCTATTCGTGGTTGTGATGAGGGTCTTTTTGAAGTTATTGACCACTCCAGTTTACCGCCAGCACCGGATGGAACCCCAGCAACTGAGGATTTTATTGACGGATCACTCTCCTCAGAATGTGCGGTGCCAAATATTGTTTGGTCGTCAGTTTACGTGTACGACTCAAGTAAAGTGCGTAATTGGAATGCACCAAAAACGATGGCTGACTTCTTCAACACCGACGCCTTTCCGGGGAAACGCGGTATGAGGAAAAATCCACGCGTAACGCTCGAGTTTGCGCTTATTGCTGATGGTGTCCCAACTTCTGAAGTATATGAGATGCTTGGTACTGAGGAAGGCTTGGCCAGAGCTTTTGCGAAACTTGACACCATCAAGGATGATGTAATCTGGTGGGAAGCTGGTGCGCAACCACCCCAGCTGCTTGCCGATGGCGAGGTTATTTTTACAACAGCTTGGAACGGGCGTGTCTTCAATGCTGTCGCAGCCGAGGATAAATCTTTCGAGATGGTTTGGGACGGGCAAATTTATGACTTGGACCTTTTCGCAATAGTTAAGGGTACGAAAAACCTAGAAAACGCGCTAGATTTTGTGAAGTTTGCTACTGCGACTGAACAACTTGCTGCTCAAGCTTCTTGGATCTCCTATGGACCAGCTAGAAAATCTTCTGCTCCTCTGATCGGAACATATCACGATAATCCTGACATTCAGATGCTCGAGCATATGCCGACTTCGCCTGCAGCTTTGAAAAATGCATTGGCCAATGACTTTATGTTTTGGGCCGATAATTTTGATGAGATCAATGAAAAGTTCAACGCGTGGTTGGCTGGCTAACATCTAATTTCACGGCCGCTGTTTATGGCGGCCGTTTTTACTTTTTCATCATCTAAATTTTAAAATTAAACAAATTTTAATGGAATATTTATGCCCAATGTTATTGAGCCTATAACTGCTGCTGATGGAACGCCACTTAAGAAAAAATTGGCTAGAGCTTTATTTCGCAGTAAAATAAGGGCCGCAGGGTTGGTTCTGCCACTCTTTGCTTTCATCCTCTGTACATTTGTCGTGCCGATTTTTGCACTTATGGTGCAAGGAGTGCACAACGACACGTTTCACACGTACATGCCGCGAACCGCAGAAGTTCTTGAGGATTGGGATGGAAGCTCACTGCCAGGAGAACTCATTTTCGCAACCTTAGCCAAGGAATTAGCTAAAACAAAGAAAGAACGCACTGTTGGTAAGGTAGCAACCCGAGTAAATAGGCAATACTCGGGAGCAAGATCAACATTTACAAAGACTGCTCGAAAAGCTGTCAAAATGGAAGCACCATTTAAAAATGCTATTTTAAAAGCGGACAAGAAATGGAAACGAGTAGAATTTTGGCAGGCTATTAAACTGACATCTCAGACTTGGACCCCTGCATTTTATGGCGCCGCTTTGGATTATGAACTTTCGCTTAACGACGGTTTTGAGAGGAAAGCCGAAAAGGAGCGGATACATGTAAAACTGTTTTGGAGGACGTTAGTTATTTCAGCAGTGGTTATGGGTTTTTGTTTGTTGCTTGGATATCCAGTGGCCTACCTCCTGGCTACTTTACCTTTAAAGACCTCAAATTTGCTTATGATACTTGTTTTATTGCCTTTCTGGACCTCCCTGCTTGTGAGGACCACAGCGTGGATTGCGATCTTGCAAAGCCAAGGTGTTGTTAATGACATTTTAGTTTGGATTGGTGTCACCAGTAACGATAGTAGATTTTCTTTGATTTATAATATGACCGGTACTGTTGTCGCAATGACACATATTTTGCTGCCTTTTATGGTGCTTCCGTTATATTCTGTGATGAAAACTATACCATCCTCGTATGTTCGCGCGGCTCGTTCGCTAGGGGCGACACCGACTTGGGCGTTCCTTAAAATTTATTTGCCTCAAACTGTTCCAGGTATCGGAGCCGGGGGACTATTAGTTTTCATTTTGGCGATTGGCTATTACATCACGCCAGCTTTGGTAGGTGGGCAGTCGGGAGTTTTGATCTCGAATATGATCGCGTTCCATATGAAGTCGTCATTAAACTGGTCTCTCGCTGCAGCTCTAGGTGGAATACTCTTGGGAGGCGTACTGTTGCTTTATTGGGCTTATGACCGAGTAGTAGGTATCGACAACGTAAAGTTAGGTTAAACAATGGCGTTACCTCCTTACACGACGGTAGGTGAAAAAATTTGGCACTATTTTTTTAGGGCTATTTGTGGCCTGATTTTTCTTTTTTTGATAATGCCTATACTTGTAGTTTTGCCCCTTTCTTTCAATGTCGAACCATATTTTACTTTTACAGAGGGTATGCTCCGCTTTGATTCGGAAGCGTATTCAACGCGTTGGTACAAGGATATATTGACTAACGGGATGGCAGCGCCGGACGCGCCAATGGATTGGGCTTGGTTTGCAGATAGCTGGAAAAATGGACAGTGGATTAGAGCAATCAAAAATAGTTTCATCATTGGTATCGCATCAACATTGATTGCAACAAGTTTAGGAACCTTGGCGGCTATAGGATTAAGCCGGTCTGAAATGCCCTACAAGAGGTTCATTATGGCGGTATTGATTTCGCCAATGATTGTTCCTTTAGTTATTACTGCGGCTGGAATGTTTTATGCGTTTGCTCAAATACAACTCAACCAAACTTATATCGGAGTGATTCTTGCCCATGTAGTCTTGGGCACGCCGTTTGTGATTATCACAGTAACAGCAACTTTGGTCGGTTTTGACAAATCTTTAATAAGGGCTTCAAATTCCCTAGGGGCTGGGGCAGGCACTACTTTTTTTAAAATACAGATGCCGTTAATTCTACCTGGTGTGATATCAGGTGCCTTATTTGCTTTTATAACCTCCTTCGACGAGGTTGTGGCTATCATTTTCTTAGCCAGTCCCGAACAGCGAACTATCCCGCGTCAAATGTGGTCGGGAATTCGCGAGCAAATTAGTCCTACAATCCTCGCGGTTGCGACATTGCTGGTGCTTTTGTCGATCATCCTTCTGACAGTGATTGAGTTGCTGCGACGAAGGTCTGAGCGCCTCAGAGGGATTACCCGCACCTAAAACAATAATCTATATTGTGAGGTTTTTTATACAATTCGCTTTCTGTGAATGAGTTTCGCGAAGAAATGAGTTATTCTGTGACGGTTTGTTATCGTCTTTTTAAAACTTTGTTTTGAGAGTGCGGGAGCGTACATGGATTATAGATCACAAGATGCTGTGACTGTGATTGGCGAGGCCAGTGACTTTAAAATCGTATGGTTAGAAGATTTCACTATTTTGAATGAGATTGATAGTCTTTTTGCAAAGTTGATTATTGCTACGGGTTATTTAGGTAAAGACGCCCTTTTGAGCGCGCTAGAACCAAAAGTTTGCTATTGTTTGGATCGATGCGATATTTCAATTCAATCAGTGAGTGAGTTGATAGAAGCTTTCACCTTTGTGGACGCAACAATTTTTCACAATCGACAAATGCACGCATCCTTACACCAAAAAATCACTATTCAATCAGACAAATCAAAAGAGTTTATGGAGTATCTATCTTGTTTGCGTAATGCACTTTCAAAACTGCTCATCACCCAATATGGAGTAACAACAGGATCATGATTCGAAGAGGCCCTATGTCAATATGGGGAATATTTGCAGATTGTTGAGTTTTCGTTATTTCAGGTAGTTGGAGTTCTAACTATTGCCGCAGACACTAAATGCCAAGTCGAACACGCCAATCCGTACCCTAAAAACAGTATGTCCTCATGACTGTCCGTCTGCTTGTGGCATTGAAGTACAGCTAAACTCAAATGGGAAAATTGTCAAAGTGCATGGCGGGCGACAGCATAGCTACACTGATGGGATTATCTGTGCAAAAGTTTCACGCTACAGCGAGCGAATTTATCATCCTGACAGGGTTACTGTGCCTTTACGTCGTGTGGGTAAAAAGGGTGGTGGCAAATTTGCGGAAATAAGCTGGGACGAGGCATTGGATGTGATTGTCCAACGCTTTGGCGATGTCGCTGAGCACTTTGGGAGTGAAGCGATTTGGCTATATTACTTTGCTGGAACGATGGGGTTACTAATGCGCGATGGTATAAATCGTCTTGCGCGGGCCAAGGGCTATTCTGGCATGTATGGCACTATTTGTGTGAATCCTGCTTGGACTGGATTTATGGCTGGTACTGGTTTGATTGCCGGCGTTGATCCACGTGAAATGGCGGTCTCAGACTGTGTTGTTTTATGGGGTACCAACCCGGTAAACACTCAGGTTAATGTCATGCGTCATGCCTTAAAGGCCCGAAAAACGCGAAACGCCAAAATTGTGCATATTGATGTTTATCATAATGGTACGTCCAAACAGGCAGATATGGCGTTGATTATCAGGCCAGGTACAGATGCTGCGCTTGCTTGTGCGGTGATGCATATCCTATTTCGTGATGGCTATGCAGATCTAGACTATCTTGGCAGCTATACTGATTGCCCGGATGCGTTGCGAGATCATCTAACCACTAGGACACCCGAATGGGCTAGCGAAATTACTGGTCTATCGACAGATGAAATTGAGGCATTTGGACGGCTCATTGGTATGACACCTAGAAGTTATTTCCGTCTTGGCTATGGTTTCACCCGGCAACGTAATGGAACTGTAAACATGCACGCTGCTCTCTCTATTGCAGCAGTTCTGGGTGCTTGGAAATATGAGGGTGGAGGCGCCTTTCACAATAACACTAATATCTACCGTTGGAATAAAACGCTGATCGAGGGCTTGGATATTGAAGCGCCAGCCCGGATGTTGGATCAATCACGTATTGGTGAAATTCTTTGCGGAGAAACGACGGCGTTGCGTGGTGGTGGCCCTGTGAAGGCGATGCTGATCCAAAATACCAATCCTGCGGTTGTTGCACCTGACACTAACAAAGTTCTTGAAGGCTTGCGCCGGGATGATTTGTTCCTAGTCGTACATGAGCAATTCATGACTGAAACCGCTGCTTTGGCTGACATTGTGTTACCTGCCACAATGTTTCTTGAGCATGATGATATTTATCAAGGAGGTGGCCATCAACATATCATGCTAGGCCAGAAGATTGTCGATGCGCCGGGCGCATGTCTATCAAACCATGAGGTTATATCAGAGCTTGGGAAGCGATTAGGAGGGCATCATCCTGGATTTGAGATGACGGAAAATGAAATACTCCGCCAAACCCTCAGAGAGTCAAAAAGGCCAACATTAGGAAAATTTGCAGAGGACCCGTGGTTTGACTGCCAGCCTGATTTTGATAAATCGCATTATTTAAATGGCTTTTCATTTGAAGACGGCAAATTCCGCTTTTCGGTTGATTGGAAGTCGCTGTTGCCCAGCGGCTACGTAAGTGATGATGTCTTGAACACAATGCCAGGATTACCCGATCATTGGGACGTATTGGAATCCACCAGAGAGAAGACGCAATTCTGTTTAGTGACCGCGCCAGCCAGACATTTTCTGAACTCGAGTTTTACCGAAACCAAAACATCGCGCAGACTTGAGGGGTATCCCTGCGTGATGATCCATCCCCTTGATGCGGGTGAGTGTAATATCGCGGATGGCAGCGTTTGCCAGATTGGCAATGATCGCGGGCAAATTCTTATCCACGCCAAGTATTTTGAGGGTGTAAAACGGGGTGTTCTTGTGGTCGAGAGTCTGTGGCCGAACAAAAGCTATATCGGCGGCATTGGCGTGAATAGCCTTACCGGTGCCGACCCTGTCGCTCCGGTTGGTGGCGTGGCGTTTCATGACAATGCGGTATGGATCAAAGCCCATGACGGATGATAAACAGGCCAAGAGCCACACTCATGTTGAGACAAGAGGTGCGCATGACCTTGGTGGTTTCCTTAATCATTTGCTGGCCCATGGCATTGACGCGCGCATATCACGTGAGGAAATGCCCAAGACACCTTATGAAGAACGTGCTGATGCTATGCTGCTGTTGCTAAGCAATGCAGGAAAAGGCTTTTTGAATATCCATGCAATGCGGCGGGCGTCAGAACAATTCACCCATGAGGATTATCTGAAGCTGTCCTATTATGACCGGTGGTTGAAGGCGATGGTGGCACTTTGCATTGAAACCGGTGTTTTTTCAGACCATGAATGGCAGGCCAAAAAACAGCAGGTGCTATTGCAAAACAAAGCCGCTCAAAAAAGGATAAGCGATTGAGACATGTCTGAAACGCAGGAATTCACGATAGGTCAGATGGTGCTCGTAAAAAGGCTATGGCCAACCAATCATCATCGGGTTCCTTATTATTTGAAAGGCAAGGTTGGGCAGGTCGCGACATGCCTTGGCCCTGTCGATAACCCGGAGCTGGCCGCGTATTTCAATAAGAGCTCTGGCCAGCATATTCTCTACCGCGTCCGTTTCACACATGCGCATCTGTGGGGCGGCAATCAAATTGACGAAATCTACGCCGATCTTGCGGGAAAATGGCTCTGTAAGGCCGAGGGCTGACGATGGCAGACCATCAAAACTACATTCATGACCATACACACTCCAATGACCATGCCACCCATCCTGATCTTGACGGCCACACTCTTTCAGACGGTGAAGTCTGGGAAGCGGCTCTGCGCGAGTTGCTTTTGGAAAAAGGGGTCATAACCCTACCCGAACTCAATGATCAGATGAACAGAACAGCATCTCAGTCGGCTGCTGTCGGGGCATCCATTATTGCCAAGGCATGGAAAGATCAAAAATTTAAAAAGGCGCTTTTGGCCAATCCTAAAGCAACGATTGCTGATCTAGGGCATGATATCTCGACAATGCCTGATCTGGTAATTGTTGAAAACAGGGTGGATGTCCACAATGTCGTTGTCTGCACATTATGCTCCTGCTACCCCCGATATATGCTTGGTCCTCCGCCCGAATGGTATCGCAGTGCTGCCTATCGTGCGCGTGTGGTGCGTGACCCACGTGAGGTTTTAATCGAGTTCGGGCTCAATATAAGCGCCGAGAAAACAATTCGGGTTTATGACAGCACGGCTGATTTACGATATATGGTCATGCCGCTTTGCCCGCCCGGTGCCGAGCATACGCCTGTCAAGCACCTTCAGACGATCATCACTCGGGACAGCATGATTGGCGTTGGACTTCCAAGATTGCCCTAGAGCATGACCACCAACATTCCCTTGTCATTTAGGCCCGGATTGCCCGTTTACAAGGCCGCAGTCATTGCCTCAATGATCACAGAAATCTCTCAGTCGTCAGCAAAAAGCGTCTTAAAAACATGATTAATTATTCTGTTTATGGTAACTTTAATTGTTAAAAGTTGTTTTGTGAGATGGGTAAATGTCAGTGGCTGCTTACGTTGTTAATCTTGGAGAAACTGAGTTGCAAAGCGGCGTTGTCCTGCCAAATCTAAAGATCTCATACGCCACCTTTGGAACGCTGAATGCGGCGCGCAGCAATGCCATCCTGATGCCCACATTCTATGGTGGCAAACACAATGATTATGAGGTGATGATCGGCGCTGACAAGGCTCTAGACCCGTCTCGATATTTCATCATATCGGTGGATATGATGTGTAATGGTCTTTCATCATCTCCCTCAAACAGCGACGCGCCATTTTCAGGTGCAGATTTTCCAAAAATCACCCATTGGGACAATGTACATGCCCAGCAGAAAATGCTCGAGCAGGAATATGGGATTGAATCGCTCGCGCTGGTGACTGGCTTTTCCATGGGCGGACAACAGGCAAATCATTGGGCTGCAATCTTCCCGGGCCGCGTTGAGAGGATGATCTCATGGTGCGGCAGTGCGGTAACAGCCCCTCACAACTGGGTTTTTCTTGAGGGTGTAAAGGCCGGCCTTTTGGCTGATCCCATATTTGCCAAAGGCGCATACACAGCTAACCCCGAGGCGGGCATCCGCGCCTTTGCCCGAATTTGGGCTGGATGGGGGCCGTCACAGGCTTTTTACAGACATAAATTGCATCAGCAGTTGGGCCAGGAAACTGCTGCTGATCATATGCAGGAGTTCTGGGAGCCAAACTTTCTGGCCTTTGATGCAAACGATCTTTTGGGGATGATGCACACATGGCAGGTGGCGGACATCGCAGATAATGATATTTATGAGGGTGACTTCGAGGCCGCTTGCAAGGCAATCACGGCAAAGACAATACTCATGCCATGCAAGACAGATCTTTATTTTCCAGTCGCCGACAATGAGATTCAGGCATCATTGATGTCGAATGTTGAGTTGCGGCCTATCCCATCTGATTGGGGCCATATCGCAGGTGCTCCTGGACTTAATCCGGTAGATAGCGCCTTTATTGATAATGCGCACCGTGAATTACTTGCATCCTAGACAAAGTAAATCAAACCCGGGTCTTATTATTGATATTCAGGAAATTGTTGATATGACAAAAGGCAAAACCAAAGACGGCAGAGTGTTCTTTCATCGCGATGAGCTTAAATTTGCGTTCGCGGCAACAGATGATTACGTTGGCAGCATCACACCCGGTGAAGTCTTTGAGGTTGAAACAGAGATAAACATAAATGGCGGTGTGTTAACGGGGTTGGATAAACAACTCACCGAAGATGATGTCACGCTTCCTTTTGTTAATCCGGTGACAGGCCCGATTGAGGTTAAAGGCGCTAAAGCTGGTGACATGCTCAAGGTGATAATTCACAAAGTCGCTGTTGAAGGCATTGGCACCACCGCATTGTGGCCGGGGGTTGGTATCTTTCCAGATTGGTGTCGGCAAAAGGAATTTGGCATCAAAAACCATAATGTTCTGGTCAAAGATGGGATCGTCCATTGGTCGGATAAGGTGAAGCTGCCGGTAAAGCCTATGATCGGCTGTATCGCGACAGCACCGGTAAATGGCGGACTGATGACAGTCGATTGTGACAAGGTAGGTGGCAATCTGGATGTACAGGAAGTGACGGACGGGAACGTTGTAATGTTACCCGTGCATCATGATGGGGCTTATCTCTATTTAGGTGATTGCCACGCCATTCAGGGCGATGGTGAGTGTAATGGCATGGGCGCGATTGAAATCGCCGCACATTTGACGGTAGAAGTTGAAGTCTGCCCACGTCCATCAGAGATGACATGGCCGCGGATCGAGACGCCAACCCACTTTTGTACAATAGGCTGCGCGCGGCCTCTCGAAGATGCGATGCGTACAGCATTTCAGGAGATGGTGTATTGGTTGAATGCCGATTACCAACTCAGCTATGAAGAGGCTTATATGCTTCTGGGACAAGTGGCAGAAGCAAGATGCACACAGATGGTCAATCCGAAATACAGCTATATTTGCAAAATATCCAAAGAAGTTTTGGACCAGTTATAACACAGAACAATCTATATGATCGAGCACCAGCCAAACAACAGGGCATCACTTTAGGGAGGCATATTTCATGGCATATACGACCAGCATGACACGGATCAATTATCTGGCGGCAAGCAAAATGATGGCGGCGGCAGTTGCCAGGGCTGACGAGATGAATGTGCCGCAATGTATCGCCATTATGGACCCATCAGGCGGTCTTGTTTGCTTTGCTAGAACTGATGGGGCGGCAGACCTTGCCTCTGGGCCGGCCTATGCGAAGGCTCGGGTGGCAGCAGAACGCCAGCACCCGTCGGGCGCCTTGCCTGCGGAATTTGAAGTTGGTGTGGCTTTTGCCACAGGCGGCCAGTACACCAATCTTCCAGGTGGCTTGCCAATCGTTCTTGATGGTGTCCATGTCGGCGGCATTGGTGTCAGCGGTGGTTCAGGCGATGATGATTTAGATGTGGCCCAGGCAGGACTTGCAGCCATTGATGCCAATTAGCAGGTATGACTCCACAGTCACTTGTCGGGGAAAATCCAGGTTTCCGAGTAATACAGAAATGCTGTTGAGAGCGGCAGCCCCGCCTGCTCACGAGGCACAGGATGCCCTTCAAGTCGCCGTCCATTGACCTCAACATAACAAGATTTTGAGTCAACGAGCAGACTGTACATCACGTGCTCACCCGTACCAGTCAGTTCGGGTGGCAATTCGAGTGCTGTTGGCTTGCCTAACTCTTCCCAGACCAATTTGATTTTCAAACCGCCACCCGTCACAGTCTCGCTGTAGAAATCCCCACCAGGGTCTCCATCGCTAACGACATGATCAATGGCCAGTTGTGAGGATGCCGCATAGGCAGGGGCATCACCAAAGGTGCCCAGCTTTTCGATGAAACCGGTTTTGATATAATCACGCAGCGCTTCATTATCCGCCATGATCACATTGCAGCATTCTGGCAAGCCAGTGTCTTTGCCGGGGTTTTCATACAACAACAGAATATTGCCAGGGCCAACAGGCGACCAAACGATCCGGAAAAAAAGCATCAAAACTGACCAGTCTCCTGCTGGATCAGTTTTCAGAAGCATTCCCGGGTTCTCACCCGTCCAATCAACGCCACCTGTTCTCACATTTGGTTTTATTGGCATGGTCTTTCTTTACCCATTCTTGTTAGGATTAACCCAGGTCTCAGATAATGCAAGAAAAGCGGTGCTCATCGTCCGGCCAAAAAACTGCCGGTCAACAACCTGACCTTGCAATGCCGTTCCATTTATCGTGATCCGCGCGTCAGTGGCCTCCAAAAATACGGCATACATATCATGCGCTTTGGTGGCGGATTCATTGGGGCCGACCTCAATGGCCATCGGTGGCTGAAGGTCTTTCCATGTCATTTGTACGGTTACGTCACCCGCAGTCAGTTCCTCGCTGTAGCTGTGTGGCATGTTGCGATTATCTTGATTGTTCTTGTTAACGTCATGCCAACTCATCGCCTCAACACCGGCCCTGCCGACCAGTGTTGGAAATTTGGAAGCAAAATTATCGAGCAGATACGTCATCATGGGGCGGTTATCAGTGAGGCACAGATTTGGAACTTCTGGATAGCCAGCCGCGGTGTCTGGATCGCCGAGAATAATCGCGCCAACACCTCGTCCATGCGGTGACAACACAATCCTAAAAAACAGCGCTACAACTGAATAATCACCATCGGGGTCTAGCTTGAGATAGATTCCGGGGTTTTCTCCGGACCATTCAACAGAGCCAGGATTGACAGGTATTCGGTCCATAATTTATTCCTCAACCGATTTAGTTCAAAAGAATATTACAATCTTCCGGCAACCAATTAACGTGCACTGAGCTTCCTAGTTCAAAGCTATTTGCCTTGGGTTGACACTCCACTTTTATGCAGTCACCGCTCTCAAGCTCGACAGATATTTTCATAACATTTCCAGAGAACAATGCCTCTGAGACAACCCCCTTCAGAGTATTTTGAGGATTTCGAGCAGCTTTTGCTGTGATTTTTATATTCTCAGGTCTTATCGCCAAGAATATATTCGTTCCTTGCCGAAGTGAAATTTCATGTTGGGCCCTGATTTTTTGCCCGTTGTAATCGAGATCGGTGATGTTGTCTTTTTTTCTCGTAACCTTACACTCAAGAACATTGACCTGGCCAATAAAATTGGCAACAAACACTGACTGAGGATTCGAATATATATCTCGAGGGGAGCCAATTTGTTCAATAATGCCGTCATTCATGACAACAATTCTGTCTGACATGTTCATGGCCTCAGATTGATCATGCGTCACGTAAACCGCAGTGATGCCGAGTTCCTGTTGAATACGCCTAAGTTCTGCCTGCATTGTTTCGCGAAGTTTCAGGTCCAGTGCACCTAATGGCTCATCCATTAGCAAGACACTAGGGGGGTGGGCCACGGCTCGCGCAACTGCAACCCGCTGTGCCTGGCCACCAGAAATCTCGCTTGGATAACGGTCGGCGGCTTCCTCAAGTTTAATCAATGCTAGTAACTCATCGACACGCTTCTTAATTGCCGCCTTTTCATAGCGACGCTCAACCAGGCCAAAACTAATATTTTCGCTCACCGTTAAATGAGGAAATAAAGCATAGTCCTGGAATACCATGCCGATTTGCCGATGCTGTGGGGCAATCCCAGTCACATCTTTATTGCCAAAATGAATAGCGCCGCTGGTCGGTTGGATAAAGCCCGATATCAAACGTAATGTCGTCGTTTTACCACAGCCAGATGGCCCAAGGAGGGTAAGAAATTCGCCTTCCTTAATGTCCAACGAGACATCATTTACGGCCACAGTTGACCCGTAACTTTTGACAATTTTATCAAGCCTAACACCAGACATATTAACCAACCAAATCAGCGATGCTAAATTTTATTTTACCAAACCTTAATTGGTGGTTAGTGTTTTGTTCCAACCATCAATCCAAGCGGTTTTATCTACTTTGCTATAGTCCAAACGTAGCATAGATGAGATTGCGCCAGGGTCCAGTTCCATCAACTTGGCGTTGATTTCATCAGTTTTCATCTTCTCAATCGCATCTTGGTTCAGCGGAAACACACCACTATTGATTGCATACTCGTATTGGAAGTCGGTTGTAAGATATTCGTTGATAAACCAATGTGCAGCTTCTACGTTTTCGCTAGACTTCATTATGCCCAGCCAGCCTTCCTTAGCTAGGCCTTTGACACCTGGCTTAATCTCAGGATGTACAGTCATTACCGGTGAACCAGCACGGGCAGCCCGAGTACACCAACCGGCGTGGACAACTGCAGCATAGATATCGCCGGACTCAAACTGCGTTTTTGTCTCTCCACCCCGGGTCCAAAATTTTGTGGCATTGATTTTTTTCATTAAATCAAGACCTGGTTGAATATTCTTTTCATCTCCACCAGCGGCGTAAATCACGCCACCAAAATTTGCCAAACCAGCTCCAGAATTAATATCTGGCAGACTCACCTTGTCTTGTAATGCAGGGGCTGCAAGGTCAGCGTAAGTCTTTGGTGCAGCTAACCCAAGCTCTGCAAATTTTTCTGTGTTGTAGCAGATCGTTTCTTGAGTATTCCAACTACCAACATAGGTTTCGTTGTATTGAAATGGCTGGAGATTTACTTTGTTTGGGATTAGATCGAGATTTATTGGTTGCAAGTAATCAACTTGTGCAAAATCACCAACTTGCGCATCCAACACTTCCATTACGTCAAAAGGAGCGCGCCCGCGACCAGCGACTAGTTTCGCAAAATTCGCCGCTGGACTTCCAGTAACAAATTCAATTTTGCCACCTAAAGCCTCAAACTTTGGAACAATTATTTTTTCCATGTTCGCTTTCCAGGAGCCTCCCCATGTAGCCACCTTCAAAGTCACGCCATCAAACTGACCCGCTACGGCCATACTGGAAAACCCGAACGCAAAGCCAAACGCTAACCCTAGCGAGGCCAATGATTTTTTGTATTTCTTCATAATATTCTCCCTTGCTTGTTTTGTTGATTAATTGTCACCTTGCACTTCCTCCACCTGATCGGAGCAAGGTCTCCAAGCCCACCACCTTTTGTACGACCAGAAGCATCGCCAGACAAAATACGATAACTATTGACGAAGAGGCCAGGATACTGGGATCGAAATCGTTTTCCATCGCGTAAAACAGCTCAACTGGGTAGGTAACAAACCCTGGAGCTGTCAAAAAAATCGACATGGGTACGTCCGCAAATGAGACCATAAATGCGTATAGGCCGCCAGAATATATGCCTGGCATTATTGTTGGAAGTGTAACCCTGTATAACGTCCGCCACCTTCCAGCGCCAAGACTGTAGGAAGCTTCTTCTAGCCTGTGATCAAACCGTTGAAGAACCGCGACTATTGTTCCAAAAAGAAATGGTGTTGCAATGAAAACATGGCCAAGAAGCATGCCGGGTATGGTACCTGCAAGCATTAAGCCGCTAGTATCAAAGATCAAATAGTAGAGCTGTAAAAATGCGATGCCAGAAACGATAGCTGGTATTTGCAACGGCGCCCGAAAAACAGAGGTAATTGCAAATTTCAATTTGAAGTTACTGCGCACCAAACCGAGAGCTGCTGGTATAGCAATGAGAGCGGCGATGAAAGTAGCAACTGCCGCTACCAGGAGGCTTAGAGCCAGAGCCTCAAATTGTTCTGTTGGTATTTTTGAATACCATTGAAAGGAAGGCTCGTCTGGTGGAAACTTTATCGCTGCAGAAAATTCTCCTCCGTGCAATGAAGCCCCCATGACCACCACCATTGGGGAAAGTAAAAAGACGTACGAAAAGCCGCACCATACAAAAAGAATTACTTTTTCGGTCCAAGTTTGCATAACCGACCCTAAGCCACAACAAGCCGCGCGGAACGAAGGCGACGGATAGCGATTAACGAGAACAAATTAATTAAAATTACAGAAACAAGAAGCACGAACGCTATTGACGCTGCAGTAGAATATTTCACCTCCATCATTACCGTGCGTTGGACTAAAACTGGCAGAGTTAACACTCTTCCACCCCCCAAGAGGGCTGCAGAGGTAAAAGCACCCATACACATGTTAAATATCATAAGTCCTCCGACTACAAAGCCAGGTGCGCACAATGGAATTATAACACGCTGGTATACCCTGAGGCGGGATGCCCCATGGATTTGAGCTGCATATTCCAACGACGGTGGTACTGTGACCACGACGCTGTAAAGCAGCAAAACACTGAAGCCAATGGTGAAGTGCATCAATCCGATAACAACTCCCTCTTGGGTGCCGATGATGCTGTATGCCCTCTCGATCAACCCTAAATTCAGAAGTGTTTTGTTGATAACTCCGTCAGCAGAAAAAATAATTATGAGGCCAAAAACCTTAATAACTATCGTTACAAAGGTTGATACTACAATTCCTGCTAGTAGAAACATCGCAAGCTTTGATTTCATTCTTGCAACCACATAAGCGATTGGAAATCCGAGAAAGAGCGTCAAAAGAGCCGCAATTGCGCTAACTTTTATCGTGATCCAGAAAGTTTTCAGATAAAAAGTATCAGTAAAAAACTTTAGGTAATTAACGAGAGTTAAATCTGTGCCGGTCCGACCCAATCCAAGATCTTGATAAAAGCTATTTTGGATGAATACAAATTGTGATCCAGCCACCAATAGCAGTGTGACTATGAACGGTGGAATTAAATATGCAATCCAACGATTTTCCACTATTAACCAACAACAAAACGTTTATCTGATTTAATCATTTTCAGATTTTCGATTATAAAGGCCTCTCTTTCTGCGCCGGCAAAATTGTCACCCTCACGAACAATCCTCATAACCTCCTCCGCAACTGCGGCCATGAGCTCGTCATCATCTATGTCATCCCGCTTTGGAATAGGCATCACGGTATCTTGCGTATACAAATTTTTGACCGGCTTTTTTGCATCGTAATGCGCCACGGGTTTGCCATTTGCTACGTCCCTGACACCCCGTCTGAGCCTGTTTCGCAGCATCATCACACCCTGGTCAGTTTTGCCAAGGTTCTCTGCCGCATGTCGAGCGATCGGGCCAATTGAAACCTGCGCCTCGTAATCACCAGGATTACGCTGCATTTCATCATAGTCACGCGCCTCGGTTTGCCCCTCAAAATCAACAGATTCAATCTTAACCTCGTCACGTTTTCCTTTGCCATCAGGGTCAATAGCCGGGCCGAAATGTCGCCAGGCAATAATCATACTATTAGTGTCATCGATTGGTACGGTCCATTTGGTAATACTGGAACGAACGAAATATTTTTCCTCTTTACCTGTCTCCCAAAAGGCCCCAACGTGAGAAAAAGTCGGAAATACCGTCTGCTGCGTTCGGACCCAGATCATATCATCAACACGATAAGTCAGGGTGGAATAAAGACCAGTCTCGCCATCATGAAACTTGAGGACAGGCGTTATACCCCAAGTTTCTTCAAACTGAGTCTCACCGACTAAAGTATGCAGATAAACAGTGTGAATCGGATCCATGGTGTTTTCAGCAACCTGCAAATAATTGCAGGGGTAACTCAGCCGATATGGCACTAATTCATGTCCATCCAAGTCGAATGTGTCGTAAATTGGAAAATCTGGTATCTCGGACATTGGTCCCATGTATGCAAATACC
>CACJUX010000024.1 GCA_902596655.1 uncultured SAR116 cluster alpha proteobacterium | reverse complement strand
TTTGACGGGCTACGTGACGGCACGGCGAGGATCATCGAGCGGGAGGGGCAGGTTTTCAACAGAATCCATGTTGAGGATATCTGCCGGATCATCATGGCCGCGATGGCACAGCCCCGACGGGGTCGGATCATCAATCTTGTCGATAAGAAGCCAGCGCCGCAGGGCGATGTTATCAGGTGCGCTGCAAAGCTATTGGGCGTTACCCCACCTGAACCCCAGACCCTCGAAGAGGCGAATCTGTCAGCGATGGCCCGCAGCTTCTATGTGTCGAGGCGGCGCGTTGGTTCGCGCGTGATCAAGCCAGAATTGGGTCTTGATCTGCTTTATCCAGATTATGAAAGCGGCCTCGAAGCAATTCTTGCCGAAGAAAGCGGCTAAAGGCTAGCCAATGACCGGGTCAAGTTCACCTGCGGCATACCGCGATGCCATCGCTGAGAGTGACAGCGGCTTCAGTCGCGAGGCATTACCGGCAGTGCCAAAACGCTCCAACCTGTCAGCACATAGATCGGACATGGCCTGCATGGCTGGCTTCAAAAATTTTCGGGGATCAAATTCTGATTTATTTTCGGTTGCCACCTTGCGTATCACACCCAGCATTGCTAGCCGGCAGTCAGTGTCAATATTCACCTTGCGAACGCCATGCTTGATGCCCCGCTCAATCTCCTCAAGCGGCACACCCCATGTCTGCGGCATCTCACCGCCATGGGCGTTGAAAACATCTTGCAGTTCCTGTGGCACGCTGGATGAACCATGCATAACAAGATGGATATTGGGCAGCCGGCGGTTGATTTCCTCGACCACATTCATCGCTAGAATATCACCATCCGGCTTGCGGGTGAATTTATAGGCACCGTGACTGGTTCCCATGGCGATGGCCAGCGCATCGACCTTGGTCTGCTTTACGAAATCCACTGCCTGATCAGGGTCGGTAAGGAGCTGTTCCTCAGACAGTTTGCCCTCAGCGCCATGTCCATCTTCCTGTTCACCCTCGCCTGTTTCCAGCGATCCCAGAACACCCAACTCGCCCTCCACCGAAACACCGGCATGATGCGCCATCTGGGTGACTTGGTTGGTGATGGCCAGATTATAATCATAGGATGCGGGGGTCTTTGCGTCCGCCTCAAGCGAGCCATCCATCATCACCGAGGTAAACCCATATTGAATGGCCGTCATGCAGGTGGCCTGGCTGTTGCCGTGATCCTGATGCATGCAGAGCGGAATATGCGGATACATCTCGGCCAGCGCCTTGACCATCGCCTGCAGCATGATGTCACCAGCATAACTCCGGGCACCACGGCTTGCCTGGATGATCACCGGCGCATCGACCTTGTCAGCCGCCTGCAGAATGGCAAGTCCCTGCTCCATATTGTTGATATTAAAAGCCGGAACGCCGTAGCCGCGCTCAGCGGCATCGTCCAGCAATTGGCGCAGTGAAATCAACATTGGATCACTCCTTTCGGATGGGTGGCTCTGATAATGAATGATGCCTGACTATCTCGTCAATTTCGGTGTAGGAACCAAACAAAAATGGCACACGCTGGTGCAAATGCTCGGGAATGATGTCCATGACCGCACCCGCGCCATTTGTGGCGCTGCCCCCAGCCTGTTCCACCAGAAAGGCAACAGGCGCAGCCTCATAGACGAGACGCAGTCGGCCCTCATTATAGCCGGTGCGTCGGTCGCCCGGATAGAGAAACACGCCACCACGCCGGAAAATCCGCCAGCTATCGGCAACCAGAGAGCCAAGCCAGCGCATGTTAAAATCACGCCCACGCGGCCCATCTGCGCCAGCGACACAATCGGCAACATAGCCAGCGACTGGCGCATTCCAAAACCGGGAATTGGCCGCATTGATGGCAAATTCGGACGTCTGCGCGGGAATACTGACAGCCCAGTCTAGCAAATGAAATATGCCAGACGAATCCATCTGGAATGCGTGAACACCCTGTCCCATGGTCAATAGCAGAGTGGTTTGCGGGCCATAGACAAAGAAGCCTGAGGCAAGCTGATTGCGGCCCGGCTGGAACGGCCCCGCCGCTGCAGGCAACAGGGAGAAAATCGTACCAATGGAGAGGTTGGTGTCAATATTCGATGATCCGTCAAGCGGATCACAGGCAACAATCACCAGCCCGTCATCATTCATCGGCACTGGGTCCTCGCGCTCTTCGGACAGGTAGGTGGCGACTCCAGCCGCCAAAAGTGCTGCCGCAACTATCTCGTCACAGATCACATCCAACGCCTTCTGAATGTCGCCATCGGCATTCGCGCTGCCCCGGGTGGCCGCAAAATCTACTGAGGCGTCTGGCTCACGGATCACTGTGGCAATCCTGGCGGCAGCACCGGCAAGCGCCAGAATGGCCTCAACAGTAGCGGTCTGGAGCGCCTCCCCAGAAGATCGGCCGGAAATGTATGTGCGAAGGTCAGTCATTTTGTGTTGCCAAATCACGGTCATAATCATCGCTGTCAAAAAAACGCCCGGTGAAGATTTTCACCGGGCGTGGCCATTCATTCACTCATCTTTGGACAGGCTATTCGCGGTTGCCGAATAGCTGCAAGATGAACAGGAACATGTTGATGAAATCGAGATACAGACGCAGGGCACCAAAAATTGATTTCTTCGCTGACACCTCAACGCTGTCACCAGCCCGGTACATATTCTTGATGTCCTGGGTATCATACGCTGTCAGGCCAGCAAATATTAAAACACCACCAACGGAGATCATGAAATGCATGGCTGTTGATGCCATGAAGATGTTCACAACGCTGGCAATGATCAGACCAAACAGACCAATCATCAAAAATGATCCAAGCGCAGACAAGCTCCGCTTGGTTGTGTAACCGTAGAGGCTGAGCGCAGCAAAGGCACCTGCGGTCACGAAAAAGGCGCGGGCAACGCTTGGCATGCTGAAGGTTAGCAGAATTGATGAAAGCGACAGTCCCATTAGAGCGCTGTAGACATAGAACATTGCACGGGCCCGTGACGCCGGCATGCTGTTCATCCTAGCCGATAGCCAGAAAACCATGCCAAGCGGTGCTAGCATGACCACCCATTTCAGCGGTGATGCGTAAATCAGTTGGCCGAGTGACGTAAGATAGATGCCGCCGTCAGGACCCGTCACTGTGGTCAGCATCTTTGTTCCAAAAGCGAACAATCCGCTGAACAACAGCGCGATTGTCATATGGTTGTATACGCCAAGCATGTAAGAGCGCAGGCCAACATCAATTTGCGATGCATCTGCTGCTGCTGTGTTCATAAAACGATTATCTGCCATTCTGTATCCCCTAAATAGCTGATTGACTGATTAGAATGTAATGTCTGTTAAGGTTTTGTTCAAGTCTCATTGACATAGCTTCGCCGAACTTTGCAGCGATATTTAAATCTGCCCCGCAACGCCTCTTTTCTGGCGTCTCCGCCGTTCTGAGGCAGATTTCAGCTGGCCACACGCCGCCATGATGTCCACGCCCCGCGGGGTGCGGATAGGTGAGGCGTAGCCTGCTTTTAGTAACTTTCGCGAGAAGGCCTCAATTCTCTCCGGACTTGAGCATTTATAGGGGCTTCCAGGCCATGAGTTGAACGGGATCAGATTAATTTTTGAGGGAATGCCCTTGATCAAGGCTAACAGCTTTCGGCAATCCTCGTCGCTGTCATTCACACCATCCAGCATCACATATTCCCAGGTGATCCGACGCGCATTGGACAGGCCGGGATAGTTCCGACAGGCATCAATCAATTCGGCAAGCTGGTATTTGCGGTTGATTGGCACCAACTCGTCGCGTAGCTCATCACGCACCGCATGTAGCGAAATCGCCAGATTAACGCCGAGTTCCTCACCTGCGCGGTTGATCTCTGGCACCACACCGGACGTTGACAGGGTAATTCGGCGTTTTGACAAGCCAACACCCTCACCGCTCATGATGATGCGCATTGCCGCCGCCACATTTTCATAATTGAACAACGGCTCACCCATTCCCATCAGCACAATATTGGTCAGGCGGCGGTTTGGCTTCCCTGCTGGCCACTCCCCCAGCTCGTCCATCGCCAGCATGATCTGACCACAGATTTCAGCGGTGCTGAGATTGCGCACCAACTTCTGCGTACCAGTGTGGCAAAAGCTGCAGGTCAGCGTGCAGCCGATCTGCGAGGAGATGCACAGGGTACCCCGCTCCTTTTCTGGAATGTAGACTGTCTCAGCCTCATCGCCATCAGGAAAGCGCAGTAGCCATTTGATGGTGCCGTCAGTGGATTTCAGGCGTCGACTTACAGCCGGTCTATCGGCGTGGAACATTTCTGAAAATTGGACGCGCACTGTTTTGCCAAGATCGCTCATTTCGTCAAAATTGGTCAGGCCATGACGCCAGACCCAGCGCCAAAGCTGGCGGGCGCGAAATTTTGGCAGACCAGACGAAAAAACTATATCCTCCAGTGCCACAGGTGACAGGCCAAGCAAGCTCTGACGCACTGGATTTTTCTGCAGCGGGACAGCTTCTAGCACGGGCATCTGGGCAGCTTTAGGGGTCATCGCTTTGCTTTCATGACGCTCCAAAAAGCGCGCCGGTTCAGTGCCAAAGTGGCCTTATGATGGCCACAACCAGTCTATTTACAGGTCTTGTCGATCAAGTTCTTGGTTTTTGTAAAACCGGCAAGCGAATAGGTGTCCGTTGTTTTGGTTCCCCGACTCGAGATACCGACGACTTTCATCTTACTGCCGCGCTTCATAGCCTTAATCATCGCAATGTCATCTTCCTCGCTTTCAGCATAGGACCGGCCCTCAAGCGTGAATAAGGTAAAGGTACGTTTATCAATGGTCACCTCTACATCTGTCTGTTTCTTATGTTTGTAACCAGCCAGAAACTGCACAACATTGCGTTCCTCAGGAACGGGTCCATGCGAGACATAAACACGCGTCTCTCCCCGGTTTGCCGGGTCATAATCACCTGCACTGTTGGTCGGCACGCTGCTGATGAAACAAGTTCGCTTACCATCCTCGTCGACACGGTAAGCCACCCAATCCTTTTCAGCCAACATCTGGACGGGCTGTGCCGCTACAGCCATTGCTGTACTAAACCCAACAAGTCCAAAAACAAGTGAGACCGTCATGACCAGTCTTGTAATTAAGCGTATCATTCCCAAAAAAAATCCCAGTTATTATCTCTAGTTTCATTACAAAAGGCACATTCAGCACCGTTGCCAACAACCATTCTAGCCGCAATCAAGCAACCATTTGGTCCGTCTTGTGGCAACAATATGCCGCAGCCAATCGACGTTGCCAAGCGCCTATCAACACAAAGCTGTTATAGGCTGGCGCGCTCTGCAGTTCAAAGGGTTTTGCAACTCTACCCCGCGGCGAGCACCGTCAGAAAGACCCCAAAGACCCGGCAAGCTGTTAGTCACTTGTTACCGCTGCTAGCAGTTCCTCAACAGATGGCCGTATACGTCTAGCAATTTCATCTACACCTGCCCGGTTGGGGTGCATTCCGTCCTGCTGGTTGAAATCTGGAACAAGAGCGACCCCGTCAAGAAAAAAAGGATAGAAAATCACCTCGTCACGCGCGCCAAGCTGGGTGTAGATCGCATCAAATTCCCTGGCATAATCCTGACCAAGATTCCGTGGTGCCTGCATACCAGCTAGCATTACTGCAATGTTTTCGCTGACAACGCGGTCAATGATAGCGGTCAGATTGGCCTTTGTCACAGCAGGCTCGAGGCCGCGCAACAAGTCATTACCGCCGAGCACGATGATCAGGGCATCGGGTTCTTCTGTAAGCGACCAGTCAAGTCGTGCCAGCCCGCCAGCAGTTGTGTCACCAGAAACACCGGCATTCAGCACCTCAACGAACTTGCCTCTGGTGGCAAGCTCCTCCTGCAGAATGTCAGGAAAGGCTTCGCCTTGCGGCAGACCATGACCGGCAACGAGCGAGTCACCCAATACCATGAGCCGCAGCCTGGCATCATCATTACCATATGCGGTAAGGGCCATCACCGACAGAGGCAAAGCCAGCAGATAGGCAAACGCTAGAATGCGGATCTTTCTTCGCAAACGCAGCTGCTTTGGCAACAAAGACAAAAAAACAGTCAACAAGTGATTGACCCCCCCTCGTTAACGCCCATATTCGTAGTCATATCCAAAATCGAATGTAATACCTGCGCACACTAGTTACATGTCGGTGGATTAGAATGTGGGAATAGATCTAAAAATAGTCCAGACCAAAAACTCGATTTGCCCAACTCTATAGCCAGTCTAGAGACTCCCAAAATGCCAAATCTCGCAAAGATGCCAACCGCGCTTCCACCCGTGATTATGCTTAATGATGCCCGGCTGGCAATGAAAAGCGCTGAAGGCATGATTGACATTCTCAAGGGCATCACCCTTACCATTTCTGCCAGTGAGAGCGTAGGCATCCTTGGCCCTAGCGGTGCCGGCAAGACAAGCCTACTGATGATCATGGCTGGGCTGGAAGGGCTTAGTAGTGGCACCATTAAACTAGCTGGTCAGGACATCACCAACATGGGCGAGGACGCGCTGGCAGCATTACGCCGCGACAAAGTTGGCATTGTCTTTCAGGCCTTTCGCCTGATCCCGTCAATGACAGCCATCCAGAATGTAGCGGTGCCTCTGGAGCTGGCCGGCAATCACTTGGCGGAGACAGAAGCGCGAGCGGCGCTGGAGTCTGTCGGGCTTGGCCACCGACTGACACATTTGCCAGAACAGCTGTCAGGCGGCGAGCAACAGCGCGTCGCCATTGCCAGAGCCATTGCACCGCGTCCACAAATCCTGCTTGCTGATGAACCAACAGGGAATCTGGACAGCGCTACGGGCGATAGCGTAGTCAACACATTGTTTGGCGCATCACAGGCGGCCGATGCTGCGCTTGTTTTGGTCACGCATGATCCTGGGCTTGCCGGACGCTGTTCGCGTGTCCTGCACATAGAGGACGGCCTGCTTGTCCACGATAGCGCTAGCGTGACATCATGAGCCTGCAGGACATAAATTCACCCGCAGTTGGCCGCAGTGACTGGTCACTTGCCTGGCGATTCGCCCAACGTGAGGTGCAAGGCAGCGCGAGGCGCTTTCGCATTTTTCTTATGGCCCTGCTTCTTGGCGTTGCAGCAATTGGCACCGTCGGTTCGGTAGCCGAGGCGATGCGTGATGGCATTGCCAAAAATGCACGATTGCTGCTTGGTGGTGATATCGAATTGCGGAGTCTACATACCGCCCCCGGCAGGGCTGTTCGTGACGCGGCCGCTCGCTTTGGTACGCTCTCCGACACGGTGCAGATGCGGGCCATGCTCCAGACCGACGATGACCGGAAACTGGTCGAGCTGAAAGCTGTTGATGAGCGCTGGCCTCTCGTTGGCGAGACCGAACTTGATGGCACGG
The DNA here is from genome assembly GCA_902596655.1 of uncultured SAR116 cluster alpha proteobacterium. Lineage (GTDB taxonomy): Bacteria > Pseudomonadota > Alphaproteobacteria > Puniceispirillales > Puniceispirillaceae > MED-G116. The sequence goes on along the minus strand of CACJUX010000024.1, from coordinate 26,968 downwards.
TTGCTGGTGATCTGAAATTGGAAACGGCCCTTGCAGATAATGGTATGGTTGCCGATGCGCAGCTACTGCGGATGCTGGGGCTTAAACCTGGGGACACCGCGCGGCTTGGCCAGACCACCGTCCGCGTTTCAGCGGCACTGCTCTATGAGCCAGACAGATCGGTGAGCTTTGTCAGCTTTGGCCCCCGTGTTCTGATCTCAGCAGAAACGCTTGCAGCGACAAATTTGGCGCAGCCAGGTGCCTTTGTCACCTATAAAACACGCCTGCTTCTGCACGACGTTGCCACCGCCAAGCAGGCTGCCAAGACCCTGCATACGGTTACGGCGGAGACCAATGTCAGGTTGCGCGATGTCGATGATGCTGCGCCTGGCTTCGATGTTTTTATCGACAGGGCGGAGGTCTTTTTGGTGCTCGTTGGGTTGACCGCGCTGTTGATTGGTGGACTAGGCGTCGCCGGTGCTGTGCGGGCCTGGCTTGCCAGCCGGATGCCAGTGATTGCAACCCTGAAATGCCTTGGTGCGCCGGCGAATTTGATTTTCCGTGTCTATCTTTTACAGGTGATGCTGATTTCTAGCCTTGGTGTCTGTCTCGGGGTAGTTCTAGCGGCTATTGCACCGGCACTGGCACTGGATATTCTTGGCGCCTATATCACCGTGCCACTGACGTTGTCGGTCTATCCGATACCTCTTGCCATCGCCGCGGGGTTTGGGCTTGTCACCTCATTTCTGTTTGCCCTTTGGCCCCTAGCAAAAGCCGAGGAGGTGCGGGCCGCACATCTGTTCCGCAGCCTTGTTCAAATGCCGCAGGGCCAGCCCCGGACAGTTTATCTGATGATGACAGGTGGAGCGCTTGCCACACTGGCACTCCTAGCCTTTCTGGCGACCCGCAGCCTTGCTTTGACCGTCAGCTTTGTCGGTGGGTGCATAGGGGCACTATTCCTTTTAGCAGCTCTAGGCGAAATTTTGATGCGGGTGATGCGGAAGGTGCCATCACCGCGCTATGTGCCGGCGCGGCTTGCGCTGTCAGCAGTGACCCGCCCCGGATCACCAGTGCGCGCGGTGATCATCGCCTTCGGACTTGGACTCTCGGTGCTGGTTGCTGTGGCGCTCTCCCAAGCCAATTTGAGTCGCCAGATTGACATGCGCGTCGCTAAAGAAGCACCAGCCTGGTTCTTCATCGACATTCAACCCCAACAGATCGACGAATTCCTGCAGATCGCTGCGGCAATTCCCGGTGTGACTGAAATCACCCAAACGCCGATGCTGCGCGGGCGAGTGACCAAAATTGGCGGCAGACCAGCCAGTGATTTCGACCCGCAAAATGGGGCGGCATGGGTATTGCGCGGTGACCGTGCGCTGACCTGGGCTGAAACGCGCCCCGCGGAAGCTGAAATATTCGCTGGTAAATGGTGGCCGGCGGACTATCGGGGACCGCCTCTAGTCTCCATGACCCACGAAGAAGCCCTCGAGCTTGGCGTCTGGCTTGGTGACACGGTCGGTTTCAATGTACTGGGCCGAAAATTTGACGCGACCATCACAAGCATACGGGATGTTGAGTGGGAGAGTTTTTCGTTGAATTTCGTTTTCATTCTCTCACCCGGAGTTCTGGAAGCCGCGCCACACAGCTGGATGGCGACAACGCATGTCAGCGATGATATTGCCGCAGACCGCGTCGAGATCGCAATTACTAATAGATTCGCCAACATATCCGCAATTTCGGTTCGCGAGGCGGTGGCCACCGCACAGCGCATCCTTGGTATGCTAGGCAGCGCCGTTCAACTGACGGCGCTCATCACACTAGTTGCCGGCATCGCTGTACTTGCAGGTACCGTTGCCAGCACTGAGGCGCAGAGGCTGGCAGACTCCGCTATTCTCAAGGTGCTTGGGGCAACCCGAGTGTCGATCATCATTGCTTGGTTCCTTGAATATGCGTTTCTTGGCGTTTTGACCTCAATTGCGGCTGTGCTGATTGGCTCGCTTGCCAGTTGGGCGTTAATGACACAGTTTCTGCAGGCGGAGTTTGTGTTCTATGGCAAGCTGGTGCTCGCCACCAGCTTTGCCGGTGCGGGCGCAACAGCGCTGTTGGGACTCGCCGGCGCGGCCCGCACACTAAGACGTAAACTCGCCCCACTGTTGCGCGAGGTTTGAGTCGTTAGAGAACAATATTGAACTAATTAAGCGATATATGACCAGACTAAAAAAATTTACATAAAGCCAAAATGATGGGCCGATACAATAAATTTTTGTTGGAGTGTGCATCTTTCTCTTATTTTGCTAGGTAAGACTCCAGACTGACGTCCATGGCTTCAGTCCAACGGGTATGGTGCATCGGTGCAAGTCTCTTTGTTATTGCTGACTTAAAGCATTGGTCTCGAAAGGTCATAATCCCCTCTTTTTTATGTCCGACGTACTCGATAAAAGCTCTATTAGTCATACCAATTTCAAATCTAGGACAATCGGTCTCATTAATTAGCTCAGAGACATACGCGCCCTGGTAAAAAATACCGGCCAAACTATCTTCAAGCCGTTCCTCAGCTTTTTGTCGAGCAGCGATGTCCAGAACTCTTAATCTCTCATCTGGTACGACAATTTTGCCTAAGATTATGTCTCGTACATACCAAGCTTGCGCATCAAACATGTTGAATGTGTACCATTGATCTTGCATGCCGAGGTAGAACATAGCCGAATTTGGATTAAAAACCGTACCTTTATACAAGTCTGAGGTCGCCAGGCGGTTTTCTGTCTTAAGACGCAAGTCATCAGGCAAAAAACTGAAATAGTGTTTGTAACCAGTGCACAAAATGATCGCATCAATTTTTTTTGACTGGCCATTCTTGAAATAAGCTTTGCCGTCTTTGACAAAGAGTAAAGTTGGCAATTCACTGAAATTCGGTGGCCAATCATAACCAATCGGATTATTTCGATAGGAGATAGTTACCGTCTTACTACCATACTTCCAACACTGCGAACCAATATCCTCAGCCGAATAGCTGCTTCCAACAATTAAGATGTCCTGACCTTCAAATTCACGCGCATCCCGGAAGTCATGAGCATGCAGAATGCGACCACTAAAATGTTCAAAGCCGTCATAATATGGAACGTTCGGCATCGAAAAATGTCCTGAGGCAACAATAACATGATCATAGTCTTCAACGAATTCTTTATCTTTAAGACAATCTCTCGCGGTAACAGTAAACTTAGCTTTAACAACATTGTATCTCACATCTCGCACGTTGGTGTTAAATCGAATGTATTTTCCAATGCCAGCTTTTTCAGCGCGCCCATTTATATAGTCCAAGAGAACGGGACGTGGCAGATAACTGGGAATAGCCTTTTTGAAATGTTGTTCAAAGGTGTAGTCGGCATATTCAAGTCCTTCTTTTGGACCATTCGACCACAAATTCTTATACATCGAACCGTGACAATTGTTGCCATGTTCGTCAACACCAGTTCGCCACGTGTAATTCCACAAACCACCCCAAGCTGACTGTTTTTCATAACAAACAATGTGTGGAATATTGATACCTTTGTTAGCAGCTGACTGGAAAGCATGTAATTGTGAGAGTCCACTTGGCCCCGCTCCAATAATTGCAACTCTCTTCGTCATGATTACCTCCACATAATTAAGTTACATTGTATTAAAGCTCTTTACTCGTTTAGCTCTCAATATCGCGAACCCAGTCAAGCCGAAAGACGAATCAGGCTAGGCCGCAGCACTGCATCCAATTATTGTAAAAACGCTTAGCGTTACTGGCGAATTTTTCGCTATTACTAGCGCAGGCATCGCGCATTATTCTAGCGCCATTGTCCCCCAGCGCCAGATCGAGCTCTGCCGCATATTCCGGAATGGCTGCCCAGCTATCAGCCGTGTCATTCTCGACCTCGAGATGGAATTGCACGCCATGTGCACGCGCCTGCCAGCTGAACGCCTGAACTGGGCATGCGTCCGTCGTTGCCAAAATTTCGCAGTCGGAGGGCAGCTCCATCACCATTGCGCTGTGCCATTGAAGCGCCAGAAACACCGGATCAATACCGTCAAACAGGATACTTGACGCACCTTTCTTTGTCAGGTTGACCGGCAGGACACCAATCTCCGGTTCGGCCGCAGGCCCGACCGTGCCACCGACGACCTCGGCCAGTAGCTGATGACCGAGGCAAAGACCTAAAAATGGGAAGCCCTCATCTATCACCGCCCGCCGGATGAAGGCCTTTTCATAAACCAGCCAGGGGTTCTCGTCTTCCTGCCAAACATGCATTGGCCCACCAAGCACCCAAAGCGCATCATACCCCGCCATTGACTGGGGCAGCGAATCTCCACGATATAGGTGAAACGTCTTCCAACTGTGCCCGTCCTGATCGAGAAATAAGCGGAAGATGCCGAGGTGTTCTGCCTCGGCATGCTGGAGGACTATAATATTCATAGCGATCGCCTCCTCAGATTGATAGTCGACCTCCCAATCAGCAAGGCCTAGCTGCGCATGCGCTCGGAATTGGCGTCAAAGAGCGGCTGCGGCTGCAAGGTCGCGACGAGCTGTGTTTATTTGTCCTTCTTAATTATTCATTTTCCATCGACTCATAATGACTTAACGTGACTGATAACTAAATAGCTCTGGTTTTATAACGTGATATTCTGTTTGTAATTCTCTTATAAAGTGCCTATAGCGTAATCAATTTTTAATAAAAAAATATAAAGCACAGGCCTTGAAGATCGTCAAAACTTATTCCAATTCTCCACTAAGTGTTTATTTGTTCGTCTCGTACGCTACGAAAAAAGAAAATCTATCTATCAAATTAAAAACGATGTCGTCGTTTGTCGTGTCATCGTCCTATTTCAGACAAAAAATCTTGGCGGTTATCGTCATTATCTAAGTGCTTAGGGAGCACGCAATGAGAGTGACTGGTAAAAATTCTGGACGATTTTCAGCGCTACGCTTGCTTAAAGAAGCGCTGATTGGCCATCGTGGTTGGAAACCTGGGTGGCGCAACCCAGTGCCAAAAAAAAAATATGACGTCATCATTGTTGGTGGTGGCGGACACGGCTTAGCAACGGCGCATTATCTGGCAAGCAAATTCAACATCACATCTGTCGCAGTAATTGAAAAGGGCTGGATTGGTGGTGGCAATGTCGGCCGCAATACCACAATAATCCGCTCAAACTATCTGCTTGACGGCAACGAGCCATTCTATGAATTCTCGCTGAAGCTTTGGGAAGGGTTAGAACAGGACGTCAATTACAACGCGATGGTCAGCCAGCGCGGCATTTTGAATTTGATCCACACTGACGCCCAGCGCGATGCCTATCGCCGCAGGGGCAATGCCATGATGCTGAACGGAGCCGACGCGGAGTTGCTGAATACTGAACAGGTGCGCGCCGAATGCCCCTTTTTGAATTTTGACAACAACCGGTTTCCAATTAAGGGTGGCCTGGTCCAGCGACGCGGCGGTACCGTTCGGCACGATGCTGTGGCCTGGGGCTATGCGCGCTCTGCCGACAGCCATGGCGTCGATATCATACAGAATTGCGAGGTCACAGGCTTTCGCATCAGAAACGGCAAATGCAGCGGTGTCGAGACTTCAAAAGGCTTCATCGGCGCAAAAAAAATTGGCGTTGCAGTTGCAGGCAATTCCAGCAGGCTGATGGGTATGGCGGGCATGCGGCTACCGATCGAGAGCCATGTGTTGCAGGCCTTTGTTTCGGAAGGCCTGAAACCGATTATCCCCGGTGTGATTACGTTCGGCGCCGGCCATTTCTATGTCAGCCAGTCAGACAAGGGGGGGCTTGTCTTCGGTGGTGACATCGACGGCTACAATTCCTACGCACAGCGTGGCAACCTGCCAGTCGTTGAGGATGTCTGCGAAGGGGGCATGGCTCTGATGCCGATGATAGGCCGGGCGCGGCTTTTACGCATGTGGGGCGGCATCATGGATATGAGCATGGATGGCTCACCTATCATCGATAGGACCGGCATCGAGGGACTCTATTTCAACGGTGGCTGGTGCTATGGCGGGTTCAAGGCAACACCGGGGTCAGGCTGGGTGTTCGCACATCTGCTGGCAACTGACGAGCCTCACAGAACAGCAACCGAGCTGCGCTTCGATCGATTTCAGCGTGGTTACATGATCGACGAAAAAGGGTCCGGCGCACAGCCGAACCTTCACTAGACCCGACAGGAGGTGCAGCAATGATTATTGATCATCCCCTTCTCGGTCCGCGTGACAGCGCTGAATTCACCTATCTCGGCGACGCCAGTCTGATTGACCGTCCTGATTGGCAGGACAAAAAAGCTGCCTGTAAATTCTATGAATATCTGTATTTGCGGGACAATCCGGCTGGTGAACATCGAGAACTCTGGTACCACGAGGCCGGTGACCGCAGCTGGCTTGTTGTTACTCGCAACACGGTGACGCATGAGATCACCAAGGTCGAACTTGCCCGTAGTGTGGCGAAAGCTCGGGGGCGCAGCAAATGAGTGATGCAATTACTGGCGGATATCGCATTGATGGCGGCCTAATCGACAGATCAACTGAGTTGAACTTCCGCTTTGATGGCAAATCTCTCAAGGGTCATGCTGGCGATACGCTTGCCTCGGCACTGCTGGCAAATGGTGTGCGCCTAATGGGCCGTTCTTTCAAATATCACCGTCCACGCGGAGTGCTGAGTGCCGGTGCCGAGGAACCAAATGCGATTGTCGCGCTTCGTGAAGGCGCATTCACCGAGCCGAACACGCGGGCAACGACAGCCGAGCTGTTTGACGAGCTTGTTGCAAGAAGCCAGAACCGGTGGCCGGCCCTCGGTTTTGATGTGATGGCGGTAAATGACGTAATGTCAAATTTTCTGACAGCAGGTTTCTATTACAAGACTTTCATGTGGCCCGCGAAATTCTGGGAAAAGATCTATGAGCCAATCATTCGGCATGCAGCTGGCCTTGGCGCGCTTTCAGGAATGTCCGACCCCGACTGTTATGACAAGGGCTTCCTGCATTGTGACCTGCTTATCATCGGTGCTGGGCCCGCAGGGCTTGCCGCGGCGATGACCGCCGGCAAATCAGGTGCGCGGGTGATCATTGCTGATGAGGATTTTCTGCCAGGCGGACGACTGAATGCCGAGACTATTGCAATTGGCGATGCCGCCGGAGCAACATGGGCCGCGCAAATGGCTGGTGAGCTAGCGAGCATGCCAAACGTCCGGCTGATGACCCGCACCACCGTTATTGGTGCGTTCGATCATGGCATCTACGGTGTCGTCGAACGTGTGACCGATCATCTGGCGGCAGCGCCCGAAGGTAAGGCACGGCAGGTGCTGTGGCGAATTTACTCAAAGCGGGCCATCCTTGCCACCGGATCACTCGAACGGCCAATCGCTTTTGCAAATAATGATCGGCCAGGAATCATGCAGGCTGGCGCCCTTCGCGCCTACGCGAACAGATGGGCGGTTACCGCCGCATCGGACGTGGCAGTCTTTACCAATAATGATGACGGTCATAGGACAGCACGCGACCTTGCCACTAAGGGTGTGAAAATCGCCGCCATCATCGACACCCGTGCCGACGCACCCGAGCATGCCAATGTCGAAGTCTTTGCCGGTGCCTGTGTCACTGACAGCCGTGGACGGCTCGGCCTGTCAAAAGTCAGGGTCAGGTTCGCAGATGGCAGCCAGCGCTGGATCAAATGCGGGGCGCTCGGCGTTTCGGGTGGCTGGAACCCGAATGTGCATCTCACTTGTCACCAACGCGGCCACCCTGTCTGGAATGAAACCATCGCCGCCTTTGTTCCGGGTTCAGTCGGCCCAGGCGGGTTGAGCAGCGCCGGGGCGGCAGCAGGTATGTTCAGCACGGCAGCGGCGTTAACCAGTGGCGCGGCAGCTGCTGTTAGCGCCCTTGGCGAAATTGGAATCAAGGTTAAAGCGATTGCCCTGCCACTGGCCGAGGATGCACCTGTAAACATCAAAGCATTCTGGCATGTCAACGGCAAGGGCCGCGCCTGGCTTGACCAGCAGAATGACGTCACCGTGAAGGATGTGAAACTGGCATATCAGGAGAATTTTCGGTCGGTCGAACATCTGAAACGTTACACCACGCTTGGCATGGCAACAGATCAAGGCAAAACCTCAAATATTTCCGGTCTTGCAGTCATGGCCGAGATTGCTGGCAAGTCAATTCCCGAGATCGGCACTACCATCTATCGCCCGCCCTACACACCAACAGCAATCGGTGTGTTTGGTGGCCGCTCGCGCGACGAGTCATTCCGGCCTGTGCGTCTGACACCGTCCCATAAATGGGCAAGCGAGCAGGGAGCTGTCTTTGTAGAGGTCGGAATGTGGATGCGCGCCCAGTGGTTTCCGCGGGCCGGTGAAACTGAGTGGCGCCAATCCGTTAACCGTGAGGTGCTGGCAACACGCCAGTCCGTCGGAGTATGTGACGTATCAACACTTGGCAAAATTGATGTTCAGGGTAGTGACGCGGCCACGTTTTTGAATCGCATCTATTGCAACGGCTTTGCCAAACTTCCTATTGGACGAACGCGCTACGGCCTGATGCTTCGCGAGGATGGCATTGTGATGGATGATGGCACCACAGCGCGCCTTGGTGAGACACATTTTGTAATGACTACCACAACGGCAAATGCTGTGAGCGTTTTTCGTCACATGGAGTTTGCCCGTCAATGCTTGTGGCCCGATCTTGATGTCCAGATTATCTCGACGACCGAAGCCTGGGCGCAGTTTTCCGTTGCTGGGCCAAACTCGCGTAAGGTGTTGGAGTTAATTGTAGATTCGGAATTCGACATTTCCAACGAAGGTTTTCCCTTCATGGCCTGTGGTGAAATCACAGTGTGTGGCGGCTTGCGGGCGCGGCTGTTCCGCATTTCCTTTTCTGGTGAACTTGCCTATGAAATTGCCGTGCCAACGCGCTTTGGCGATGCGCTGATTAGGCGCCTGATTAAAGCGGGAGAGGAATTTGACATCACACCTTATGGCACCGAAGCGCTTGGGGTGATGCGCATAGAAAAAGGTCATGCCGCTGGCAATGAGCTTAACGGGACGACAACAGCTTTGAATCTTGGACTTGGAAGGATGGTGTCCAAAATCAAGGACAGCATTGGCTCCATCCTGTCGGAGCGTGAGGGGCTAACGCGTGATGACGCGCTCATGCAAGTTGGTTTTAGGCCTGTTGATGCCAGTGATTCTGTTATTGCGGGTTCTCATTTGATGACTGTTGGTGATCCAGCCAATGCCGCGCATGATCAGGGCTACATTACATCAGCCGCGTATTCACCGGTTCTGAGCTCATCCATTGGTATCGGCTTTTTGAAGAATGGGGCGAAACGCAAGGGCGAAATCCTGCGTGCAATGAACCCAATTGAAGGGGCCGAAATCATGGTCGAGGTGGTAAGCACTCATTTTGTTGATCCAAAAGGGGAACGTCTTCGTGCATGACCTTATTCCACTAACACCGCTGGGCGGTGACAGTGCCCAAATTAAGGAAATTGACGGTTTAATCATCAGCGAGATGCCAGAATTTGCCTATGCGTCTTTGGCCATGCGACTTGGCAAAAAAATTGGATTCAGGCGTGCAGCCAAAAAGGCTATTGGGATGTTGCCTCCAAAACCCGGCGAAAGCTCGAAGATTAATACTGGTAAGGGGTTCCTCACCGTTTTTTGGACTGGTGTCGATCAGTGGATTGTTGAGGCACCATCTGAAACACATGCGGACATTGCTTTGCAATTGAAGAATACTTTTAATGATAACGCATCTGTCACAGAACAAAATGACGGGTTGGCGAGGTTTGACCTAAAAGGAAAGCACACCGTCACCGTTCTTGAGCGGCTAAGCGCGGCAGACAGTGCAAAAATGCATGCTGGTTCTGTGACGCGCACCTCGATAGAACACGTCATCTGCTTTTTGATTTGCCGTGAACCATCAAAGCATTTTAGTATTATCTGCCCTCAATCATTTGCTGCGCACCTATACCAATCGATTGTGACAACGGCTAAATCAGCCCTTTAGTGAAAGTGTCGCCAGAAAACTGTGATCTTATTATCAAACGTGCTTTAAGTTTTCTTGATAACTTTAATGTGTAAACGTCAAATTCGGTCTCAAACTAATCAATAATGTGAAACGTTTGACCATGCTCACATCCTCGCTCTGAAAAACAAAATTAAGAAACCACAGTATCATGACGCCCATTTTTTATGGAACCTGTCGAGCGCCAGGCGTTAGATCAAGTGTGCTGAGAGCAGACATAGGCCGACTTGAGTTTTGTAAAGCATCAATAGTTTGATTTAGGCTGCGTAATATCGGTGGAAAAACTTATCCTGCATTAGCCATCGATCCAAATGCAAAGCAAGCAATAGCAAGGGCGCTTAAAAAAATAAGCGTATTTGAAGGTCCTAATTATGGGAGAACACCTGTCGAAGTGAGAGTTAGCAACAATCCCAACCCACGAAGCGCATAAACATATTTGCCAAACCAGTCGATATTTTAGTGCGGAAACTTGAACATTCGTGCACGCGTCAAATGTCACAATTTTTGGCGTGTTTGCACAATACTGGCCGTATGAAGTGAGCTCTAAATTCTATACGAAGACAGGTTTAGTTGCACTAAAGTGTCCAGGACGATGCTCGCCAGACTTTAATACTACAATCATTTTCTCCCATACTGTAATCTGTCGTTGTGCTTCCTCATAACCAAGTATTCTAACAATTTCCTTGTTGAGTTCGTTTTTCAAGCTGTTTAGCTCTTTAGTTGCTTTAGAAAGGTACCATTCTTGTCTGTCTTGTAAGCAAATAGATTCAAAGCCCACTTCATTAAGATCATGATTGTAAGCACTCAACGAACTCATGTGAAAATCTAAGCCCTCAGCATTCAGATAGTCCTGCATAACCGGTGTCCTATACCCTTTATCCCAAGTCATCCAATCACCCGCAATCAAATGACCACCAGGTTTCAAAACACGGAATATTTGGGCAAATATCCGCTTTTTATCTGGCACATGAATTAGGGCATCTTTACTAAAAACAGCGTCAAAACTGTTTTCCACAAAAGGTAGTTGGCCACGCTCGATTAATTTGAATTTTACCAACTGTTCGAAAGACTTTTTCGCAGCTAACTCCGTTGCCCTTTTTATTACAGACTCCTCAATATCCACCCCCATCAATTCAGAGACTGAATACTTTTCAGCAATGTGAAGAATCGCTCCCCCACAACCACAACCAAAGTCGAGGATTTTTTTATGGTTTAAATCCACCTCACCAATAATTAGATCAACCTCGTTAGACCCGCCCGGAGATAAAAACCCTTCACCCCACAGTGTCTCCAAAAAATTAATGTGACTATCGTCATAGTCTGATTCTTCATTTTGCAATTAGATTTATCCTTTTCTCACTTAGACATGTAGTTTGCTTCCTAACCAAAAACTAGCTCATTTCAAAACCACGAGAAACCTCATACCCGGTGACGATATTATCATAGCTTTCCTGTTCCCATTCTGCCGCTCTTACAAAATGGTCGACAACCTCGTCGCCCATTGCATGCCTCAATATTTCTGAATTTTCCAAGAAAATAGTAGCTTGTCTAAGTGTCGTTGGTAAATTGTTTGAGTCGCCAGCACTATATGCGTTGCCTTCATACACTTCAGGCAACGTTAGTTGGTTCTCAATGCCATGTAACCCAGCTGCGATCTGAGCCGCCATTGCGAGGTAAGGGTTCAAATCAGCACCCCCAATACGATTTTCAATTCGAATACTACTCCTATTTGGGTCAACAAGCCTAAATCCAGCAGTTCTATTATCAATGGACCAGTGTGACGTTGTCGGCGCGAAGGTGTTTTTTACAAATCTCTTATAAGAATTGATATTGGGCGCCATGAAGAGCATCAGGTCATTAGAACATTCAATCAGACCAGCTAAATAATGCTCCATTACCTCAGACATTCCATACCTTGCCCTTGCGTCCACGAATGACGGTGTTTGGTCACCAGATACCAATGATTGATGGATGTGACATGATGAGCCAGCAGCAGCTCCATGCCATTTTGCAAGGAAAGTGACGGACTTTCCATTAAGAAAGGCCATCTCTTTTATCGCGTTTTTAATAAACACATGATTGTCTGCGGTTTTCAAAGCATCATCATAAGCGATGTTTATTTCGAGCTGTCCAGCGTTTGCCTCACCCTTTGTACTCTCTACTTCTATGCCAGCATCAAATAAACCGTTGCGAATTGTCCTCAAAAAAATCTCTTCTTTTGAGGTTTGAAAAATATTGTAGTCCTGATTGTACTCACTTGCTGGCGTTATCGTCTCATATTTCGCAGATCTTGCCTCTTCATATGTCTCTTTGAATAAAAAAAATTCCAATTCTGTAGCAAATTTGGCACTAAACCCGGCATCGCTTAATCGTTCCAACTGTCGCTTCAATATGAATCTTGGCGAAAAAGTAATTGGTTTGTGATATTGATAATCTACCAAATCGCAAATCACGGCCGCTGTCTTTTCAAACCATGGTACGATCCTTAGTGTTGTAAGGTCCGGTATCATTGAATAATCACCATACCCAGTACTCCAACTCGCAGAGTGAAAACCTTCTACCGGGGTCATATCCAAATCAGTTGCAAGCAAGTAATTGCAGCAATGCGTCTGTTTCCAAGCACTGTCCATGAAATGTTTTGCGTGAAATCGCTTGCCCATCAGCCTCCCTTGCATGTCTGGGATTGAAACAACAACTGTGTCAACAGACCCCTCCAAGACAAGCTTTTTCAATTCTTCCAAGGTTAACATTTTCTTTCTCCCAAGCCACACTGGCTAAATAAAACGCAAGAGATATTAGATATACTAAAAACATTTAATATCTCGGGCTAAACAAAAAAAAATCCTAAAATAAAAATTAAAATTTTTGCTAACTAAGACACATTCTTTAAGAGCTTTAAAGTCAGAAGAGTGTTTTAAAAAATCGCAGATAATTGGAAGTCAAAGCAACCCACATAGATCACAACTACGTTGCGGAAATGGGCGGTTTCGGCTATACGATGCGCCATGAGTAAACATCCAAAAAATTCCAACAATAAAAAGGTCGTTCTTGCCTATTCCGGTGGCCTCGACACTTCTGTCATTCTGCGCTGGCTGCAGGACCATCACAATGCCGAGGTGGTAACCTTCACCGCCGATATTGGCCAGGGTGAGGATATCGAACCAGCCCGGGCAAAAGCCGAGTTGCTTGGCATCAAAGAGATTTTCATCGAGGACTTACGCGAGGAGTTTGTCCGCGACTATGTGTTTCCAATGTTTCGTGCTAACCCACTCTATGAGGGTATGTATTTGCTTGGAACGTCGATCGCACGGCCACTTATCGCCAAGCGCCAAATCGAGATTGCTCGTGCTGTTGGAGCCGATGCCGTGTCGCATGGCGCAACGGGTAAGGGCAATGACCAAGTGCGTTTTGAGCTTGCCTATTACGCTCAGCAGCCCGACATCAAGGTGATAGCCCCCTGGCGGGAATGGGACCTGGGGTCACGCACCAGGCTAATCCGCTATGCCGAGCAGAACCAGATCCCCATTCCAAAGGACAAGCGTGGTGAGGCTCCATTCAGTGTCGATGCCAATCTTCTTCATATTTCAGCCGAGGGAAAGGTGCTGGAGGACCCTTGGGTCGCACCAGAAGAGTATGTTTTCTCTCGCTCCGTCTCACCCGAGGCAGCGCCTGACACGCCGACTGAGATTGAGATCACCTTCAAGTCAGGTGATCCCGTGGCTATTGGCGGTGTTGAAATGTCGCCAGCCAATCTACTGGCCGAGTTGAACAGGCTTGGTGGCAAAAACGGCATTGGCCGTCTGGACATGGTAGAAAACAGGTTTGTGGGCATGAAGTCGCGTGGTGTCTACGAGACGCCCGGGGGAACCATTTTGTTAACGGCACGGCGCGCCATGGAGTCAATCACACTGGATCGTGGGGCTGCACATCAAAAAGACGAGTTGATGCCGCGCTACGCTGAACTTATCTACAACGGCTTCTGGTTCTCGCCCGAGCGGGAGATGCTGCAGAGCGCAATCGACAGTTGCAGTTACACCGTGAATGGCGTGGTGCGGATCAAGCTCTATAAGGGAAATGTGATTGTCACCGGCAGGAAATCACCAAATTCGCTATATAATGCGGATTTAGTTACTTTTGAAGAAGGTGCCGTTGATTACGACCACAGTGATGCGCACGGCTTCATCAGGCTAAATGCATTGCGTCTGCGGGTGAACAAGATAACAAACGATGGGAATGGCTGCTAGCTTTCGCAAACCTTGCCAACTGTACCATCATGATTTACCTGTTTTAACACCACGCTGCCCATTGGCGCGAGAGCATATCCGCTGGCGCGCTTTCCAGTCTCACAATCCTCGACATATACAAATCTGTAGATCGGATTGCCGTTGCCTTCCTTAACAAACTCCGCCACCGGTTCGCTGTTGAACATACCGATAGCCGCTACCAACACCAGAATTCCCATTTCGCTCTCCCCCAATTAGGACCATTGAATCTATTTACTTGACATAGATGCGATTTGTGGCGGCATTAGGGTTAAAACATGACTAAAAAATCCCGTCCAGAGACGCCGGGCAGGATTTTAAAAAGGGTGGCGATACAAACTGGAAACTACATTTGCGCCGCAACAAATTCCCAATCAACCAGATTTTCAAGGAAATTCGCCAGATAGTCTGGGCGTTTATTTCTGAAGTCAATATAGTAGGAATGCTCCCACACATCGCAGCCGAGCAGTGCCGTCTGTCCGAAACAAAGCGGATTCACGCCATTTTCAGTTTTGGTGACCTGCAGTCCATCGTCTGAATTCTTCACCAGCCAGCACCATCCAGACCCAAATTGGCCAGCACCGGCCGCCTTAAACTCGTCCTTGAACTTATCGACTGAGCCGAAACTGTCGACAAGTGCCTTTTCCAGCTCAGAAGGCATGCCACTTTGGTCAGGTCCCATCATCTGCCAGAACTGCATGTGGTTCCAATGCTGTGAAGCGTTGTTAAAGATACCGTTCTGTGCAACAGCGCCAGCCTGGTAAGTGCCGACAATGATATCTTCAAGCGACTTGTCCTCCCAATCTGTACCAGCTATGAGTTTGTTGCCATTAACCACATAAGCGTTGTGGTGCAGGTCATGGTGATATTCCATGGTCTCCGCACTCATGCCATGTGCAGCCAGCGCGTCGTGAGAATAGGGAAGGTCAGGTAGAGAGAATGCCATATCAGCCTCCAAATGTTTGAGGATTAACTACCCCTACATACATTGCAATTGATTTTCGATAAACATTAAGTTGTGGATATGTGTATTATTTAACCAACACTCAAGCCGGTCGGCGGTACAATCTTCCCACTCCAAGCAATGACAGGCGGAAGACAATGACAAACAACAACAACAACACAAGTGGCGACACTACCCGCAAGCCCTATATTGCCCCCTTTCTGGGCCTCGTTCCAGATATTGAAGACACGGTATTTGTCGCAGCGACAGCCGCTATAATGGGTGCCGTTCGAATCGGCGCACACAGCAGCATCTGGCATCAGGTAACTTTGCGCGGCGACAACAATTATATACTCATAGGAACGAACACCAACATACAGGATAACACCTGCGTCCATATCGACGGCCACATATACCCTACGATCATTGGTAATGATGTCACGATCGGCCATAGTGCCATCATTCACGCCTGTGAAATTGGCGATGGCGGCTTTGTTGGTATGGGTGCCATTGTCATGGACGGTGCGGTTATTGAACCAGGAGGCATGCTAGCCGCTGGGGCCATGCTTACGCCCAGGAAGCGCATTCCCTCAAACGAATTATGGGCGGGACGGCCCGCCAAGAAAATGCGCGACCTTAGTGATGACGAAAAGCTATTCAACCAGCAATCAGCGTCGCATTATGTAGAAGTCGCTCGCGCACACCGGCTTGGCACAGCAGGAATCCCTTTCGCCGACCACATGAAAATACGGCCCCTGCCACCACGTGACTAGCCAGAAGGCCCAGCTCAAGGAAGCCGCCGTTTATCTCGGACAACAATTTGCACTATGACAAATCTAACAACGAGGTTGACAAGCCCTCACGGTTTTTGTCTCTCTTAGCTGACTAATTTCTCTTGGGAACAGCCCCCACCCTAAACAGGACTAGACCAAACAAGGCGTTGTCCATCGGAGTTAATGACATGCAGCTGAATGATCCCTCTCTTTTACGGGTTGATTCCTACATCAATGGCAGCTGGATTGCCAACGGGAAAACTTTTGCCGTGACCAACCCCGCCACTGGCGAGGTGATTGCCAAGGTGGCTGACCTTGGTGCTGCTGAGGTGACGGCAGCCATCAACGCAGCAGTGCCAGCCCAAAAGGAATGGGCAAAGCGAACAGCCAAGGACCGCGCCATGGTAATGCGCGAATGGTTTGATCTGGTCATAGCGAATGCTGAAGATCTGGCTGTCATTCTGACAACCGAGATGGGAAAGCCACTAGCCGAAGCCAAGGGCGAGATCGTTTATGGTGCCAGCTTCATTGACTGGTTTGCCGAGGAAGCGCGACGGATCTGTGGCGATGTGCTAGAAACACCACAGGCGGACAAACGCCTGCTCACATTCAAGCAGCCAATTGGGGTTTTTGGCGCCATCACGCCATGGAATTTTCCCATTGCTATGATCACCCGCAAGGTCGCGCCAGGCATTGCGGCTGGTTGCGCCTGCGTTTTAAAACCAGCAGAGCAAACGCCACTATCGGCGCTGGCACTCGCCGAACTAGCTGAACGCGCCGGCCTTCCCGCCGGTGTGATGAACATCGTTACCACCATGGACGCACCGGCGATTGGCGAGACCATGTGTGCCGATGATCGCATTCGGAAAATGACCTTCACCGGCTCAACTGAGGTGGGTCGTATCCTTATGCGCCAGAGCGCCAACTCTGTCAAAAAAATGAGTTTGGAGCTGGGTGGCAATGCGCCATTGCTGGTGTTTGATGATGCCGATCTCGACAAAGCAGTGGCCGGCACGATGATGTCAAAATTCCGCAATGCAGGCCAGACTTGTGTCTGTGCAAACCGCATTTTTGTTCAGGACGGAATCTATGATGCCTTTGCCAAAAGGCTTGCCGAGGCTACAAAGGCGCTTAAGGTTGGTAATGGTATGACCGACGGAGTCGAGCAGGGTCCGATCATTGATAATCAGGGTTTTACAAAAATTATGCGACATGTCGAAGATGCGGTCGACAAGGGCGCCAGCCTTCTAACAGGCGGCAAGCCCCATGCGCTTGGCGGCACCTTCTTCGAGCCAACAGTGCTAACCGAAATGACATCCGATATGCAATTGTTTCGAGAGGAGACCTTTGGCCCGGTGGCGGCAATGTTTAAATTCAGCGATGAAGACGACGCCATTGCAATGGCCAATGACAGTGAATTCGGCCTTGCAGCCTATCTATTCACCGAGAATGCGGCGCGACTTTTCCGCGTCAGCGAAGCGTTGGAATTTGGCATTGTTGCCGCCAATACAGGCATTTTCTCGTCCGAAGTTGGACCGTTTGGCGGTCTGAAGAATTCCGGCCTTGGGCGTGAAGGCTCCAAATATGGTATTGATGAATTTCTTGAGATCAAATTCGTCTGCGTCGGAATGTAAATTCCATAATCCGTTCTTAATGGAGGGATCAGGATTTTCCAGCTGGCTCCTCTCCAAAGATTCTTAGCAGGCCAACCAACAACAGCATGTGGCAGCAGCGGTCAGCTGCCACGCAGGCGGCGAATTAGGCTTGAAGTATCATTTCGCCCATGCCCCATCTGGCTCAGCTCGTCATAATATCCTGCGACAATTTTGGTCACCGGCAGAGATGCCTCATTACGCGCCGCCTCCTCAAGGCAGATCCGCAGATCCTTGCGCATCCAATCAACAGCAAAGCCGAAATCGAATTCATTCTTAACCATGGTGTGACCCCGGTTAACCATCTGCCAGGACTGTGCCGCCCCGCCTGAGATCGCCTCAAGCAGGGCATCCGTGTTAAGCTCAGCGGCAATAGCAAAATTCAGCGCTTCCGAAAGTCCTTGAACAAGACCAGCTATGCAAATCTGGTTGCACATCTTGGCCTGCTGTCCCTTGCCGTAATCGCCCATGCGCACCACCCGGGTGCCGTAGCATTCTATGACCGGCAACGCTGCATCGAAGACTGCCTGATCACCACCCACCATGACAGTGAGCGAACCATTTTCTGCGCCTGCCTGACCGCCAGACACAGGCGCATCGAGAACGCCGACAGACCGCGCTTTCCCTGCCGCATAGAGCTGGCCCGCCACATCAGCCGAAACAGTGCTATTATCAATATAAATAGCACCCGGCTTCATGGTGGCAATCGCCCCATTGTCACCCAGAGCAACAGCCAGTACATCTGGGTCGTCACCAACACATGAGAAAACGAAATCGGCATCTGGCACAGCTTCTGCCGGGGTCACGCAATAGGATCCACCATGTTCGGCGACCCATTTCTCAGCCTTTGCGGTGGTACGATTGTAAACCACCACGCTATGTCCAGCCGTGGCGATGTGTCCTGCCATCGGATAGCCCATCACACCCAATCCGAGAAATACAACCTTTGCCATTTTATACCGCCTTTTCTATTGTTCATGTGAGTTGCAGGTCCGGAAAGTTATCCCAAACATCACCGGGATGCCATAAATGGTGAATAAGACCTTATCAATCAAGCGTGCTGGCCCTATACTGCCGCTATCGCCAAAAAAGAGTAGCACATGACCGTTCTGTCCAGCCAGCAAGAGATCGAGATCCTTATCACCGAGGCGGAGATTGCCGCCCGGACAACGCAGCTTGCCCACATCATTTCTGATCATTATCGTGGAACAAAGCAGCTTGTCGTTGTTGGGCTGCTCCGAGGATCTTTTGTTTTTATTGCCGACCTCGTGCGGCGCATCGATCTACCGGTGGAGGTGGATTTCATGACGGTGTCCTCTTATGGCGACAAGAAGGTATCATCCCGGCAGGTTCGGATCATTCAGGATCTGGAAACGGCGATCGACGGACGCGATGTTTTGATCGTCGAGGACATCATCGATACCGGCCATACATTGAGCCAGGTCTATGAAATCCTGCAAACGCGCTCGCCGAAATCGCTCAAGGTCTGCACACTGCTGAACAAGCCCTCACGCCGTGAGATAGACGTCCATGTCGATTGGGTGGGCTTTGACATTCCTGATGAATTTGTGATCGGTTATGGCATTGATTTTGCTCAGCAGGGGCGTAATTTGCCGCATATAGGCGTCGTCAGCAGCTAGCCAGAGCCATTAGACCAGAAAATCGTCCTCGTAACGATAATTTGAAAGCGGCACAGCGCCTTTTTCTGTGATCAGCACCTGTTCTTCCAACTTGACCCCCTCTCGGCCACCAACAGCACCGACATAAGCCTCAACGCACAGGGTCATTCCGGGCTCGAAACAGCCACCATATCCATGTACCTCGACATCCTCGGGATAACGCACACAGGGGTATTCATCACAAAGTCCGACGCCATGCGCCAGGACGCCATAACGCTGCGCCCGGTATTCTTCAGGCAGACGTTGGGCAATCCGCGTCATCTCAGTAAAGCTCATTCCAGTCTCGATAAGGTCGATATTGGTCATCACATGCTCATAGGCGGCCTGATAAAGCGTCCGCTGTTCGGCATTTGGTTGCGCATCGCCAACAATCCAGCTGCGCGAGATATCACAGCAATAACCATAGGTGCCGACAAGATCGGTGTCGAACGCCATGATGTCGCCATTCTCCATAATCCGGGGGCCACATTCCTGGAACCAGGGGTTTGTCCGCGGCCCTGATGACAGGATGCGAGTCTCAATCCATTCACCACCACGTTTTATGTTGCCGGCATGCAGTGCTGCCCACATTTCATTTTCCGAAATACCTGGGCGCATGATTGTTCGCATTTCCTCGACCGCAGCCTCACAGGCAGCGATCGCGCATCGCATAGCGTTCAACTCATTGTCATTCTTGATTGACCGCGCATGCTCGGTCAGTACCTGACCCGCAAGGACATCCACACCACGTGCAAGCAAACTAGCGTAGCCAATATTTTCAATCTTGTCGACGGCAAGTCGTTTGCTAGTGCCAGCATGTTGGCGCATTACATCAAGCACCTGATCAGCAAAAAGGGTAGCGGCCCGTTCAGTGTGATCACCAGTTTCAAAGTAAAAGAAACTCGCCCCGTGGCGGACCTCGCCAACCAGCGGCAGATGCGCCGAAAGATGTTCGCAATTATGAAAATCCCACAAAATCATCTTGCCCTCAGGTGGTACGAAACAGGCACGCGCCATATTATGGGCAATCCACAGCTGCATGTTGGTGGTGTCAGTCGCATAGCGGATGTTCAGCGGATCAAACAACAGCAGGCCGGCGCAATCATGCTTGCGGACCTGTGCCTGCAGTCGTGCCAGTCTGTATTCACGCAGGATCGGCATGTCAGGTGCCGACAAGCCGAGATTTTCCCATTCGGCAAAGGCCAACGCCGTTGGCCCAATTTCGACACGATCATTATCATTCGGCGTATTGTCTGGCTTCAGATGCGCACGGCGCGATGGATCAACCTTGCGGTTGGAACCAACGAACAAATCATCCATTTTGCAACCTATTTTTGCCAAGTTTTAAATGTGACGATGAACCGTAATGGCGGGCAGATAAAGCGCTATTTATTGACATCAACAACGATTCGGCCTCTGACCTGCCCTTCAAGGATTTGCTTGCCATAGGCGGGCAATTCAGCAAGCCCAATCTCTTTCACCATCTGGGAAATTGAGCTCTTTGGCATCTCTACGGCGAGTGCCTGCCAAATCTCGGCACGCTTCTCCATCGGACAGGCAACCGAGTCGATGCCAAACACATTTACGCCACGGAGTAGGAACGGCATGATGTTGCCGCTGAGCTCAACCCCAGCGGCGTTTCCAAGCGACGCCAGGCCCGCGCCATAGTTCAACTGTTTGAGGATGCGCCCCATCAGTGCACCACCCACACTGTCAATGCAACCGCCCCAGATGCTGGATTCCAGGACCTTGCCCGGATCATTGAGCATCTCTTCACGGGTGACAATGCGCGACGCGCCAAGCCCTATGAGATAATCGGCAACCTCAGCACGGCCAGTCATCGCCGCAACTTTATATCCTTTACTTGCTAGCAGGATGGTGGCAACGGACCCGACGCCACCACCAGCGCCCGTAACGAGGATTTCACCACTTTCTGGGGACATTCCATCATCTTCTAGACGCTTGATTGCCAGCATAGCGGTAAAGCCTGCAGTGCCGAGACACATAGCTTCAAAACTGCTGAGCCCCTTTGGTAGCGGCGTCAGCCAGTCAGCCTTTTCATTGGCCCTTGTCGCATAACCACCCCATCTGATCTCACCACCGCGCCATCCATGCATAATGACCTTGTCCCCTGGTTTGTAACGGTCATCGCTGCTAGTTATCACTGAGCCAGCAAAATCTACTCCTGGAACATGCGGATAGGTCTTTACCAGTCGACCTAGGCCATTGAGACACAGACCATCTTTGTAGTTGACGGTCGAATACTCAACAGAAATGTCGACTTCACCATCTTGGGGCAATTGGTCCTCAGAAACCTCCTCAACATTTGCTGAGATCGAGTTATCTTCAGCCTGATTAATTATTAGCGCCTTAAACATTTCCTTTACCTTTGCTATACTTTAGAGATCAAATCATCATAAAGGTGACAGATCTACATCGCCCAGTCCATTGACTCGGCAACATCACTGCCGGGTTTATGAAAAAAAACAGTGAAGCGGCTGAGAGCTACATAATTTGATGAATGGCTTATGAGAGAAATGACACCACTGCAAGTCTATGAAGAACTGACCTCCAATGACAGGGCGATTCTAGTGGATTGCCGCACACGTACGGAATGGATTCATGTTGGCATTCCGGATCTGTCAGACATCGGCAAACAGGTTGTCCTCGAGAGCATCACCGACGAGGCAGGGCAACTCAACGCAAATTTCATTTCTCGCATTGGCGCTATTGCTGATGCTGACACCCCGATATATGTCATTTGTAAGATTGGCGGAAGATCGGCAAACGCCTGCCACCTTCTAGAATCCTCAGGTTACACTCAGGTTTGCAATGTTCTTGAGGGATTCGAGGGATGTGTCAACCAGCGGGGACATAGATCAAGCATTAATGGCTGGAAATTCCATAAACTCCCTTGGCGACAAAGCTGAAAGCCGCTGGAAAACAACTGGTGAAGATCTTGTTGTTTATTAATTATTAATCGAGACACCCCTGCTCCGTTGATACCGTTTTAACTATTTTTCAATTTCAGCCTTTTGACGCTTTTGAAAAAATTTATCCTCGGTCCCTTGTTTTATGTGTCAGAGAAAATTTTAGGGGTAATTGGAACAACCTTCAGCAAGCGCTCAATAGCCTGCAAAGAGCCTATGTTGCAGACGCCGGACTGACCCTCTTGGAAAAAAGTGAAAACAAACCTATATCCTTGTTATGAAAAATTTTGCCCCTTTTCAGAGCGGATTGCCGTTGCGCAGCATTCTTCTGCTGCTGTGCCTGTTTCTCATAACTGGCTATTCGGCAATGGCAGATCAGAATGATCCTGAGCTTAACACCCTCTTTAAAGCTCTCAAAGCAACCACGAACGAGGGAACAGCAGCCCAAATCCAGCAGGAAATTTGGGCGCGTTGGACTGCTTTTGAGGCAGATGAGCGCATCGACCAGAAAATGCAAGTGGGCGTGAAACTTATGAACGCCGGCGCGCTGAGGGATGCCGAACGATGGTTTGGAACCCTTGCCGAGGCAGCGCCAACATTTGCCGAAGTCTGGAACAAGCGGGCGACAGTGAGATTCATGATTGGCGATCTGTCCGGATCAAAACGTGATATCGCCCGAGTTCTACGGCTCGAACCACGACATTTTGGTGCTCTTTCCGGCCTTGGCATGATCCACACCCAGCAAGGCAATTACGAGGGTGCACTGCTCGCCTATCAGGCGGCGGCGCGGCAGAACCCGCATTTGGAGCAGGTCGACACCATCATCGCCAGCCTGAAAAAACGTCTACGCGGTGAAGCGCTGTAGAGCTGCCGGCTATATCAACATCACACGACCCTAGCGACCCTTGGGAACCACCTCAAAGCCTGCCTCCTCGGGTTCATCATCAACCATTTCTGCTGGAAAGCCGGGCGCCAGAATATCGACGTCGCATGCCTCTTCGAGCCGCCTGATGATGTTGGGTGACCATTCGCGGGGCCCATAACGGACCTGTCCATCCTTGAAAATATCAATCAACTTCGGTGCGATTTCCAGCGGCACCCTTGCCCTGTCAGCCACCTCCTGAAACAGGCTCACATCCTTGATCACAAGGTCCATGGTGAAATTTATATCACGGCTGCCATTCAAGATCACCTGACTTTCCGTCTCATGAACGAAAGAATTTCCCGAGGAAATGCGGATCGCCTCATAGGCAACATTGAGGTCCATTCCCGCCATTTTAGAGGTGACAAGTGCCTCACAAAGCGTGATCAGATTAGCTGTTGCCAAATAATTGGTCACCACCTTCAAGACCGATGCCGAGCCAAGCGGCCCTGTGTGCAGAACGCGGCGTCCCAGAATGATCAGCACCGGCAGCAGCCGATCGAAAACAGCCCGATCGCATCCGGCAAAAATGGCGATGTTGCCCGTGGCTGCCCGATGACAGCCACCAGACACCGGACAATCCACCGGATCCGCGCCAACCGCCTGCACCTTTGCCCCGAGACGCTTCACTTCTGCCTCATCTGTGGTGCTCATTTCAGCCCATACCTTGCCAGCCGAGATGCCCGCCAGAATGCCATCATCTGCCTCCATTACCGCCGAACTTGCTTCGGGCGATGGCAAACAGGTAATGACAATATCGCAGGCTTGAGCCATTGCCTTTGGGCTGTCGGCCCATTGTGCCCCCGCCTCGAGAAAGGGCGCTGCTACATTGCTGTCAATATCGCGCACCATCAGCGCCATTCCGTTGCGCAGAATGCTCCCTGCCAGCTTGCCGCCAACATTCCCAAGTCCGATAAACCCAATTGTTGCCATTCTGTCCCCCATGAACGTGATTGATCGAGAAGATGATGACGATCCGAAAAGTCAGGAAAAAATACGCCCACCAGAATTACTACCTAGTCACGCAACGCCGCTTTTTCTAGATCATTTGAACCGGCATGAACGCACGAGCGCAATCAGAATTCATCGGTTTAGCGCAGAAACATCAGCACCTTTCAAATCGAGACAACACGCATCGAATTTGTGGTGCCCGCAACGCCGAATGGCATCCCGGCAATGACCACAATATGATCACCTGATGCCGCCATTTTTCGGGCTTGAACAGTGGTGATGGCCTCAGAAATTGCTGCCTCATAGTCATTGGTGAGTTGGCTGGCCGCGGACTGCGTTCCCCACAGTAGCATCAGTCTGCGCTGAACCGCTGGATCAGGCGTCATCAGCAACAGCGGAATCTGCGGGCGTTCACGCGCAATCCGCAAGGCCGTGTTACCCGAAGTGGTGAACGCCACAATGGCCTTTGCGCCAATGGTGTCAGCAAGTGCCACCGCTGCTCTGGCAACTGCATGATAGATGCTCGGCTCGACCGGCAATTGCGGTAGCGCCGCCTCTTGGTTCTCGGCGATATGCGCTTCAGCCGATTCCAGAATTCGAGCCATCATCCCGGCTGCCTCAACTGGATATTCTCCAACCGCCGTCTCAGCTGACAGCATGACAGCGTCTGCGCCATCAAACACCGCACCGGCGACATCCGAAGCCTCTGCCCTTGTTGGCGAGGGCGAGTCAATCATCGACTCAAGCATCTGGGTCGCAACGACGACGGGCTTGCCAACCATGCGGCACCGCGCAACAATTTTTTTCTGCCACCCAGGAACCATCTCGGGTGGTAACTCAACGCCAAGATCTCCACGCGCTACCATTATCCCATCGCTCGCGGCTATAATGTCATCTAAGCTTGAAAGCGCTGATGGCTTCTCGATCTTGGCCATCAGCCCGGCACGTTTGCCAATTATGCGGCGGGCATCGATAATATCGCTCACCCGCTGGACGAAGGACAGCGCGACCCAGTCAACGCCCTGCTCCAGCGCAAATTCAAGATCAGCGATGTCTTTTTTGGTTAGCGGTCTTGTATCGAGAAGGATATCCGGCAAATTGACACCCTTCCGGCTTTTTAATGGGCCACCGGTCAGCACCTCAGCATCAAAACTGTCGTCTCTGATGTTGGTCACCCGAAAGGCCAGCTTGCCATCATCCATCAGCAATCTAGCACCCGGAATGATGGCTGCAAAAATTTCAGGATGCGGCAGGCCCAGCCGCGTGCTTGATCCAATCTCGTCCTTCTGATCGAAACTAACTGTATCACCAACTTCGATGATGGATCCAGCTGCAACCTCACCCACGCGGTGTTTTGGTCCCTGCAGGTCCGCCAGAATACAGCTCGGTTGGTGCGTATCAGCTTCGAGCGCACGGATGGCCTTGATCCGCACCCCATGTTCTGCTTGCGTGCCATGCGAAAAATTCAGCCGAAAGACATTCACGCCAGCATCAAGCAGAGCAGCAAGGCCGTTAGTAGAGTCGCAAGCCGAGCCAACAGTCGCCAGAATTTTGGTGGCGCGGATATTTTCTAGATTGATAGACATTGCCTGTCGGACCCTATTTAACCGTTGATACATGGGTGGTTACGGTGATTACCGACCCGTTTAAAGCCCATGCCCTTCCGTCGAACGATAGGTCATAGACAGGAAAATACAACATTTCTGCTACTTTATTCCTCAGCAAAAATAATCAAACTGACATCTGATGTTAAATTTGAAGGTCGGATTAGTGCCAATAGGCGTTAAATATCGCCCGTGATAAGGTCTCCGCCGAGAAACTCAAAAGATGGACAGCCACCCGTGATCCAGATTCTCTCCGTTGCCTTTCTACTAGGCCTTATTTTCAATGCAGCACCGGGCGCAGTCTTTGCAGAAACAATCCGGCGCAGCATGACCGGGGGGTTTCGCGAAGCTCTCATACTGCAACTGGCATCACTAACTGGAGACGTGCTATGGGCCCTATTGGGACTGCTTGGAATCGGTGTGCTGCTGCAAAGCCCATCGATGCAGCTCCCAATAGCCATTGCGGGATCAGCATATCTTGGTTATCTAGCCTGGGACTCCTGGAAGGCGGCCGACGCACCTGCTGAAACCAGCTCCATTGCTAAAGGCACAATGTCAGCCGCACGGGCAGGGGTGATCCTGTCTACAACCAATCCGCAGAACATTGCCTATTGGGCAGCGCTTGGAAGTGCGTTTGCCACCATCGGAATTGCCAACCCACAACCGGCGGATTTTGTCGTGTTCTTTGCCGGTTTCATGCTATCGTCAATCCTTTGGTGTTTCTTCTGCGCAGCCATTGTCAACAAGCTCTTCGGTAACGCCGGCACAAAATGGAAAATATGGACCTATCGGATTTGTGCGCTGGCCTTTTTATATCTTGCCTGCGGCACGTTATATGAAGTGATCAACGCATTGGCCTAGCGGCTATTCACGTGTCGTCCAATATTCACTGCCATAGTCGTGGAGCAGCTCATCACCTGCTGCCACATCACTTGTCGTATAAAATCGCAGCAATCGATTGTCATCATCATCGATTTCCCATGCCGCATTTGGCTCATCACTGTGATTATAGAGCATGCCGGCACCCATAACACACAGATAGTCGCCAGGATCATCAGGCGAAGTGAACAGATAGTCATTGAGACGGTTGACCTCCTGCAAATCATCATCATCAATAACAATATAGGCACAGCGCTCGATGGTGCTGCCAGAGGGCAGATCCTCGGCAGCAAACACACCTAGGCCGTGAAGTGGCGAGTCCTTAATCACATATTTCATCACGCTGTCCCGCCGCTGTCTAATCCTGCTGTTG
>CACJUX010000023.1 GCA_902596655.1 uncultured SAR116 cluster alpha proteobacterium | reverse complement strand
CCTTTGTAAACACATATTTGCTTGCCTTTATAAATTTTGCGGGATGCTAGCCTACACTCTGTCATTCGGGGGGCTTCCGAAATACCCCTCCAAACTTTTTGCATTTTCTCAAAGCCAAGGCCAAGTCCGCTTTTCCAATCAACGGCAACAGCTGGGCTTGGCATAACAAATATTAAGGTTAAAGCGTAAACAGCGGTAGATATCTTTGACACAATTTTAAACCTATGAGACGTAGTGTTATCCCCCACAACTACATATTCAAAATTCGGGTCGCTCGGTTCGGATCTCTCCGTCACCAAGCGACACAGAAGAAATACTTGGTCGCCGACAAATCAACATAGAGTTAATTTTAAGGCCATGCGATGCAAAATTTGCATCGCCTCCCAAGGAGAATCCATTAATCGACCGGAAAAAGGCCAGAGGTTTTTCTTTAGCCCATATTCATTGTTATTTCACATTTTTATTCTTGTTCACGACCATTACTACTGGCAGGAGCACCAAAGTGAGTTGGGTGTCGCTTTGCTGTCTCAAACACACCTACGGTGATAAAAACACCAGCAAGCAGAATTGAGTGAACAATTGCGCTAACGCCGAAGACCACAATAGAGCCCATCCACATCGAAAAAACAATGCACCACATCCAAGCAAGCATTTGCATGACAAGGTGTCGTGTGGAGGTGTCTGGTATATGCGCCAGCGGGTTGTGGCGGCTGTCCATTACTAGATGATAAAGTTTGATCATTACAAATTTCCGCCCGTTTCGTATGTCTGATAAAAATCTTTCAACTTTAAAAAAGGGTATGAGCAATGCAAATGCCAAATTAATCAAAAAACGCGTCATCTCATCTCGCTATACCTGAAAACCTTTTTGGAGCTTGTACCTTTTACTTTTGAAGAAAGATAGGATGCCGCTATAAAATCAATTTTCCGAAATTAGCAAATATCGAAGTTGAAGGTTGAGGCTTACCTTATGGCCAACGCCTGAGGCGCGTCGCTTGATGTTAAGCCAAAGTGTTATATGATCTAGTGCAACTCTAACTATTATTAGAACTATTGTGTGAAAGTAATGAAAGGCTTTATCAAAGGAGGCCCGACAATGACAAAATTAAGATATTCCCTGCTCGCCATTGCGGCAATGCAACTTGCTACCACCTCAGTGGTGGCACAAGAACTCAATGCACTCGTATGGTGTGACCATGCTGACGATGCACTCATAAAACCTTTCGAAGAAAAGCACGATGTTAAAGTCAACCTGCGTGAATATGAAGGTACGGGTGCTGCCCTCGCCCTTTTGGAGCAATCACGTCCTGGCGACTGGGATGTACTCGTGATTGATGGAATTGACGTTTTCCGGGCAGTAGAGACCGGCATGCTCGCGCCGTTGCCAAAGAATGAATTACCAATTGAAGATATGTTTACAGAAGTCATTATGGAGGAAAACAACAGTAAAGATGGTACTTGGTATGCCGTAACTGAAAAGTTTGGATACAACACTATTTCGTATAATTCTGCGAAAGTAGACGTAAAGGATATGCAAGACCTGGCGACGGTATGGTCAGACAAATATGCCGGTCGTATTTCAATTTACGATTATTACTTGCCAGTAATGGGGCTAGCTGCAATTTCCGAAGGTGTAACCACCGCAAATATGGATGCGGCCTCTCTCAAAACGATTGGACCTGTCCTCGGGCAGATGCGTTCGAGTGCCGCTTCAGTCGCCGGCGTCGTTGCTGCACAAACTGCACTGGCAACTGGTGAAGTTGACATTGTCGTTGGAGGTGGCGAATGGTTGACAGCGGTGTTGGCAGAAGAACAGCCAGAGATGACCTGGACTATTCCTGACCAAGGTGCTGTCCGTTGGACACAATCCATAGGCATTCTCTCTGACAGCAAGCAAAAAGAACTTTCGCTTGAATTTATTAAATACATCACCAGCCCAGAAGGCCAGGCTCGGTTGGCTACTTCAGCTTGTTTCTGGGGCATGCCGGCAAATTCAAAAGCAAGCGACTTTATGACTGATAGTCAGCGCGCGATACTTCGTTGGGATGAACAGAACAAATTCCTAAGACGGACACAGCTTTACCCAGCGCCAAATATGGACCTGGACAATGCTATGCAGGATCTCTGGCTTGACAAGCTCTCACAGTGATTGGTCATGAAAAAAAACTTGGGTGGGGCTTCACGGCCCCAGCTTTAGTCTGGACGTTAGCTTTCTTTGTTGCACCATTTCTCGTGATGATTGCAATGAGTTTTGCTAATCTCGAAGGCCGCACCCTGATCTGGGGGGTTCACTTAGATAATTATATCGAACTGGCTAATCGGCCCTACCTATTGCGTGCGGTGGCAGTGTCTATGCAAATCACATTTATTGTCACGCTTGCGTCAGTGGTCTTGGCCTATCCACTTGCAGCGATTATAGCTTTCCGGGTCCCACAGCATTGGCAACGCTTCGTCTTGCTTTTGGCTATTCTTCCATTCTGGACGTCATATGTAATCCGGTCGTATGCATGGCTTTTAGTCCTGGCACGTGAAGGTTTAGTAAACCAAACACTTATACATTTGGGAATAATTGCAGAGCCAATAACATTGGCTAACTCAAGATTTGCAACCGTAACTGGTTTTATTCATTTTTTTGTGATGCTTCTGACACTCACAATTTATGCTAACCTAGTCCAACTTTCACCAAACTATCGACTTGCAGCGAGGGATCTTGGTGCAAATACATTTCAAATTTTTCGCCATGTAATCCTTCCACTGAGTTTGCCTGGGATTGTAACTGGCGCGTTTCTCACTTTTGTTTTGTGCATTGGAGATTACGTCACACCGCATATATTGGGCGGCAATAATGAACTGACTATGCCGCAAGTTGTCATGGTGCAACTCGGCCGTCGTGCCGATTTTCCATTGGCCTCCGCGATGGCAATTGTAATGATGGGCTTTGTGACCATCGCTTATTTAGCCTCTGCGCGCTGGTTGAGGCTTGACCGGCTATGAGGACAATTTTCTCTTGGCTTTATTTGATACTTGCCTTTGGCTTTATCTATTTGCCAGTTGTGGTTTTGGTACTGTACTCGTTCCAAGAAAGCGGATTGCCCGTGCCACCATTCGACGGCCCTTCTTTAAAATGGTACGATGATGTTTTGAGAGATAGTGACGTCACCGATGCGCTAACACATTCCCTGTTGGTCGCTGTAGGCTCATCAGTGGTAGCGGTCATTTTTGGCTTTTTAGCGGCCTATGGTTTGGCTCGTTATACATTTTCAGGATCCCCATTTATCCGACTATTGCTCATCGCACCATTGACTGTAAGCTATTTGATTGTTGGTCTTGGTCTCCTGATTGTTTTGACGCGCGTGGGCCTAGGCCTGTCATTGGTTACCGCAGGAATTGGACATGTAGTTATAAACCTACCGTTGGCCTTCGCCATTATCTTTGCGTCGATGAATGCGAAGCAGGAAAATGCCGAGCGTGCTGCCCGCGATCTTGGTGCAACCGAAATGCGCGTAATATTTTTTGTGACTGTGCCAATGTTGATGCCAGCAATAGCAGCAGCTTTTTTCCTTTCGGTGACCTTGTCGTGGGATGAGTTTATTATCTCCTTCCTGCTAACAAGGTTTGATATCACATTACCAGTGGAGATTTGGTCAATGCTGCGGTCTGGCCTTTCACCTCGTCTGAATGCTATTGGCAGTGTTGTGTTCCTAATATCAGTAGCAGTTGTGCTAATTTTGGAATTCACAGTATTGCGCAAGAGGCATTTATGACGGCTGCTGTGCAGATTGATAATCTCAATCATTGGTTCGGTTCCTTTCAGGCACTCAAAAACATCTCGCTTGAAATAGACTCCGGCGAATATGTGACTCTTTTGGGTCCATCAGGTTGTGGCAAGACCACCTTGTTATCCGTGTTAGGTGGATTTTTGAAGCCAACTGAAGGCAACGTTCATATTGGCGCAAGGGACATGACTCTCTTGCCCCCAGCCGATCGCCCCACGACGACTGTATTTCAGGATTATGCGTTGTTCCCTCATATGAGCCTTCGTGACAACGTGGGTTTTGGGTTGCGTATGGCAGGCGTCGATAAATTAGAACGCCACCGACGCGCCGATGAAAAACTGAAAATGGTTGGGCTTGTTGGTGATGGCAGCAGGCGACCTCATGAACTTTCTGGTGGTCAACGTCAACGAGTAGCATTGGCACGAGCATTGGCAGTAGAACCAGAGGTGTTGTTGCTGGATGAGCCGCTTGGCGCACTAGATCTGAAATTGCGGAGAACAATGCAGGATGAATTAAAAGTTATCCAACGCCAAGCTGGTACGACATTTGTTCATGTGACCCATGATCAAGAAGAAGCGATGGCCCTCGCTGATCGGATTGTCGTTATGAATGCAGGGCAAATTGAGGATGCAGGCTCCCCGAGACAAGTCTACAATCAACCAGCCACTTTGTTCACTGCAAATTTTATGGGCGAGATTAACCAGATTCCAGCTCAAATCACGAATGGTCAGGCTTCAACAGAGCTAGGCCAATTGCCCGCAACAGGCATACCTAATGGCGAAGCCATACTCTGCATTCGACCCGAGGCACTTTGTGATGAGGGCAAGGGCCTCGATTTAATGCCGGCCAAAGTCACAGATGCAACATTTTTTGGCACCTACGTGCGGGTTCTTCTTATTTCCGGTGATGCAGGAGGGTTAACTCTCTCTGCACATTTACCGCCTGGTGATATACCTCCCATCGGCGATTTCATACAACTGTCTGTTCCCACTAAAGCACTGAGGTTTTTTCCAAAATACAGAACGTAAAATACTTTGTCCAAAAAGTAGGGGGCAGTTGGCTCAGTGAGCTTGTATACACCA
Source organism: uncultured SAR116 cluster alpha proteobacterium (assembly GCA_902596655.1). Lineage (GTDB taxonomy): Bacteria > Pseudomonadota > Alphaproteobacteria > Puniceispirillales > Puniceispirillaceae > MED-G116. The sequence continues at coordinate 29,490 of CACJUX010000023.1, read as the reverse complement.
TTATCTACGGTCCTTTGAGTTCCTTAAACCTGAATTAAAGGAATTCATAGACATGTACCTTGAAACACGGACCATGGACATTGGAAGTGGTGCCCAGGGGCTAAGTTCGATGCCCTATCTAGGGACCACTCTTAACCTGACTTTCAACCTTATCAGTATCTTAGCTGATTAGCGCCAGCCAGCCAATGCCCTATTTTGGATAACAATTTGGATAACAGCCCAAGGTCTTAGCGTCACGCTCCACGGACCGGGGTTACTGGTACAGGTTGCCGGCTTAGACCACATTTTGTGCGAGCTTATCAACCTCTTCCCGTTCAAACATTAGTGCCTCCCATATTTGATCTCAGGAGCCGCCAGGCATCATTCACCCTGGCAACCCCTTTTTGTTGTTTAACCCCAGACTTGCCTTGCAATAGCCTGGATATCCTCGACATCGAGACAGCCTGTGTTGTTGATCCAATGATAATGATCAAGATACTGATCCTCAGTCTCATCCTTCCAGGATGCCATTAGCATGTAAGCCGCTATGGTTTTCTCATCAGCTTTAGTCCGTCCGGAATAAGCAAGGAAGTTCCACCACCAACTCCATGGCACATCATGGTCATTGAGCCAGTTGTCCCAGAATGCCCAGCCCCATGGCTTCTGGTTGATGTAGTAGTTGGCGATTCTGTTGTTCATGGGAGACCAGGCCCACTCAACACTGCATACAAAGGTCAGTTTTCTGGGTGTGCCTTTGGGATAGTTCTTGAGTGGAATGGGGTCTTTCCATTCGATCAGGACATTTAGATCATCAGGCTTATCAGGCAAGCCTACGACCTCATTAAGCCTCTGGCCTGGTCGAACATCTGTTGTCATGGGAATGAAGGATGTGTGTTTTGTATGTTTCATTTTACTCTCCGCTTTAGTGCTTTAGGCGAAATGCCAAGGCGCACAAGTTGGTGATTAAGTACCTTTGGTTGGGCCTATTTGGTTGGCGAGTTATCCGCAGTCTTCATGCCTTTCTTCACACAAGGTTCTGCGTAAACTTGAGCGATGATAATCGAGTAGCCCATATTTTTAGCCCGCATGTTTTCCGGGCTGCCTGTAATAGTAGCTTTCGTAACACCAGCCATTTAACCCTCCTCATTTGGGAGTGATCCCCACAGTAGTCCCTGTTGCTCTGGGGGTGAACCCAGGACAATTGGCTCGCTGGTATAGTTATCGAGATGATCAGCGTTGCTAAACGACCTCTCGAGCTTTGTAACCTTAAGGCCAGAGGGTGTCTGCTGATAGGTAACTAGTTCCTGTTTGAGCACTGTGCTTTCAGGTTGATTTGTTTTGGGATGATATAGGGAAACGTGGTGCGTTGTCATGACGCTGTCCTCCGCTTTAGTGCTTTAGCCAGAATAGCAAGGCGCACAAGTTGGTTCTTAAATGCCTAAGTAGGACATAAGGTTTTTGGAGGCTGTTTTCAAGGATTTTCTTGCCGCAAAGTGACAACCAAATCAATCATCCTACTTTTGTCCAAAAGCAACCTGAAAAGCGTTGCTGAGTGCTAAGGAGAGCAATCATCACTGCTGGTTGCATCTGGTTGCGCGCAACCCGCGAGGTTGCACACCTCAGTGCAACCTGAACTCAGAAGTTGAAGATTGCTAAAGAGGATTGGCAGTGTGTGTGATACGTGAGTAGTTGTGTACCTTGTTCTTCGAGCATTCCAACCAGATTGCATTAACCCTTACAAAAAAGGTTATACCTAGCAGCGCGTTTATATCTAAATGACAACAACCCAACCGCTGTCTAGTTGCCACTGCACCTTTAGGACGTAAATTTACATCGACCAAAGACAATCAACCAATATTGAGTGTTCTGCAGTGGACTCACTTTCCGAGTAGTAATCCAGGACCAACATAATTCTTAGTCTCCGTCCAGCTTATCAAGGCGGAGGTATGTACCCTCAAGGGCTCGATCTATGGGAGTAAATAACGAGACGTTGCTGCCTGTACAATTAACGGGAAGTCTATCTCTATCAACCAGATAGGCTTGCGCCACTAGTTTACGAAGATCAGCCCGTCTTATTGTATTGCTACAGGCAGTAACAGCGAACTACACATTGACTTCCTATTGCCAGAGCCAAGAGCCAACAGCGATAGCATTTTGGGCTGACTTTTATTGCGCTTCAGTTGGTCCAAATGTTGTCTTCTTTTTGAACTCAGAAATATCAGTCATCTACCGCTTCAACTAAAACTACCTTTGAACCGCAGACATTTCATCAATCGCTGCCCTTGAGGAACAATAGTTGGAGACCAAAAAAGTAAGCAAGGTTGAACCGTGATCCAAGCTTAGTTTCAACCAAGTGTAGTCCTAAATGATTAGCAGGCTGCTAAAAATTTGATTACAAGAATGATAAATAGGAACTATTAGGTGTTAGGTAATATCCCCGTTATATCGACCGTAACACTCTGTTTGATATATTTTTTATTGCATTTAAGTGATCAGTGGTAGTTCAATATCATCAGTTGTTGGATTTCTTATTTCACGGCCGCTGCGCTGTTGATGGTGGATGTAGGCGTATATTTTACATGCCGTAAATTGAAGGGTAAAATCATGTTTATAGCTATGAATCGGTTTAAGATATGTCCCGGCAGAGAGAGTGACTTTGAGAAGATTTGGAGACAGCGGGACTCTCACTTGGAGGGTGTGCCTGGTTTTCAAAATTTAATTTGGTTAGAGGGAAAATGGATGAAGATGAAACCTTTACCCTGTATGCATCCCATAGCGTCTGGCAATCGGAAGATGATTTTTTAAATTGGACTAAATCAGATGCGTTTAGACAGGCCCATAAGGGAGCTGGTGAACACAGCGATATTTACCTTGGACATCCAGAATTTGAAGGGTTCACAGTTGTGCTTTAAAAGATGTGCACTTTGATCATTAAAAATCAATACACGGATTGTTTAATTGATACATGCCTCTAGTTTAGGCAATCGCTACGACGTAAAAAACTTTGATGAGCGGTAAGGAGAGCAATCATCACTACTGGTTGCATCTAGTTGCGCGCAACCAACGAAGTTGCACACCTCAGTGCAACCTGACAAGCACGTCTAAATAGCGCCTTCGCAAGCGCATATTGCTCGAATGAATTTGCTTATCAATATGGTAAGCTTTTGCTCTGGGAGTGGCCTGATGCCCATGACAGAGACAGTAATTGACAAGCTTAAAAACAAGGTGATGTGAAACGCCGCTGATGGATAAGTTCAAGCGCAAATTATATGCAGAGTTTGAGAGCAACTGCTTCAAGATATTTGGTGTACCGGGAGCCAGGGTTAGAGACATCCTGAGCAAACGGGGTGATGATTTGTTCGAGATGTATGAAGAAGCTTGGGACTATGGCGGTGCAGCGTTCATGCGACAAACGATGGCGATGACAATTTTAACTCTTGAAGCTGTATATCATGAGACTGAGATCGGAAGATCTCTGACGGACAGCGAAAGGGTCGAGAGATACGAGAGCTTCGACATCGGCATAAATGTGGATACTATGAACGCGTGGCAGGATATGCGAGTGGCCCAACTCGATGCCAAAGGGTTCTATGATGATGCCAAAAAATACATCAAAGCCTATGACTAGGTTCGTTATGATCCATTGGCGCTTAGTATTGATGCGTTGACCCTCTCAAGGCCATCAAACTTCAAGCTAGCACCATGCCCCCGAAAGATAGGCAAAATTGGACTGCTATCTCCATGCTCTTGGTTTGGGTTGAAGAATGTAACGTCAGCAACATTTCCTAATTTGCTCATATGAGAGCAACCGGAGGCAACTCTCTCCAAGTCACAATTATAAGCTGGCTTCTGATTTGGATATGTTTTCATTCGTACAGCCACCCATTCAGGTCCACTCGCCCCGACAAACCATATAGATGGGTAAACTGAAGGATTACTTTGGCTGGACATGATCTCACCATCCAGTTTGTCCTTTATGTGGTTGCGCACGACTTGCACTGCGAAATCCTGAAGCTCCCAGTCGGTCATCTCAATGTCCTCATCTGAGATTAACTCCAATGGATTGATTGGATGTTGTGTGTCTGCAGAAATCAGACCCCAGTCATCTCCAACCACTCGCCACTCATCGCCTTCATTCTTTAAGGGCATGAGGCAAGCATGTCCTTTGCAACCCTTTGCAACAGACATAAGTCCAGTCGGATTTCCCGGCATTTGTACATGGTCATCTACATCAACAAGTCGGATGTAGAAAAGCTGATTACCAAGACGAAAAGAAAGGTGTTCTAGAAAAGGTGGTGTTAGGTCAGCCTTGAGCCAGTTAATCGCTCCATCACCTTTAATAGACAGATGTTTTCCAGCAGTCTGCCAGCACAATGCATATTCCTTAGAGGGAGTGCTAAGCTCTATTTCGTAGAGTGGCTTCGTCATAAGACTTGTTGCTCGGTGATTAACTGGCAGCCAGACTAAATTATCACCCATGAAGATATGTTGGAACCAGAGTCTTTAATAAGGAAACTTTACTGGCAATTTTTCATGCAAAACCAAACGCCCTTAAAGCCGCATTTCAACTGCCTATTTTCAATCTCTGACCAAATTTCTTCCTGCGAAAATTGCATCGTAAATGCGTTGTTAATGAGAGGCTTGTGACTGTCGCAAAGCCATTTATCACTTTGGTTTTCAAGAGGTCGATAATCGATAACGTTGGCATTGCCATTGACCGTGCAAATCATACAAAGTACGGCCAACAGAGATACAAATTTAAGGTTTAACATTTATTCACCGTCAAAATTCAGCGTCTGACCCGAAAGGAATTATCATAACAATTTGTTGCAATATCGAACACAGTCGCGAGTTGTTTGATGTTCAAGTAAAATGAGAAAGAAAAATAGACTTTAATAGAAAGAGGGTTTGCGTTTTCGAGATAGATTTCCTAATCACCGACGGTCTGGAGCGCAGGGTTTTCCAACAACAAGTTGTATAGTTCTTCGATAAAATAATTGTTTGTTCTACAATCAAGGAAAGCGACACTGGCGTAAACATCGCGGCCACTCATACTTTGGGTCGTTAGCACGGCGGTGTAGTCATTTCTATGATATCTAGATAGCGTCATCATTTTTCCATTGCTGTACAAATCCAAGGAGTTTGGCGTGATATCGTCTTTACCATCGCCAATTTGAATAAGGTCAAATTTAGGTTGGTAAACGAAAGAACCACCATCAGTCGGTTCAAAATAAACAAAGTCAAGTCTGGCCCTGCGAAGAGATATTTGTTTGCCGCATAATATTCAAGTTTTAAGGATCTCTCCTGGTTAGCAACGAGTCCGCCCTCAACGGCGCTGTAATTTTTGATTTCTTTTCCGTCTCGCACAGCAAAAACCGAGGTGTGCGTAACCACACAGTCAAAGTTGACAGATAGCATTTCAGAACTTGCCGCAAACTGATATCAAGGCAGGCCTAAAAGCGTGATTTTAAATTTAGCTTTCTCAATTCGTCATTGACAAAACGGGGACGTTTGGGTATCCAAAGTACATCATTAAGAGAGGACTGACGTCCCGCCAACCTGCCTTATCCGGTAAGGTGGTATCCTCATTTGAGGGATGAGACCTTAGGGTAACCAAAGGATCATTGAACGTCTGTCCTCCCGGCAAAAACCGTGGAGGATTTTTATGTTTAAAGCTCAAGTTCTTCTGTTCTGAAAAACATTCAAACACTTTGACTGACGTAAATCGCCATTGGTGAAGTGCGTCCGCTGTTTGACATGTAAATAAGAAGGAGAACTGTCATGAGCAAAGCTCATTACAACGAAGAAACTGGTCTGTTCCATGAGGAGCACCATCGCGAAGAATTGGCAAAGGTCAACTTCACCCAATCAGTAATGGAGTACTACAAAACCTATGATGAGAGGGACACTCTCGTTAATGCACTTCGTGATGAAATAAAGGACATACCTACCATCTGGATCCCCTACGGAACCTTCATGCATGATGGGAGAATTTTTGTTTACTCCTCAGGCTGGGATGAAGAAGAAGAGTTTTACTTCATGCTGATTGATCTAAGTCTGGCTGCATACATGGTTGGATTTATTCCTGACGGAGCACAAGAGGATAAAGTCGAAGATCAAGCAGACCAAGTTCTTCACTAAACATTTTAGGGGCGGGTAACGCCGCCCCTGATAAACCCTGATCAAAAAAGAGAGGAGTTTATTCATGAAAGAATTAGCCAAAGAGGATTTCATTATCAAAGCCGGGCAAGACCCAATTATTGAAGCCTTAAAAGTGCTTAATTTACCGTTAACTCGGCAAAATTATCTGGAGTTGTCCTATCCAGAGGGAATACCGGAAAGTTCAGCAGAATTGGAGGAAAGTCTCCCAGAGAAAATCAGATCGAGATGAAGTAGCAAAATTAAGGAGGCGCTTTTGAAGCTCAGATTGTGTGCCTTGCCACATTGGCTAAAACACTAAAGAGAGGAGTAAAAGAATGGAACGAAGACAGTTCCTAATTGGTGCAAGCACCATTTTAACAACTGCATATGTAGCAAAAGCAGAGTGGTTTCTTGAAAAAGAAAAAACTGTAGTCCCACTCATCAAAAACACCACTCACAAACCTGTGATCTATGTAGTTAAAAATGATTTTGACTATGAATTAAGACTCAATGACCCCGATATAGATTTCCCTGAGGAGCTGACATATAGGCAAGCTTTGGAAGAATATCATGGTATCTGGTATCCAGAGGACGAGCCTCTAACGCTCAGTGATTATAAGGAACTCTACTACGAGCATGGTATTTCACCCAGAGATATTGATAAGCCTGCCGATTGGGAGTTTTACCTGGACTCATGGGCACGGAAATATAGCTCTAATGCTAGGGCATATCATCTGTTAGAACCTCTCGACCTTTTTGACTATGACGACAAGAACGGGCGGTTTATCGGAGGCCTTCAATTTATCGACGGCTGCCATCCGGGCAATGATTATCTTGGAGTAAGAAGTGGCGATGCTCTTTCTGCCAGCCTCTTACAAGCACGGCTTGTGGAGTTAAACCAAAACATAGCGGTTCGACTTGTGGAGGCGGGATAATGAAAAAGCACAATGATATGGGGAACATTATCTACCTTGAAGATAAGACCATCTTCATAATTCCAACAGAAGATGAAAGCGAGACTGAAAAGACTAAATGGCTGCGAATGAGAGAACTAATGGCAACTCAGGGAATTAACCTCACCGGAAATTTTCCATCTGACCCTGAGGAGAATGAGCAGTGAAAAGCGAAGCAAACACGAAGCAACTCCTCTTTCTGGAGCCCGGAATAATTGACGGTGAGACAAAAGAAGAGGCAGTAGACAGGCTTATAGAAGTGATGGAGTCGCAGGGCTTTATAATCACAGGCAAAAAGCAAAAAACTGCAGATGACAATGCTGAACGATAATGGCGATGAGGACAGAGAATGGGATTTGAGATATCTAAAGTGGTTAAAAATAGAGATTAAAATTTCTCGTTCTCTTAGTCCCAATAAGCCGCTAATGCGTGATGAAAATATTGCTTACCTATACCCACCAAGTTCTGGTGTCAGGGGTATCATGCTGGAATACGGCATCGGTCGACGGCAAGCAGAAGAGTGGTGGAATCTGCACTAGATATTAAAGGCCCCTTTTGGGGCCTTTTTTATTGGGACTGATGAGACCATTGTAGCTATAACGTTCACTCCAGGGTGGGAGAACGACCATGACCTGTTCCCAATACAGTCTGACGCCGACATAATGGACATATTTTGTGATCCCCAAATATTTGCAGAATCCGATGATTACCTTTATCGGCGCTTGACCTATACAAACGATGACTTTCAAACAGGCGCGTCATACACATTTGAACAAGGGAAGATTGCTCAGGTCACGATTGGCGAAATTAAATGGAGATCACTTAATACAAGCATGGCAAGGTGCATTGTCGACGGAGTAAATCTTTGCCCCGGTGAACAGTGCCCGTTTGACGGCGCAGTCCTAAAGCCTGAGTGGCAAGGTAAGTCATTAAGGGAAATGGTTGAGCGATTGCAATAGGTCAAAATTTCCTTTTCTTGTTCAGAAACCAGCTCACCAATCAGCTTCAGTAACCCCGGTCCGTAAAGCGTGGTGCTCGGACCATGGCCCCGGGTAACTGGCTCTTGGTTCAGGCAAGGTTGCAGGTAAGGTTTTGATAGTTGACCTGTGGGCGAGGTTTGCTAAGCTGTTGATATAGCTGGATTCAGTCACGAACTGGCACTCACGTTAGGCATCGAACCTCAGCCCCTGGGCACCACTTCTAAAGCTTCAAGGTCCGTGGACCGTGGTTCAAGTGACTGTTTCCATGGATCACGGTTCTTGAACCCGGCCCGATAAGTTTTCTATTCAAATATAGGTGATGGAGTTTTACATGAAGTTTGATAGTGAAATAGGCAAACTGGCGCGCCTAATGGCCGAGAGCATAGCAGGAACATCAAGGCGCAATGCCATTTTAAGTGAAATGCGAATACAGCCTGGAGACACTATCATTGATGTAGGGTGCGGAGCTGGTCATCTATTGCCTCACCTAGCAAAAGCCGTTGGAGGCTCTGGCAGGATTTATGGACTCGACCCCAGCATTGACCAAATGGAGCAAGCCAAAAAGCGATGTGAGGATTTCCAAAATATAAGTTTGATAAACGAGAATGCCGACAAAAGCGATTTGCCGGACGAAAGCTGTGACGCTGCAACCTCAACTCAAGCTCTCGAATACATACCAGATGTCGACGCTGCTTTGGACGAGATTACCCGTATTATTAAGCCTGGCGGAGCATTCGTGAACATTTCCATTTTATGGGATCATTTTAAATTCTTTGGTGCCGACGAAAAACTAAATGACAAAGTTCATGAAGCTTTCAGAGCGCATTGCAGTCATCAAATGCTTCCAATGGAATTGCCGGGCAAACTTGCGAATCGTGGTTTTAGTATGATCAGAGATAAATCGCTCGCATTTTTGATCACCAAAAGAGATGGGAATTCACCGGCTCGCTATACTGAGGCTGTCATGGCAAATTTTGCCCTAACCCAGGGTATGACCGAGGCAGAGGTGTCAGATTGGAAGGCGCAATTGGAAGCAGCTGAGCAACAAGGGCGATTTGGTTTCACTAGCTTTCCAGTCTTGACGGTCGGTTATCTTAATTAATTTTTGACGACACAAGTCTAAAAGCAGACAACTTTCCCATCCACCCATGCATGACGGTAAGGCTATGCCCTTTGCCATATTGGTGACTGATGCCTTCGGTCGCCCATCCACCAATAGCATCGATGATGATGTCGTAATCGTCTATGAGTCCCCTACGGGCCATTGAGACTAGCCTCTGATGCAAGCTATGGGTGGTGGCGATGTTCTGGCCTGTAAGGAGCATCTTCTCCAGGCTGGTTTCCTTGGTCCCAGCTTCGTTGTCATTTTCAGAAGGTTGGCTAAAGCGGACCTTCGTTGCAGTTTCAACGACCCTGTCCACTTCACTAAGCAAAGGCAGGATCACAAGATACTTTCGATCTTCTTTGAAACTCTTGATCATGGCTGTGGTCTTGCCACTGCCGCAGGGGTAGTCGTGGATGGTAATCTCTGGTTGCATTGGCTCTCCTTTGGCGAGTGTAGCCTTGAGACCGCAGAGCGGCCTCAGACACATCGCAACCTATTGATAAGGCGTCGTTATTCGACCTCCACCTTAAAGACAGAAAACAACAAAACGACTATAGTTTGATGATTGGTTTGGAAGTTGGTGTCGTGCACGAAAGTCACGACTACCACGACCATTCCCTAACCTAGCCCCACAGACTTGGGTCTATGGATTTGGTTTGTCGTGGTGGTCGTAAAATCAAAAGAGTCTCTATAGGGTCGACTTAAATACGACCACCTCTGCCAAAACTATAATTGCTGGTATTTGGCAGTTGAAATCCAAACTCCATCATAAGGGACCCCTAAGTCATTTCTTGTAGAGAAAAGATTGGTCCCTCTGCATAGGGCACCCCACTTAATCTGTGCGTCTTTCTAAGCAGCCAAAACCACCGACATGTCAATAGTCTGCCCTTAGGTGGTCCCAGATTAAGGTGAGCAAAAAGCACAAAGGTCATCCATAGGTGGCCCCTAACTCTCAAGCCGTCAGGCGCATTCCAATTTGCTCAAAAGAAACTATGGGCAATGTCGATAAATTTCTGTTGTCTTTGGTCGCTCCTCTGTCACTCTTAACCTCCGATTTCGAATGAAAGGGTATCTTGTTTGTCGATATTATCGTCGTTACAACAACAACTGACACATGGTTGTGACCAGGGGTCTGTATGGAAACCTTGAGTAGGAAAGTGGTGCCCAGGGGCGGAGTTCGACGCCTTTCCATCCACTTGGTTTTGACCTCGAGGCCGTAGCCGCTGCCATATTTCTGGCCAACACCTACGGTGGCCCAACCGCCAATGGCGTCAGCAATATCTGATGGGCACTCAACCCGGCGCAGCCTGTCCCGAAGACTATGGCGGAAGCTGTGGACAACACATCCCTCTGGTACTCTTGGCTTCAGCCATTTGTTAATTGCTGCACTTGCAGAGTTTGCATTACAAGCTGACAGGTCTGTGTATCGAGGAAAGGCGAACTCTATCTCTCTCTTACTGATGCGTTGTGCTGCCCAAAGCGACATCCCAACAAGCGGGATGTCCCGCTCGCTTCCCTTTGTCTTTAATGTCCGCCAGGAATGTTTGCGAAGCACAATGTGGGGGACTTCAGCATCGAGTTTGATATCCGATACAAGAAGCCCTGCGGCTTCAGCCAATCGCATGCCCGTGTCACTGATCAGTGCCACCAGCCACCTAACATCATCATCCAGTTCGACACACTCCTTCTGGATGGCCACAAGGCTCTCATCGGGAATAGGCAAACGAGTAGATGCCTTTTCATCATCTGGGATGAATACGTTTGCGAACACATTAGGACAGGAAAGGCCATACTCTCTGATGGCAAGGTTGATAATAGCTTTGACTGTGCCAAAGACACGCCGCACTGACGCCGCTGTCATACCCTTGCCAATCAAATGATCACGAAAGCGTGCCGCATCAGATGCTGACAGTGATGCCAGTTCTTCTGCACTAGTGGCTTCGGTCAGATAGCCAACGGCGCGTTCTGCCCCCTGGAAGAAAGTCTTGTTACGTCCAACACCCTTTAACCGAATGTAAGTAGCTAGCGCATCTGGGATAGATACAGATACATGCCTATTGCTTGTCTCCACCTCTCGCACCACGGAAAGGCCGAGCTCTTTTGTGTGAAAAATCTCCAGACGAATGCTGTCCCAGTAACGTTCCAACCTATCAGACAGAGCGGCAGCAGATCGCTGCGCCTTGGGTAGCGATCTCGTGTGCAGTGAGACGATCACGCGATCCTTGTTGAAACGAGAGCACACATCCGATGGAACGCGGCGGGAGAAATAGAAAATACCATTGCGGCGAATAAGATAGGAGTGATTTTGGATCACAGTTTGGCTCACACTTCCTGACATCAAACATTAAAATGTATGAAAATCAGGTACTTGAACCATGGACCATGGAAGAAGTGGTGTCCAGGGGCGGCACTGAACATATGTTTCAGTGTGTTTCATAAGGTTTCATATTCTGTTTTTATCTGTTATTATTCATCGTGTTAATAGTGTTTTGTGTTTCATAGTGTTTCATAGTGTTTCACAAGATACCAAACATAAAGGTGGATAATTAGGTGGATAGATATGGCACCACGTGATCGCCTTTCAGCAGCATTTATCAAGTCTGCTAAATCTGGCAAGCATTGTGATGGTGCTGGCCTGTGGCTTCATAAACGCGCAGATGGTGGTGCTCAATGGTTCCTACGTTTTGACCGTTTTGGCAAGCGCTGTGAGATGGGGCTTGGGGGCTTCCCCCGTGTAAGCTTGAAGCAAGCACGTGAGTCGGCAGAGTTGGCAAGATCACAGCTAGCTGCTGGTATTGATCCTGTTAAGGAGCGTCGGAGGCTGAAGCGTGAAGCGTTGCAGTCTGCCAATAGCTTTGCGCATCTGGCTCATGAAGCCTTCGAAGCTCGCAAATCAGAACTGAAGGGCGATGGCAAAAACGGTCGCTGGTTCACACCGCTTGCACTGCATGTCTTGCCAAAGCTCGGATCAGTCCCAGTGGAGGAGCTAACCCCGAGAGATCTTCGTGACTGTATAGGTCCGCTTTGGCATGAGAAAGCAGATACAGCGCGTAAAGCCCTCAATCGAACAAACATCGTCATCAGGCATGCAGCAGCTCTTGGCCTTGATGTAGATATCGGCTTGGCAGAGAAAACAAAGCTACTTCTTGGTAAAACAAGGCATGTAGTGAAGCATATTCCATCGATGCGATGGCGAGAGGCGCCAGCATTTTATCAATCATTAGACAAGAGATCGCTCCCACAGCTGGCCCTGCGATTGCTCATGCTTACCGGTCTTCGGAGCCACCCGATTAGACATGCTCATTTGGACGAGATCGATGGCGATATCTGGACAATCCCTGGAGAGAAAATGAAGGGCCTAAAAGGTAAGACACCAAGCTTTAGGGTGCCCCTTTCATCGGAGGCACTCCAGGTCATTGAGATTGCCAGTCAGCAGCAGCGAGATGGCTACATCTTCCCTGGCGTAAAACGCGGGGTCATCTCTGATGCCTCAATGGCGCGGCACATGCAACGAAGAGGATTAGAGGCGCGGCCGCATGGCTTTCGATCAACTCTGAGAACGTGGCTGACAGAAAGCCAGCAGGCAAGCCGCGAGGTAGCAGAGATAATCATCGCGCATCAAACGGGGTCTGTCGTAGAGCGCAGCTACAACCGAACAGATATGATAGAACAGCGAAGGGAAATAATGACGCAATGGGCACGGTATCTAAATCATTAAGTGCAGCTTTGATCTGTCGGTTTTATGCCTTAAAATATTTAAACGGGTGCGTATTGATTTGGAAACGCTTCAAGTTTTCGGCAGAATCATCACTGAATATGATGTAAATATATTTTGTAATATTGAGACAACTCTTTGTGGGGTGTCATAAATCCATATTGACCTGAAAAGAAGCCCCCCACGATATCTGATAGTAATTTGGCAATCTATTGCCAATTGATGGAGCTAATTTGATAGATCTATTTTATGTTTTTAGCAAATCCAGAGACACCCATTTTGTAGGTCACAGCGACTTTTCCGCTTTTAAAAAATCCTTTGAGTTGCAATATGAATTGGTGAACGGCGCTGATTTCAAATACCCCGTCCTCTTGATTCTCAAGCTGAAGTTGCAAATGCTATTTGCAGAAAAGACTGCTTTTTATCAAAGATGATGTTTTGGATGCTAAGAAGAGTGTACGATCTTGTCGGGAATTTGTTGCGTTTTTCAAGCGGATGTTGGTTTTGGATAGCTTAGAAAATACAAGGAGCCGACCAGCAGTGGTCAGCTTGGTTGACCAAGTCGTGATCCTCATACGAGATTCTATCATTACAGGAGAATTAGCCCCTGCTGAGCGGATCATAATAAAAAAAATTGCAAAAAAATATAATGTGAGCGTAATACCTGTTAGTGAGGCACTGGCTAGGTTGCTTCCCTCCCACCTTGTTGAAGTAAAAGCAAACCACGGGTATTGCGTTGCGAGGCCACCAACAAAGGATGAATTCACCAAATTTGTAGAGGCGCGCAGCCTTTTTGAAACTTCTGTCGTCGAATTAGGTTTTTCCAACGCCAAAAAAAAGGACATTGAAAAGCTGTTCAAATCCAATGAAAAAATGAAACGCGTAATAAGTAAAGGAGGTCCAAAAAAAATAGTGAAATGGCAACGACTAAATCATGAATTTCACCGAACACTCATTGGGTTGGCAAGGAATGATTTTTTGTTAAACGTTTATGATGATTTATCTTTTGGAAATTTGCAATTTCAACTTCTGAGAAGTAGTTCAATACAGAACATAAAACTAGAACAATTGATTGCAGAACATGAGTCTATGATTGAAGCTTTAAAGTCCAAACAACTTGTTCCGTTACTAAACAAGCTTGAGAGCCACATCAAGGGCCTCAAAATATGAAATAACAGAGAATATCACGAAAATCTGGAACCTTCATGCATAAGACCTCATCACGGCGCGTCAGCGCACGAGGCAACCGTTAAATGACATATGATTAGTCAAAGTTGAAGGCTGCTTTTGTGAAATCTAGCACATAATCATTTAGGTGATCACACGCGCTCGCAGCTGCAGAGGAGTCACCCTCCGCAATGTGTTTTGCCAAATCAACATGCAAACCTGAAATAACACTTAAATCAGCTGCCTTTTGATAGTGGACATACCAAAACCGACGAGACAGCCCATTCCATATCCTGCTTGCCCTGCTCGCGTATTCGTTGTGACTGGCGCCCGCGATCAATTCATTCAAAGCTCTGTCATATCGCATAAACGCTATGCCATCGTTATGATGGACTGAAAGGTTCATCTTCTCACCAATCACCAAAAACCCCTCTCTTTCGGATTGGGTGGCCCTTATGCTGGCTTTTTGGGCCATTAACCTTTCTAGTTCGCGACGGACCTCCAAAGCAAGCATCTGGCGGCCATAATCAATCTCTGACACCAGTATTCCACGGCGTGGCATAATCAAAACCAAACCTTCCCAGTCCAAGCGCTGAAGAGCCTCTCGCACTGGGGTTCTCCCAAGGCCGAGTTTTGAGGAGAGTTCATTTTCGGAAATTAATTCACCAGGTGGAAGTTCTAAGGTTACTATTAGCTCCTCGAGTTGTTGGTACGCATCCGAGGAGAGCGTTTTTGGGAGGCTGTTCATTTCACTGATGTATTTATGTTGGCAATCAATTTAAATTTGTCTTCTTTTTTCAACCAGACTCTGGAATTTCTCAAGCTCTGCCTCCTCAATTGAATAGCTATGGTCTCCATCTGGAAACTGACCAGATTTAACGTCTTTGACATAAGCTGCAATACCATCAACCGCCACCTCAGTGAGCTTAGCATAACGCTTTGTAAACTTAGGCTTGAAATCTGTAAACACACCGAGCAGATCATGGCATAACAGTATCTGACCATCTGTATTAACTCCAGCACCAATACCAATAGTTGGTATTTCGAGTTCTTTAGTAATAACCTTTGCAACGTCATCTGGCACCGCTTCAAATTCTAGCATGAAGCAGCCAGCATCTTGTATTGCTAGGGCGTCCTCAAGAATTTTCATAGCTGAATCTGCGGTGCGCCCCTGAATCTTAAAACCACCAAACATCGCGACAGTATGCGGAGTTAGGCCAATGTGAGAAGCAGTCGGGATCCCGGCGTCTACAAGACTACGCAATATATTGGCCTGGCTTTTACCACCTTGCGGTTTTACCGCATCGACCCCCGCCTCTTGCATGAAGCGGGTAGCATTTAATAGCGCGCGGTCAACCGTGTTATAACTTTGATACGGCATACAACCCAAAACGAAAGTATTTGGAGCTCCCCGGCGAATTGCAGAGGAATGCATCACCATCATATCCATTGTTGCGGGTATCGTATTTGAAAATCCGTGAGCAATCATGGCTAAGCTATCACCAGCCACGGCCACATCGACGCCACCCAATTCTGCCCATTTGGCCGACGTATAATCAGGTACAGACATGTAGACCATTTTTTCCCCGGTGTGCTTTGAATCCCTTATCTCGGAGATCGTGCGTTTGTGTTTTACAACATCCATAATAATGGCTCCCCACAAAAAAAACTGTTATTGATAAAACCAACTTTTCGAGAAAGAGTCTAAGAAATGAAAAATACATCCATGAATTGAAAAATACATCCATTCCCCGTAACAACTCCGCATAATAATGAAGCACAAAACTGCGAGGTGATACCTTGGATTTTATTTTACCGTTACCGTCTCTTCAAACATTTAGCCTATTTTTTTTGAGCACAATTTCTGCAATTTTGACGCCAGTTTTTGCAGCTAATTTGCTCCAGACTAGTACTGAGGAGAATCTGAGTAGAAACGTTTCCCAAAGATTAAAATTTTATGGATTAGCTTGTTTGTTAACCACACTCACACTTGTAGGGGTCAACCTGATTTTCTACTGGCAGGAGATGCCTTGGTATGCGGCCATTATTTTGGTGGGTTTGGCGGCATTGTATATCCCACCCCTTGAACCTTTGTTTTGCCGTCAATTTAACACTATGGGTGCAAGTACCACCTTCCTACTTATTATAAACATTTTGTTGATTGTGATGATCGTAAGCCAAAAAACCAATTAAAATACCCGAGAAAAGAGAGGTACTTCTTATTTTTTCCGCTTTACCTTACCAGTTTCTGGGAATATCCAAATTGAAATGATCATTAAAGTGGCAAGGATAATTGTAGCAAAACCGGTCTTACCATTTACCTCACTAAACGCTAACCATCCATAGCCACCAATGATTGTAGCGACTAAGGATGATAGCACGATTTTTATTTTAACTGGCATTGCATTAGCGATTTTTCACCCGCTGGGTTTCACTCTGCCGCAAGCGGTTGAGACGCCGCTTGGTCTGGCCTCTGTGGAACCGCCCGGAGATCCTTCTTAAGATGTTCTGTGCTGTAACCATTGAATAGATGCCCAAGCAACCCCCTCTTGAGATCTGACGTTCCAAATAACCAATCGGAAATTGGGAAAGTAAGGTTCATATTAACGTTCATCATTATCTTATCGTTGTGATGTGCAGTGTGGTGTCTACGAAGCGTATTTACAAATGGACACCAACGAACGAACCAGTTCTCCTCTACGTGACAACAAAAATGCATAAATTCATATATCAGGTACATGGAAGTGGTCGTGGTGATGAATAACCAGGCGACGTTAGCTGATACAATAAAATTCAGAACGAACACGCCAAAAGCTGACATTAATATAAAAACCACTAGAGCATATGGTGGAAAGAACGTTACTCTCCAATCGTTTGAATCTTTAAACCGCATTTCTTCATCGGTAAAGAACTGATGGTGATTCAACGTGTGGCGTTCATAAACTGCACGAAGCGCTTTATTTGTGTGTGGTCTGTGCATCACATATTTGTGCAAAAACCACTCAAAAACGTTACACATTAAGAATGTCGCTGGAACGATCGCGTATTCCCACGCTTTAACCCCACTTAAGTGCTGGCTAAATATCCAAAGGGCAGTGAAACCGATCACATAAATTACAAAAACGTGTAACGGACCATTGTACCACCCAACGATCTTGTCTCTGTAGGCTTTTCTGAACTGAATTTGGCGATCTTTCATTTTTGCCTCTCTTTGAATTTCTATTCTTATCTTGATATATCAGTTGCACATCAGAGTTTCAATAGCAAATTTCTCCCAAAACTATATTGTCATCCAACACTGCAAAAAGCTATTTGAACCCCAGCATTTGATCTGGCAACCAAAGAACTGTCTCAGGGAATAGAATTACAATAATAAGGGTGACAACCTGAAGCCCAATAAATGGCAAGACCCCCAAAAACATCTCATTCAATTTGATTTCTGGCGGCGATATTCCTCTAAGATAGAAAATTGCTGGGGCCATTGGTGGAGTTAAATAACTAGTCTGAATTACTATCAAAAACAAAATGCAAAACCAAACTGGGTCGAATCCCATTGCGTTTACAATTGGAATAAATACGGGGATGAAAATCAAAAGTATCGAAATCCACTCCAAAATAAAGCCCGCCAAAAAACTGATACCAAGGAAAAGCGCCAAAGTTCCCCATGCTCCTAAATTAGATGCCTCAATTAAGTCAGACGTTAGCGCTACGCCTCCAGAGGCGATGAACACCCCCGAAAAAATACTGCCGGCTAAGAGAATGAGCATAATCATGCAAGTAACTTTGAGAGTTTTTTCTAGGGCTTCGAGTAAAATGGGCCAGCTAAATGTGCGGTAAAGAATAGTTAATAAAACTGACCCAAAAGCACCCATGCCTGCAGCTTCAGTAGGTGCAGCCCAACCAAACATAATCGACCCCAAAACTGCGAAAATTAGAGCTACAGGAGGTACTAAGGCCATTATGGTTATCCGCAATTTTGAAATAAACGGAAGATCGACATCATCCTCAGCGACCAGTGAACCATCTTGCGGGCGGATAATACATCTGATCAAAATGTACAGCATATAACAACCGGCCATGATTAGACCCGGAAACACCATGCCTAAAAATAAATCTCCAACAGAAACATCGGCAACAGGACCAAGAACCACGACGACAACTGACGGGGGGA
Source organism: uncultured SAR116 cluster alpha proteobacterium (assembly GCA_902596655.1). Lineage (GTDB taxonomy): Bacteria > Pseudomonadota > Alphaproteobacteria > Puniceispirillales > Puniceispirillaceae > MED-G116. Next base: position 11,279 of record CACJUX010000023.1, on the reverse strand, counting down.
TGATGGTGCCTAAAGACCCTCCTGCGCAGATTGTTCCCGATATTAGCCCCCTGTTATATTGATGCTTCATCATCACTGGAATGGCCAACAATCCTACCACAGTCTCTGTCGCACCAATCACACCTGTAGAGGCAGCAAAAATGACACACATGATTATGGTGCCAATTGCCAATCCACCCGGCAGTTTTTTTGTCCAAATATGAACTGCCTCAAATAACCTTTCCGCAATACCTGATCTTTCGAGCATTGAACCCATAAAGACAAATAAAGGCACTGCCGCGAGGATGTAATTTCCACCAATATCACCAACTTTTTCAACAAATTGAAAAATTACGGGCGGGCCAAAATTGTAGATGCCAAAATATAATGCCACTCCCATCAGGCAAAGAGCCACAGGGAACCCCAAGAAAAGGGCGCCCAAAACAGCAGGAAACATCAAAAGTGCGGTGAATTCCCCCATGTTAGTTAGCGGCTCCATCTTTTCCAGTATCAAAGGAAATGCCTAACAGCGTCGTGAGTGCACGCATCCACTCAGCGAAAGCTTGGAGAGTTAGCAAAATAAATCCAGCGAAGAAAACAGTCCGATATGGCCATATCACAGGATTCCATGCACTTTCGCCTGAGCGCTCACCCCAAAGAAATGCATCCCAAGCATAAATTCCCAATCGCCATGTAAGCCAACAGGCTGCTGGCAACATAAGAAAAGAATACCCTAAAAAATCAATCAAATTTCTGTTTTTAATGGAAAGACTACTAAAGAATAAGTCTATACGAATGTGCGCTCGTTCTTTTAGCGCGTAGGCCATGCCGAGAAAAAAATAAGTGCCAGTGGCCATGTAACCGATCTCGTAAGCCCAAATTGTTGGCGCATTGAAAAGATACCGAGAGAACACTTCATAGACACTGGCAAAAATCAAAGGCACGATCAATAAACTGGCAATCCAACCGCTCATGTGCGATAGGCGGTCTATTAAAGCCAAACATCTACCCATATCATTTTTCCTAAAAATACTGGAAAGCCGACAACAGAGCTATCACGCTGCCGGCTTTCAAGTTTAATTTGCTGTAGCTACATTCCTGTAACGGCTGGCGTCTTTCCACAAAGTTTCATAGGCCAACTGACTTTCGTAGGCCTTTTTGAACCAATCATTTGTTTCACCCTGTGCTTTTCCCCATTTGACAGCTTCATTCTTTACGCTGACTTGAACGTCTTCTGCCAGTTCAATGATTTCATTACCCTCTGACTTATAAAATTCGAGGGCTTTAGCGTCTTCATGACCAACCTTCGTCCAACTATCAAATGTAGCGAGCCGAGCGGCGTCCTCCATTAATTGTTGGTCACTGGCAGATAGCGAGTCCCAGGCTTTTTTGTTAAACATTAACTCCATTGGAGCCACAGGTTGATGCACCCCTGGAATCACAACATATTTGGCAATTTTATGGAATCCAGCTGACTTATTTTCGTACAGAGTGCCCCACTCGGTTGCATCAATCGTACCCCTGTCGAGTGAAGTGTAAACTTCTGAGCCAGGCATCGTTACAGGAGCCGCACCCATGTCCTTAGAAATTTCGAGCCAAGCTCCAGCGGTTCTAACTTTCAGACCCTGAAGATCATCCATGGACTCAACTTTTTTACGTGAGTGCAAAAAAGCCTCAGCAGTGCGAATAAAACAAGGCATGGAAATGATACCAAACTTCTCCAGCCGGAATTCTTTTTGCATCTCAGCACCGCCATTCTCGTAAAGCCAATGGAGCATTCTCTCCGAATCCATTGACCCAGCGAAACCTCCAAAGACAACTGTTGTTTTATCCTTGCCCCAATCATACCCCATCCATGTGTGACCTACCTGGGCAATGCCATTTCGGACAGTCTCAGAGACTTTCAAAGCACTTCCCAGGGTCCCACCGGTAAAGACTTCTATTTCAATTCGCCCGCCACTAAGAAAATTTACGTTTTTCGCGAATTGTTTTGCTCCCAACTCCATTATTGGGCCACCACCCCAACTGGTAGCCATTTTCCATTTAATTTCGGCGGCTGTTGCCTGTCCAAATGCAAATAAACTCACAACCATGAAGGCTGATATAGCTACAATCTTGTTCAAACACTTTTTTAGCATTTTTTCCTCCCATGAATTTTCCTCCTGACTGATTTACTTAACTGATGACCACCAGGAGTGTTTAGTCATCCTGTATTTTCTTGGACAAACTTATCTATAAAAGCGTCGTCTAAAACCCAATCATTATCCAAAACCGAAATTACTTCCTTTGTGAATTTTTCGGTCAAATTTATAGCGAGGCTCTGGTCATTCGTTCTATGCATCAAAACCGCAAATGCGAGTTGGCGGGGTGCATCACCGTCGTAACCCCACTCGAAACCCGCAGCGCAAAAACAATGCGCCTCTATGAGCTGCGGTACTTGCACCCCTGCATGAGTAACGTTCAGACCATCAATTGATCTGGTTCCGATATAACAATTATCCTTAGTCAAGCAATTTATCTCGTGTACGTGGACTATGATCTCAAGTTGTAACCTTTGAATTGACAGCCATCTAAAATGATTTTTTCAGCACTTGCCCCGTCTTTCATTTGAATAAACAAAAATATCGTATATCATATATTATATTCACAGCATAAAAATTTATATGATGTTTCGTTAATATATTAGTAATATCCTAAACATATTTTTGTTTTGTAAGTCCAGAAACTAATGAAGATATTTTATGCAAATTTGTTCAGATAGTGGAGTGGGACGATCAGTTGTTTGCACAAAAATAGTGTAACCCAGGGTAAGGAGTGAAAAATGACACCAGATAAAATTTTGGAAGGTCTCCCTAAAATACTCACAAAGGATCAAAGAGAGCATTATTTCGAGCACGGGTTTTTATGTGTTGAGGACGCTATTTCCGACAAAGAACTAGAAGCACTCCGAAATGTCACACGCCAATTTGTAGAGAAGAGTAAATCGGTTAGCAGAAGTGATGATCGGTATGACATTGGTGAAGACCATTGTGCAGATAATCCAGTTTTGAGACGTTTAAAAAGTCCCGACACAGCAAGTGAAATTTTTTGGCAATTTTCAAATGGTGTTGTCGCGGATATTGCATCTGACCTGCTGGGCCCAAACGTTACATTTCATCACTCAAAGTTAAATTTCAAATGGTTCGACAAGAGCGATAAAGTAAAATGGCATCAAGATATTCAGTTTTTCCCACACACCAATTATAACGTAATAACAATAGGGTGTTACCTTGAGGACACTACAATGGAAAACGGACCACTAGGTGTTGTCAGAGGTTCACATAAAGAGGATTTATTTGATCAATATGACTCTGAGGGCAATTGGACCGGGATGCTGTCTGATGAAGACGCTGCCAAAGTTGACTTGCAACGCGTTGAGTATATTACAGGTAAAGCAGGCACGCTTACCATCCACAACGCGCGCACTCTGCATTATTCTCCTTCTTCAAAATCAGTAAAGCCAAGACCTCTTCTGCTTAATTGCTACTCGTCATCAGACGCAAAACCATACACAGCTCATCCAATGCCGACAGTGAACACATACAAAGTAGTTAGGGGCGAACCAGTAAAGTGGGCACACCACGATCCGCGGCCCTGTCAAATTCCGCCAGACTGGTCAGGCGGTTATACATCAATTTACGCAGCCCAAGCTGGAGAAGATAAAGCAACGGTATCAAGCACGTAAAAAACTGATGGAAAGTTAAGCTAGCAATGCAAAACGTTCTAACGTTTAGAGGCAGCGCTCTATTCAACATCTGAAAATTGTAACGTAATGATAAAATGAATACCACAGTCACAGATCAGGCATTGCAAGGTTTAGCTGGGCTGTTGAACCGGCCTGAGTCTATATCAACGAATGACGGAGATTTGACAGAACACGCGTTCGATTGGTGGCCTGTGGCGTCAGCTTTAAAAAAGCAGGGCAAGGCCATTTTCAAACCCGAAGTGATTGTCTACCCAAACAATCAAGCGGAGGTGTCCAGGATACTAAAGTGGGCCAATGAAAAACTTATTCCCGTTACTCCATGGGGCGCTGGCTCATCCGTTGTGGGGGGCCCGTTAGCAACTGCCGGTGGTATTTTAATGGATGTTAGTTCAATGCGGTCCATTGTTGCAATTGACGAGAAATCGCTGCATGTAAAAGTCGAGGCTGGCATTATTGGGGGCGATTTAGAAGATTATCTCAACAATAAGGGCTACACCTTAAATCACTCTCCTCAATCACTTCACAGATCATCTGTTGGCGGTTGGGTTGCGACGCGTGCAAGCGGTCAGTTTTCCTCTAAGCACGGCAACATTGAAGACCTCTGTGTTGGCCTGAGAGCAACTTTGCCCGATGGTACTGAGATTATTCTTGATAGTGCGCCTCGCATGGCGGTAGGACCTGACCTAAAAAATATCATCATAGGGTCAGAGGGAAGTCTTGGAGTCATAACTGAAGTAACAATGCGCATTTTCCCAGTAGCTGAAAAAAGGCTATTCGAAACATTCATATTTCCTCATTTGAATTCAGGAATTCTCGCTCTTAAAGCCATCATGGGTAATGGTTTGCGGCCTTTTTTGCTTAGATTATATGACGTGTCAGAGGCCAGACACGCTATGAAGGATAACAGCTTTAGCCATCCCGTTCTTTTTATTGGCACTGAGGGACTGAAAATAATGGCTGACGCAGAGCTAAAAGCTTGTGCAGATATAATTGCCAATTTTGGAGGTAAGTCAATTGGCTCCTCGGGAGCGGCCGCGTGGATGGAAAGACGTTTCGATTTTTCAACCATCGAAAAAGTTCTGGCAAAGCCCGGCGGTTTAGCAGAAACGATCGAAGTTTCAAATACTTGGCGAGATATTAGCAAAACATATGAAGCTCTAAAAGCGGCAGTATCTCCCTATGTGGACGAAGTTCTATGTCATTTTTCTCATGCTTACTCCGATGGTGTGTCCCTTTACGTCATATTAATTGGTGAGGAGCAATCTGCCGCCAAGGTGGAGCGTCAATTGAAAAATATTTGGGAGATTGCTAATCGAACCGCTCTCGATACCGGTGCCTCATTGTCCCACCATCACGGTATTGGGTTAGCTCGGAGCAAATTTTTTAGAGAAGCATTAGGCGACGGATGGCAACTTTTTTCACAAATGAAAAAGGCCATAGATCCAAATCGCATAATGAACCCTGGAAAGCTTGGATTCTGATTTTTAAAACTCTTTTCAACTAAAAGCAGTGCGATCAAATTATTAAAATTATTTAACGGAATAACATCCTATTAATATCGTCTCTAAAAAGGTTGAGGCAATGCAAAATGAAGCTATTGATCATTGCAGATGACATAACAGGGTTGAATTCGGTTGGCGCAGAGTTTGCACGATTTGGTCTAAAAGTTAAAAATATAATCGACATCAATTATTTAATCTCATTCATCGAGGCTGAGGATAGTTTTATTCTTGGGTTCGATACAAACAGCAGAGATTTGAATCCAATCGAGGCCGCTAACAAAGTCTCTGAAGTCATGAACGCTCTTCCGATTCAAGATCTGGATTGGATCCTCAAACAATCTGACTCTGCATTTCAAGGGAACGTTCTGCCTGAAATTCTAGCTTTTCAAAAAGCTATTTCAGTGAAACCATTGTTGTTTGCACCCGCTTGTCCATCAATTGGAAGAATTACAAAAGATGGAAAACATCACATTGGGTCCGGAGAACAACCTATAGATCTGAACGAGCTTGCTTCTGAAAATTGTGGAAAAAGATTCGGAAAATTAGTCTTGGACAATTCAAGGGGTTCATCTGTTGCCGATTTAGATATTGAGATTGCTGATGCGGAAACGGACAAAGATTTAGAAAATATTATAAAATGCGCTGTGTCGCGCGAACATCAGTTTATTGCTGGTTCAGTCGGCATAGCTAAAGCGCTAGCTCTATACCTCTTTATTGAAACGTGTAGAACTGCACCACCTTCGCTAATAGTAGTTGGAAGTTTCCAGAAAAACACATATTCACAATTCGATTTTTTGGAAAAATCGGGGTTGGTAAAATCCTTCGAAGTCACGTCCGATGATGATAAGCACGAGGTCTTGTTGAGGAACGTGATGTATTCACTTAATGATGGTTTCTCGGTAGCGCTTTTTCCAAAAGACTTCAAAAAAACTTCATTAGGCAAGGAGCAATACCCAATTCTCCCCCGCTCGACAATAAAAAGGAACTTTGCGAGTTACAAAGCTTTATTAACGCAACTTTTATCAATGGCTGACGATCTTATCGCCGGGATAGTTGTTGCCGGTGGAGCAACCTCAGAAATCCTATTTCGAGATGTTTTAAACGTTAATATGTTAACAGATGTGACCCACATTAGCGATGGGGTCACGGGGATGTTAGCGCAATCTGAAAAGGGAAAAAATTATTGCTTGGTTACAAAAGCGGGTACTTGGGGGACGAAAGACGCGTTCATTTTCTCGCTGGCATGGATCCAACAAAATACCCAAAAAAAATCACAAAGATTGGATGTCTAACATGGATCAAAAAAAACCAATAATTGGAGTCACTATGGGGGATCCAGCCGGAATAGGCCCCGAAATAACAGTTAAACTTGCGCTTGAAAAAACCAAAGAAGCTGAAGGGCAAATCTTGTTGATTGGAGATACTGAAATAGTTGAGGCGACATTAAGAAAAAATCAGAAAACAACAAAAGTCATACAACACACAACATTTCAAAGGGAATCATTTGCTCCGCAACACATAAATGTTTACGACCCAAGTAAATCTCACGCTAACAAAATAATTGTTGGTGAAGTCAGTGACTTAGCCGGCGAAGTATCTATGCTTTTCAACAGAAACGCTGCAAATTTGGCTATGGATGGGGCTATTGACGCAATAGTCACCGCACCGGTTACCAAAGCGAGTGCCAAACTTGCTGGATATGACTATGCAGGACAAGCCGAATATTTTGCCAAATTAGCGGGTGACCAATTGTTTACTACGATTTTGATATATAGAGAGTTCAAGGCTGCACTCTTCACAACTCATCTGCCGTTGAAGCAGGCGTGCGAAGAAGTAAAAAGAGAAAAGCTTATAAAAAAGATTAAATTTCTGCACGAAAGACGAAAAGATTTAGGCTATCCAGATTTGCGCATGGCTATCGCCTCTCTTAATCCCCATGCAGGTGAGAGGGGGACGATGGGTAGGGAAGAAATTGAAGAGATAGAACCTGCTATAAAATTTTGCCAAAATCTGGGCATTGACCTGACAGGCCCCTTTCCAGTTAACGCTCTGATTTCTCCACCATATGACGGCAGAAATTTTGACCTGACACTCGCGCTTTATCATGATCAAGTTGTTTCAAGAATGAATATGTTGGAAACGACTACACTTACATTTGGCTTACCCTTCATCAGAACATCAGTAGGGCATGGGTCAGCTTTAGACATTGCGGGAAAAAACATGGCTGATACAAAAGCAATCGGCATTACTTATGACCACACGCTAGACTTAGCCAGACTCAGATTGCGTGCCAACGTAAAAAATAAGATTAAGTAGCTCTCTTATTAGAAACCTTTTTTAGATCAGCGGCGTCAAAAGCAACGGACAATGAAATGAGGCCAACTCATGAATAAATCACGAGAAAAACTCTCAATTCCTGAGCTAGCTGAGAGCAAAGCCCAAGGGAAACGTCTTGCAATGGTTGCGGTTGGCGAAGCTATGAGTGCAGCGTGGGCCGAACGAGCTGGTGTCGACATTATTGGTATTGGCGACAGTCTTGGAATGACGCTTCATGGTCATGAGAACACTCTCTCAATCTCAGTTGACCAGATGATAGATCACGCCAGAGCGGTTCGCCGTGGTGCGCCCAACACATTTTCTCTAGCCTCAATGCCATATGGTTCCTATGCGACAAGGGAACTTGCCGTAAAAAACGGTTTCAAGTTGATGAAAAAAGGTGGCGTGGATGCGATAAAACTACAGGGTGGCCGAGAAATATATAAAATTATTGAAGCCGTAGCGAATGCCGGCATACCTGTAATGAGCCACGTTGGATTAGTGCCACATCGAGTTCACCTAGCTGGTGGCTTTAAAATGCAGGGCAGAACATGTGAGGAAGCTATCGCGATTATAGACAACGCAAGAGCAATTGAAGAGGCAGGCGCCATAGGATTGGAAATAGAGGCTGTTCCCGAGGAGGTTGGTCGAGCCGTAAATGATGCCGTTAGCATCTTTACATTTTCTATTGGAGGTGGATCAAGTGGCACATGCCAACTATTGAATGGGTATGATTTGATAGGCGCTTTTGACAATTTCAGACCCAAGTTTGCCAAACGTTACGGTAATGTATCAGAAGTAGCCACAAAATCGTTCCAAGATTTTGTGGAAGAGGTGCACTCAGGGACATTCCCAGACGATGACCACACATATAAGATGCCAAAAGAAGAAGCATCAAAATTTGCAGATGCGTTGAAAAAGAGACTTTAATTAGAAGATGGCGTTACAGCAAACAACAGGCGCTCCAAAACATGTCAACAAAAAATTTGGCGACAAAATCTTGATAAAGTTGACAATTTTATTTGGAAATCGATCAGGATAAATGATTTAGATGAACAAATCAAAGTGCTGCCAGCAACCTGCATTAGTGAACTATTTTTGGTAGGCGTTTCCAAGTCTAAGGCTTGTAACTTTGGAGGAACGTGATCACAGATTATGTTTAAGTTTTGCGTTGAAAGACCTTTGAAAAATTTACTGCAAGCTACTAATTGATTTTTAGCTCGGGTTTTTACTCTTGCCGCGCCAGACCAACGATTGCTGGTTTAGCTGATTGAGATCTGCTCGCCCCTCTGCAATATCTTGGCAAAGCTTCACTGCACGTTGTGCTTGATCATTTGAAAGATACTTGTACGCAGGGCGACTTAAATGATCGTACCAAACGCCCCCACAAATTGTATCTAATACAATGCGCTGGAAACAGTGGTCTTCGCGAACAGGCCAATGTCGTTCATAGCTGAGTGCCAACTGAGGCAACACCTTTTTAGTTAGATGCATGTAAGCGTCGATTAAATCACGTGTTTCCTCTTTTTGATCAATTGTCACTTCTGTTGCCTCCAGAATTACTGATCTACGACTGAACTTTTTTGGAACAGAAGTATCCTTTGCCAATTTGGTTTCAGATCATGGCTTGCTCTTTTGTCGACGACGTTTTTTCTTAGTCGTATTTTTTAAACATTGTTTAAGTTGGATAGCATCTTCAAGTCGTAAACTCTGTCCGTCTCTCAGCATCTGCAATTTTTGATATGTTGAGAGAAGTATTTTGGCTTGCTTTTTATTTCTTCTCCTAAGACTCACTTCGTGAGCGTTAAGTATTTTGTTAAGCCATTGCTCTTTTTGATTGTTGGTAATGTTTGAAGTTTCCATTGCTGACCTTTGGTGAGTTTCTGAGTGAGTTTCAGTCAAAGCTGAATTTTGGTCGTGCAAAGCCCAATTAAGGGCTTATCTAGTCTGACCTTCGGAGCCGTTCCATCGGTCGTTCCAGCTGGCATCGCGTCACCCAATTGAAGGTTGGGGGCGGTTGAGCGGTCTCCCCATTACGCGCGGTCTCTTAACGCGGGAACACTAACTAGCCATACCAGCGACAGTTAGCTGCCCACAGGTTCAAACCTGTTCGTGAGGCTTTTAGTTGGTCAAGGTTAGCCTCTTACCTAGCTGGGTCACGGTCACATCCAAACGCTTTTGCGTTTTCTTGACTACCTTCACAGCCATTTTTCACCACTAACGTATTTTACTAAATGTAAATTTAGAGTGACAACATATTTATTGACCCATTTGGGTGGATATGGATCATGGGACTAATATGCGCGTGTTTTTGTAAAAAAAATTAGTGGATTAACCCTGAGTATCCAGTTCGCTCAGATTTTATCGCAAAATTTCTTTGCAAACTTGTATTGCGCTTAGGTCCAGCTAAAGCCTTTGTAAGGTTTGAAGTCATCATAAATCCCGAAAAAACACGCTAAGGACACACTAAGTTTTAAATTAATTTAAAGGGCTAATTTTATGTTTCCAAAACGCACGGTTCAAGCCAACCACTGATAAATCTTTGGGGTATATTGCTGATTTTGATTATAAGAAATGTTTGCGGCATTCCTTATAGAATTCATTGATGAAAAAAGTGGGTTGCCACTCCTGAAAATGAGCGAGTAGCGTTTCGTATAATCACTTATTCTTGTCACATTCATGTCGATAAGTGTCTGCAGCATTATTTCGAGTATTTACCCAATGATGAATTTGGGCCTCATTCCAACCGACCGCCCGCCTACTGAGTTTAACCGGCGCCGGAAAATCACCAGCCTCAACAAGCCTGTAGACAGTGCTCCTACTTAGTCCAAGGGCAGTGCACACATCTTTAATTCGAAGAATCAATTTTTGATACTCCAGTAAGTCCAATTGAAAACAGAATTTCTCATAAGCCCAGAGCGAATGCATGCCTGCTAATTGCGCTTAATTAGGAAGCACAAGGTTGTTGAGCAAACCACCTATGATTTGCTTCGAAACGTTTTACGGCACCGTGTAATGTTTTGACATTGACAGCCAAAAGCCCGGGTTCAACTAGAGAAAGCTCATCTTGAATAATATCTAAGCCTGCATCGGGTACATCTGGATCCTCAGCCCTAGCATCATTCGAACGAATTGGAAGATCAAAATTAGCTTGAAGGACACGCAGCAAAATCCAGATTAGAGCGTCTCGTCGTCCAGTCCTCTCTTTAGGCCCAGGCCTCAGAGGATTGTCACTTAAACCACCTTCAATGACCCCCTCACGGAGAAGCTCTGAGCAAAGCTTCTGTAATTGTTGTGGCACGCATTTGCCGCTTGCAATCAGTTCAGCTAACAAACGGCGCGCTGCAGACTCCCCACCTGGCATTTTTCGGAAAAGGGCTTCAATGTAGAGCCCCTGAATTCCACCAAGCTCCATTACACCATTGATTATGCAGTCCTCAACTACAAGACGAATTAATTCAGCACCAACATCCTCCGTGCTACCAGAACCATCAAGCCAGTTTTGGATTAGTCCACCGTTCTCTTCAACGTAGGCACGAACAAAAATTCGAGCCTGCTGTGCTTTTTCGTGACCATTCATCGCACCAAATATAATAACCCAGCACGCAGAAAAACAAAGATTTTTAAATTTTTAAGGTGGACATAAAGGTGGATGCGATCCCAAAAGATCCATCTAAATATATGAATTTAATATATTTTATTAAGAATAGTGGTGCCCAGGGGCGGATTCGAACCAC
>CACJUX010000022.1 GCA_902596655.1 uncultured SAR116 cluster alpha proteobacterium | reverse complement strand
CCCGCCACGCAGAGGACCAGCGGCCGCTTGATGAGGCTTGTGCCTGTCCGGCTTGTTCACGCTTTTCCCGGGCTTATCTGCATCATTTGTTCAAGGCTGATGAGGTGCAAGGACTAATGCTGCTGAGCTGGCACAATATCCAATACTATCAGGATCTGATGGCCGGGATGCGGGCCGCCATCGAAGCCGGCACTTTTAACGCCTTTGAGGCTGATTTTCATGCCATGCAGGCGCTTGGCGACATCACGCCGACTGACTCCTATTCCGGTGCCGGCTAGAGGATAATGGGCATGGCAACCTCACCTGATATCCGTGACTGGCTTGACGCCGTGGCCCAAAAGGAAGGGTTTGCCTTCATCCGGGTGGCGCCGGCGCGGTTGCCGGACATGGCTGGCCGTGGTCTTGCCCGCTTTCTTGCTGATAATTTTGAGGGAGATATGTCGTGGCTGCGTGACAGTGCCGATCGTCGGTCTCAGCCCGTGCATATGTGGCCGGAGGCGCGTTCGGCTATTGTCTGCGTTATGAATTATGGCCCTGATCACGATCCAATTGATAATATTGCCGCGACCAGTCACGGCAATATATCGGTCTATGCGCGTGGCCGCGACTATCATAATGTGATCAAGGGAAAGCTCAAACAGCTGGCAGGCCGGTTTGCTGCAAAATCGGGTGCGGCGGTAAAGGTCTTTGTTGATACTGCGCCACTCATGGAAAAGCCGCTAGCGGCCGAGGCTGGGGCTGGCTGGCAGGGTAAACACACCAATCTGGTCGCTCGTGATGGAGGGTCATGGCTTTTTCTGGGGGTGATTCTCACCAATGCCGAGCTTGTCCACGACTCGCCCGGGCACGACCATTGTGGCAGCTGCACGAAATGTCTTGATATCTGTCCCACCAACGCCTTTCCAGCACCATATCGCCTTGACGCGCGACGCTGTATTTCCTATTTGACGATCGAACATCAGGGACAGATCCCGCTCGAATTCCGAAAAGCGATCGGCAACCGTATTTTTGGCTGCGATGATTGTCTCGCCGTCTGTCCATGGAACAAATACGCCGCGCGCGCTAGCGAAGCCAAATTGCAGGCGCTTCCGGCCTTAACCCTGCCACCACTGGCCGAATTGCTGGTGCTCGATGATCCTGGCTTTCGCACCCGTTTTGCTGGAACACCGGTGCGCCGCGCTGGCTATAGGCGGTTCATGCGGAATGTGCTGGTGGCCGCCGGCAACAGCAGTGACTTCACGCTTGTTGGGCTGGTGACGGTGCATCTGAGAAGTGATAGCTCGCTGGTTCGCGGCATGGCTGTATGGGCTGCACGTCAGCTGTTGGACGAAAATTCTTACCAGGCCCTAAAATTGACCCATATGGCGGATGAGTGTGACCTTATGGTCCGTGCCGAATGGGTCTGAACCATCGCAAGCTGTCTCGGAAATGAGAATTCCAGCACTGACGCTCTGCATAACCAACAGGATCTACTCCTCATGGTTGATGCCGCCATGGCTGGTGAAACGGAATTAACGTTAGCACTGGCTACCATAATGGCGGACAGGCGGCCACCCATTGCTTGAATATCCGAACCACATACGAATATAGTTTACCCGTGTTAACTGAGAGTTCCGTGCCATGTTGCCAGCTGCCGACCGCCCACCAATTCGTGTTGTGCATCTTGGCATTGGAGCCTTTTTTCCGTGCTTTCGCTCTGCCACGCTTCGAGACGTTGAACATGACGCTGCCGCGGCAACAGGATCGCTATGCGGTGATGGGCGTGAGTTTGCGCTCACCTGCCATCCGAGATGCGCTGGCCCTGCAGGATTTCAACTATCACACCATTGAACGCAGCCCGTATAACGATATAGCAAGATGTATTACATGTCTGGTGGATGTTGGCTTTGCGAGAGAGGATCGTGAGCGCATTCTGGCGACGATGGCAGCACCGGAGGTGAGTCTTGTCTCGCTGACCATTACCGAAAAGGGATATTGCCACAAGAATGGACAGCTTGATGCCAACCATCCTGATATCCTGCATGACATTGAAAATCCGGCGACACCGATCTCGGCACCGGGGTTCATCGCGGCGGCGCTGGCGCGCCGGCGTGCCGCTGGAACAGCGCCATTTACCTGCCTGTCCTGCGATAACCTGGCAAACAATGGCCGCTTGCTGTCAGCTGTTGTCAGTGGGTTTGCAACCCTAACCGATCCGGCGCTTGCCGCGTGGATTAGGGCTGAGGCCCGTTTCCCGGTTAGTATGGTTGACCGCATCGTCCCGGCGACTACCGAAGATGATCGCGCTTATGTTGCCCGTCTCGTCGGGGGTACGGACCGAGCGCCGGTGATCCATGAACCTTTTTGGCAATGGGTGCTTGAGGATGAATTCGGACCGATGGGCCGGCCTGATTTTGCCCATGTCGGGGTTCAGATGGTTACCGATGTTACGCCCTATGAGACGATGAAGCTGCGCTGTCTGAATGGCAGCCATACAGCACTGGCCCTTCTGGGTCAATTGCATGGCAAACAGTTGATAAGCGAGGCGATCGCGGATCCATTGCTTGCAGGCTTCATCAATACCTTGTGGTCGCAAGAGATCATTCCCTCGGTCACCGTTCCGCAGGGAGAGGATATCACCGCCTATTGCAGGGCGCTTAACGAGCGTTTTTCCAATCCACGGATTATTCACCAGATAGCGCAGATCGCGAAAGACACCTCGCAGAAATTGCCGCCGCGTATTCTGGCACCACTTGCCGAAAATCTTAAAGCTGGCCGTTCAGTGCTCTGCCTTTGTCTGGTAATTGCTGGCTGGCTTGCCTTTGTGAGACAGAAACAGGTAGCTCGGCAACGGCTTCACGACCCGCTTGCCAAAACTATTGCCGAGATCATTGCTGCAACGCCTAACGGCGACGGCTATGTGCGGGCGATGCTAGGCCTTGACGAGGTTTTCAACCAAGTCATTGCCAGCCATGATACAGTTATAACTGAGGTGACAAGATGGTATCGTCAGATTGACGCGGATGGCGTTGCAGCCTGTCTGAAGGAAGCCGTCAACCTAGACGGAGACAGCAATAATGGGAGTGCACGGCAATGATGGAGTCATGGCGCTGGTTTGGTCCGCTCGATGGGATCACCTTGCCTGAGATCATGCAGACCGGGGCGTCCGGTATCGTCACGGCGCTGCATAACATTCCCTATGGTGAAGTCTGGCCTGAACAGGCGATAGCTGAGCGCAGTGCGGAAATCGCCACGACGGGGAGACTGAAATGGGTGGTGGTTGAGAGCCTACCAGTTGATGAGCGGATCAAGCGCGGCGAGGGTGATCTGTCGCCGCTCTTTGCCAATTATCGCCAGTCAATGGCTAACCTTGCAGCCTGTGGGGTCAAGACAATTTGCTATAATTTTATGCCGCTTCTCGACTGGACGCGAACAAGACTGGATGCGCCAGTGGCTGGTGGTGGGACAGCGTTGCGGTTTGATCAAACAGAGATGGCCGTTTTAGAGGTCTTTATGCTCGGGCGCGAGGCGGCTGCCACAACATATTCATCCAACATATTGACCGAAGCATCTGTCCGCTTCAATGCTATGACGGCAGAAGACAAGGACAGCTTGCTTGCTAGCATTATGGCCGGGTTGCCAGGTGCGTATGACCGCTATTCACTGGCCGGGTTGCGCAGCGCACTGGAGCTTTATGAGGGGATAGATCATGCCGCGTTGCGAGCCAATTATCATCGCTTCCTAACGGAAATCATCCCGACGGCAGCTGACCTTGGCATTCGCGTGTGCGTGCATCCTGATGATCCACCGCGCAACATTCTCGGTTTGCCCCGCATCGTCTCCAACGCGGCGGACATTGCCTGGATACTCGACACAGTTGATGATAATGCCAACGGCATAACGCTTTGCAGTGGGTCACTTGGCGCGCATGCTGAAAATGACGTGCCGGAGATAGCCCGTCAGTTTGCCGATCGGATTCACTTTGCTCATCTGCGAAATGTCAAAAAGGAGGCAGATGGTTCCTTCCAGGAAGCCTCGCATCTGGCAGGTGACACAGATATGGTCGCGCTGATCGGCATCCTTCTTGATGAGGAGAGCCGCCGCAAACAGGCCGGGCAGGGTGATGATATCGTTTTTCGGCCGGATCATGGCCATGAATTGCTGTACGATATCGGGCGCGGTACGCACCCAGGCTATCCGCTTGTCGGGCGCATGCGTGGGCTTGCGGAATTGCGTGGTGTCATACATGCGCTGTCTCATGAGTGGCAGAGATAACAAAGATGCCGCTTTGTTTGGGTATTGGTGAATTGATGATCGAACTGGCACCATCGGAAAGTTCTGACAGTCTACGAAGGGGCTTTGCCGGTGATGTGTTTAACACGCTTTATTACGCGCGCCTAATGATGCCTGCCGACTGGCATGTTGGTTTTCACACGGCGTTTGGCACTGACAGCCTGTCCGATGATATGAAAGCTTTCATTGCCCGGCACAACATTGACTGTTTAAACACGCCGCGGATTGAGGGGCGTAGCCCTGGCCTCTATATGATCCATTTGCGGGACGGCGAACGCAGTTTCAGCTATTGGCGCAACGCTTCGGCGGCACGCCAACTGATGCGGGAGCCTGATCTGCTTGCCGCCAAACTTGTGGCAGCGCAATTCATTTATCTGTCAGGAATTACCTTGGCCATTCTATCACCAGCCGACAGGCAGCTGTTGCTGAAGATGGTTGCGCAGGTGCGCGGCGCAGATCGTACAGTGTTTTTTGACAGCAATATTCGCGAAAACCTCTGGCCGGATGCGGCGGAGATGCGCTCTGCTATTACGGCGGCGGGCTCAGTCGCCGATATTGTCCTGCCGAGCCTCGATGATGAAAAGCGCAGTTTTGGCGACCCCGATGCGCATTCGGTTGCTGACCGGTATCGAGGGTGGGGCGCGCAAACGGTCGTCATCAAGGATGGTGCTGCGCCGGCATTACTAGTGGATGCGGATGATGCCATCTTTCTTGCTCCGCAAGCGGTTTGTTCGCCGCTTGACAGCACGGCCGCTGGTGATGCTTTCAATGGCAGTCTGATGGCTAGTGTGGCTAGGGGTAAAACCGTTCGAGAAGCGATACCCACTGCCCATGCCTGTGCGGCGCGCGTGGTGCTACACCGAGGCGCTCTTGCTCCACTAGACATGGTTAGCCCTAGCGAGAAGTGATTTTCCCTGGTAGCGCTGTTTGATTGCTCTCGGCTATTGAAAAATAGCCGGCCAGCTCCAACTCCGTTGTTGTATTGATAGATGGTTCTATGAAAGTGGCGACAGATGGATTTTGGTGGAACGGCCCCCTATCTCCAGTTTTGCCAAAAATCTAGAATACTCAAAGCTCATTCTTAATTTTCGTTGTTAATGGTGTGGCGCGTAGCATTTTGCTTTTTATGTTACGACTTAAGCCAAACTCTACGTTTGGACCAATGCGGGGGATCGTCGTCAGGGTTTCATCCATATCACCAGCTATGGTGACTATTGTGGTCAATATCTTGATTGGAAGATGAAGCGGTTACTACCGAGTTTGGGTTAACAAAGGATAGTGACGCTTCAAATAATTGAATTTTCATTTCTTTTTTCGCACGACTTTTTCAGAGGTCTACTGGAGGATGTATTGCCCTCTGAGATTCCCCTGTTTGTTTGTTTTGATTGTCAACGCCAACTATCTCTCTTTGATGTTCTTTTGTGACATTATTCTTTCAACCCGAATAGGCATTTGACATATGGTATCAGCGTAGTCATGTGAGGTGACTTTATGGGCCTTAAGCTTTTACAGTATTCTCCAGCGGGGAACGAGCCAGCAAAATTCACAAAAAATTCACCTGTGTGAATTACAGACCGTAAGAGAGTTTGCATTAGCACCCTCAGGTGCCAATTCGTTATGCGGTAATGGTTGCTTTCATCATGGTCCTATCAAACGTGGTCGCTCGACCTTGCCGCATAGGAGACGAATGAAAGACGCTCCTGGCTTTACCACGACTCATCACCCTATTGCTTTGATAGCTTCACGACCCAGGCCCTCTCCAGCCTCTCTATAAAGGTTGAAAGAAGGAATACCTAACTTCAACAATTCTTGAACTTCTGATTCATGTTTTGCGATAGCTACAATCTTGCAATCAAGTCCACTTGCTTGAATGCGTTCCGCTGCAAAAAGGTTACTTTTATGGTTTGGCATCGCCAAGAGTATCATTTCCTCAGCTGGTTCAGAAATTCTGACCATGTTCCAAAAGTCGGTGTCGGTGGCATCTGCAACTTTGACGTTGTAACCTTGCGTGGAAAGCTCTTTTGCGCGATCCTCGTTGAGTTCTATACCCAGAACTTTGTTAGGTCGTGACTCGCTAAGTGAGGTGTATGCTCCTGCTCCCACACGTCCCATTCCGATTATCAAAATTGTCGAGTCTTCTGTGTCCAGTATTTGGTCCTTTGGATTAAGTTTGTTCTTTTGGTAAACGTCCCACATTTTTTTATTATTGTGGTAGGTCACTTCGGCTCTGTCACTGAATGGAGCGGCAACCGCAAAACTAACACTAACTGCTATAGCCATAACGAGGAGCCAATCGACAGAGAGGAAACCCTGTGAAACACCCAATGCTGCGACAATTAATCCGAATTCAGAAAAGTTTCCTAATGTTATTGAACTGAAGAGTGAGGTGCGAGCCCTTAGACCGAACCGCGTTGTTATCACCATGTATAGCCAAGTTTTTATGGGTAGCATTAAAACTAAACCAAAAGCTGTCAAAACGACCGGCAGATTTGGCAGACCTTGCATGCCTACAGACAAGAAAAACCCAACCAGCATCAACTCTTTAAAGCTTAGTAATGACTTGGCCAAAGCTTTGGATTTGGGGTGGTTGGAAATGACAATGCCAAGGATCAAAGCGCCAAGGTCGCCCTTTAGATCCACGGAGTAAAAAAATTCGTAGCCAGCACCCAATGCAAAAAATAGTCCACTCACAACCAAAAGTTCACCGTGACCAGCATAATCAAGCAACTTGTAGATGGTTTTCCGAACATGGGGAATTAACAACGCAAGGACCAGTATTGCTGTCAAACTGGGATATTTGCCCTCGCTTACCGTCAAAAATACAACTGCAAAAATATCCTGCATGACTAAAATGCCGATTGCGACTTTGCCATACAGAGCACCCATGTCGCCTTTTTCTTCTAGCACTTTTACAGCATAGACTGTGCTCGAGAAAGATAGGCCAAATGCTAAAATGACAATTGAAAGTGCGGACAACTCGAACAACGGTATGTCAAAAATTAACTGACCAAGAAAAATAACGCCTGAGAAAAATATAGTAGAAACAACAACATGGGCAACTGATGTACCCCAAACCTCTGAAGTGGCTAAATCTTTTAATTTTAGTTTCAAACCAATTGAAAAAAGTAACAGTGTCACTCCGAGGTCCGATATTGTTTGAAGGCCCTCAGGAGCTTCAAAACCAGCAAAATTGTACGCAAAGCCAGCTACAAGAAAGCCAACCATTGGAGGTAAACCCACGCGGCTAATTAGCAATCCAAAAAACCAAGCGAACGAGACTAACGTGATGATCATGATATAACTCTCTTGAGTTAAGTTTACGTGTGCTACTCTATAGGAGCGAAAGAGGATCCGCTAACGCGGTCCCAATAAGAGGCAAGTCTAGGATCTTCGACAGTTTCGCCTCTAATGAGAGCTCCATCGTCAACTTTTGGATATATTTGATCAGCGAGTTTTATTTGGCTCTCTGACAATCGTCGGACAATATGTCGCCTATTTAACTCTCTTGGATGCGTCAAACCACTCGCTTCAAGCAATTCTTTGACAGCAAATCGAGTGTTTTTCTGAAAGTTTTTGACTCTTTTTGCGCGTGATTCAATGTCAATGGCCCGATATCGCTTTTCGTCCATAGTGGCCACGCCAGTTGGACAACGCCCCGAGGAGCAATCGCGAGCTTGAATGCATCCCAATGAAAACATGAAAGGCCTCGCCATGTTACACCAGTCGGCACCCAATGCACACATCCTGACAATATCGTATCCACTCACAATTTTTCCTGAGGCAGCGATCTTAATACGGTCTCTCAAGCCGGCTCCCCTCAACGCGTTGTCCACAAAAACAACAGCATCTCGCAAAGGACTTCCTAGGTGGTCTGTAAATTCAACAGGAGCTGCTCCAGTTCCACCCTCT
This sequence comes from uncultured SAR116 cluster alpha proteobacterium, assembly GCA_902596655.1. Taxonomy (GTDB): domain Bacteria; phylum Pseudomonadota; class Alphaproteobacteria; order Puniceispirillales; family Puniceispirillaceae; genus MED-G116. The sequence continues at coordinate 27,701 of CACJUX010000022.1, read as the reverse complement.
GAGCCATCCACTGTGATGAAGTCAAGTTCAATCCCACTCTCTACAATCGCTTTGACAATCGCTACGAACTCCCATGGGTGACCTATGCAGAGCTTTATTCCAACAGGCTTACCACCTGACAACTCGCGAAGTTTGTCCGCAAATTGAAGCAATTCATTAGGTGTTCCAAATGAGGAATGATTATGCGGTGAAATCACGTCTTCGTATGCCTCAACACCTCGTGTCTCAGCAATTTCTGGAGTAACTTTTGGTCCAAGTAGCATTCCACCGTGCCCAGGTTTTGCGCCTTGACTCAGCTTGATTTCAATCATTTTTATTTGCGGCAACGTTGCTTTTGAGACAAATGATTTTGGGTCAAATTTGCCATCTTCAGTGCGGCATCCAAAATAACCAGTGGAAATTTGCCAGATGGTATCACCACCTCCTAGCTGGTGGTATTTTGACAATGCACCTTCACCAGTATTGTGCGCAAAACCGCCGAGTTTCGCTCCTGTGGAAAGAGATTGTATCGCGTTCGGTGAGAGGGATCCAAAACTTGTGCCGGATATATTAAGGACAGAAATATCATAGGATTTGGTTCCCACTCCGACTGTAATGCGAAAGTCGTCATCTGAGATGTGAGATGGAGAAATTGAATGATTTAGCCAGGTAAAGTCATCGATGTAATGATTTTCATCTGATCCAAATGGCCTTGCGGCCAATATTTCTTTTGATCTTTGGTAGACCATAGATCTCTGGTTTCTCGAATATGGTAATTCATCCTTGTCAGACTCCCAAAAGTACTGCCTGAGCTCTGGGCGAATTGACTCTAGCAAAAACCTAAACCGCCCGATCAATGGAAAATTCGCAAGCACTGGTCTTTTGCGCTGAAAGAAGTCGTAGAATCCCAGTATTGAAAGAAGGGCAAAAGGAATGCAGAAGATCATTAAAGTTGGATGAAGAATACTCGCAATTAGCAAACCAAAAGTCAGCACCACTGCGTATATAAGCACAGAATACCGCCCCCAAATCAAATCCATAATGCACACCTCAAACAATTCAGCCTTAAACAAGAAATTTTACGACGAGTAACAATAAAATATATCCGCAAAATTTAGTGCTCAAAAACCACAAACCAAAAATGATTTCGCAGTCGGCAATACAATCAAGAATTTTTGCAGCCTCGTCAATCAAACAAGCACATTTTGAGTAAAACACTGCATTTGCAATCAGAATCACTTTGAATTTGAAAGTTTAAGTGTCTAGCATCGGGTCCAGTTCATGCTTTGAGTTTTGTCGTGGGAGTTATTATGAAAGCTTCAGATTTGTTTATCCAGGCTTTGGAGAACGAAGGTGTTGAGTATATTTTTGGAATTCCTGGGGAGGAAAATCTGGATTTGCTTGAATCACTCAGAAAATCGGAGAAGATTAGACTTATTTTGACACGGCATGAACAGGGTGCTGCTTTTATGGCGGCAACCTACGGGCGGCTCACTGGCAAGGCTGGCGTCTGTCTTGCGACGCTAGGGCCGGGTGCTACAAATTTTACTACTCCTGCAGCATATGGTTTTCTCGGTGGCTTTCCTCTTGTCATGATTACGGGTCAGAAACCCATCAAGAAGTCCAAACAGGGCCAGTTTCAGATAATTGACGTTGTCCAGCTGTTTGCGCCAATTTGCAAAATGACCAAACAGATTGTAAACGCAAACACGATCCCGTCCTTGGTAAGGGAAGCCTTTCGTGTCGCAGAAGAGGAAAAGCCCGGTCCCGTGTTGCTTGAGTTGCCAGAAGATATTGCCGAGGAGTCTGCAGACATGGTGGATTTAATCCCACCAGGGGAACGGCATTACGCAATTGCAGGCGCAGAAGTTATTCAAACAGCTGCTGAAGCAATTAAAAATGCAAAGCGTCCATTGCTGCTTATTGGTGCTGGCGCAAATCGCAAAGAAGCCCGCCGTGCAATATCTGAATTCATTAGTATGACCGGAGTGCCGTTCTGCAACACGCAGATGGGCAAGGGAGCCGTCGATGAGAGTTCCAGTTATTTTCTCGGGACCGCGGCTCTTTCAGACAAAGATTACCTGCATGACTATATCAAGATATCTGATTTGATTGTGAACATCGGGCATGATGTCGTCGAAAAACCACCGTTTTTTATGGAACATGGAGGTACAAAGGTAATTCACATAAATTACAAATCAGCCCAGGTGGATCAAGTTTATTTCCCACAAATAGAGGTTGTAGGGGATATCGCCCTTTCCGTTGACGCATTGGCCGCGGCCATCGGATCCAAACTTGACATAGATTTGAGCGATTTCGAGAAAGTCAGGGATAATGTAAAACAGGAAATTTTCCGACTCGCCGAGGAGCCAATATTTCCAATGCGACCACAGGCGATCGTGTCAGAAATTCGAAATCTAATGGGATATCACGATATCATCGCCCTAGATAATGGTGTCTACAAAATCTGGTTTGCAAGAAATTACCCGGCATTCCAACCGAATACAATTCTCCTGGACAATGCCCTGGCCACGATGGGTGCTGGGCTGCCATCTGCAATGCTCGCCGCGCTAATTCATCCAAATCGCAAGGTGATGTCAATCTGTGGTGATGGCGGCTTCATGATGAATAGCCAAGAAATTGAAACAGCTGTGAGATTGAACTTGAATTTAGTCGTTCTAATCCTCAACGACAGCTCTTATGGAATGATTCGCTGGAAACAAGCTGGCTCAGGCTTTGCGGATTGGGGCCTAGAGTATGTCAATCCAGATTTCGTGAAATATGCGGAATCTTACGGCGCGCACGGACACCGAATTAACAGTGTTACTGGGTTTGTCGAGACGGTTGACAGAGCTTTTAGACAGGGTGGTGTCCATCTGATTGATCTGCCGGTAGATTATTCACAAAATGTCAAAGAACTGATCACTGATCTCAAAGATCACCAGTCGGTTGTGTGAGGTTTCGCACTATGGGCCAATTGAACGTATCCAATCCTTTTGACGGTTCACCAGTGGGCGAGGTAAAACTCTCCCCCGAGAGCGACGTTGATCATGCGTTAAGCATTGCAGAAAAGACGCACAAAACCAATAGAAAGGGGCTTCCGAGACACGAAAGAGCTGCCATTTTGAAAAGAGCCGCCGAGCTTATGAAAGGTAGGGCAGACGAACTTGCCCTGCTCATCGCATCGGAAGGAGGAAAACCACTCATTGACGCAAAAGTTGAGGTGGAACGGGCTATTGACGGCGTCGAAACTTGTGCCGCCGATATTGCAAACAATGCTGGCTATGAGGTTCCAATGGATCTGACGCCAGCCGGAAACGGCAAAATGGCCTTTACCATCAAGGAACCGATTGGTCCTGTGGTCGCCATTTCGGCCTTTAATCATCCGTTAAATTTGATTGTTCATCAGGTTGCGCCAGCTGTTGCTGCCGGAAATCCAGTCATAGTCAAGCCAGCTGATGACACCCCTCTCAGCTGCAAAACGTTTGTTGAGATCCTTCATCAAGCAGGGCTTGCACCCGAGTGGGCGCAATTTATCTGCTGCGACGTGAGTGCGGCGCAAAAGCTAGTTACTGATGAAAGGGTTGCGTTTTTGAGCTTTATTGGTTCGGCAGCTGTTGGCTGGAAGCTGCGTTCGTTATTGGCACCCGGAACAAGGGTTGCACTGGAGCATGGTGGTGTCGCTCCGGTCATTGTTTGTCCGTCCGCCGATAAGGAACAACTCATTCCGAGCTTGCTAAAGGGAGGCTTTTATCACTCAGGCCAGGTCTGTGTATCTGTTCAACGTGTATTTTCCTTTGGCGCTTCGGCACGGGAGCTTGCCGAGAAAATCGCTGATAATGCGGCAGGATTGATTGTTGGCAACGCCATTGATGCTGAAACGCAGTGTGGGCCATTAATTAGAAACAGGGAAGTCGACAGGGTCGAGCAATGGGTTAAGGAGGCTGTTGATTCGGGCGCTGAGGTTGTCTGCGGCGGCAAGAGACTGTCTGCTTCGTGTTACGCTCCCACCCTTCTGCTGAACCCGCCAGAAACCTGTCGGGTTTCAAGTCAGGAGATTTTTGGACCCGTGATTTCCCTTTATGACAAAAAAAACCTCGATGATACGATTGCGCAGGCAAATAGCCTACCTTTCGCGTTTCAGGCATCGGTGTTTTCAAATGATTACACTGAGATAATGGAAGCGGTAAACAGTCTTGATGGGTCAGCTATAATGGTCAATGACCATTCGGCGTTCCGGGTCGATTGGATGCCGTTTGCCGGTAGAAAAAGATCCGGTCTTGGCGTTGGTGGAATTTCTTATACTCTTGAAGAAATGTCTCAATCAAAGATGGTAGTCTTTTCGTGAATTTTGGGCAAAACTGATATGCCCTGAGGGCATGGAAGAAGCTTATAACACTGCTTGAAGACAAAACTTGTTCAAACAGATCATCACGCAACCCTGCGCTATCCATCGAGGAGTATGCAGTAAGGCACCTATCTCCAAATGCTTTGAGGGCATAATCAACAAAACGTGATCTTGACTTGAAAAACAATTCATCATTACAAAAACTTTTTAAGGCATGGTGATTTTCTAAATCTTTGGGGAGTTGGATGTGGCGGGGGGAGGCGGCTTGCTCTTGTCGGTGCGAAGGGATGTTCAATTTTGCAATGCGCAAAGAAATCCAATGCTCATCTAGGCGTGATGAGTTAATGCAGAGGACCTCTCAGCAAGCTTCCTATTTTTTGTGCAAAGTGAAATGACGATTTTCGTCTCGTCATACAGGTATAGCATGTCCTTTGGAATACGCCTTGCGAAGTAAAAGACGCCATTTTTACAATACGTATATGGGGGAGTTTGACCTACTAATTGTACTGCTTCTCAAGCTTCAATCTATGCCGAATGCTTGTAATTATCTGACTAAGAGAGCTGTTTTGATTTTTCCCAGAGGAGTTCTGGAGCGGCGTGCGGGAATCGAACCCGCGTCTTTAGCTTGGAAGGCTAAGGTCTTACCACTACACAAACGCCGCCGATATCGGTTGATATAGCACCTTAAACCTGAAAGTTAAAGGGGCGAGTGGTTCAACATTTTATCTTGGGAAAGCACTTGATACTCCGACATGGGATAGGTGTATTTTTACTGAAATCATTGTTTTGACCGAAAGCCTCCCTCAGCTGGTCCAGCTATTTGCCCAATGCTCCAAACCAAAACTTGAAATTATAAAGGCTGGTAGACTTAAACCCTTAGGTGCCATCAAATAGATGGCATCGTTAAGATTGTTGCTCTAAGCGAGCCAATTTACTTTGAGAATAAAAACTAGTCTGATGCCAACACCAGAAGTCAGGAGGGTTAATGTTAGGGATCTGAGTGAAGAAGCAGAATTTAAAAAATTATTGAGCTTTACATTGCCGAATAAGTCGGATCTCGGATGTCAGTAAAAATAATAAACCGGTCACCAAAAACAAATCGCCCACCTTGGCCAAAGGCAAAAGTAGCAATGACAATGCTAAAAGGGTGGATACGAATACCGGAATTTTATAATGGATAAATCGATGATAGTGCAAAACCTCATGCCAGTGCGCCAAAGCCCTAAGCGCACTGAATAAGCTTGAAAGCAATTTTCCCGTAGAAACCCACGTTAGCAAGAATAGGGCAATTAAAGCCAAGTATTGCAAGAACAAAAATGTGAAAAATAGGCGGCAGGCGAAGGACAACGCCGGCAATTGCGTGCGTGATGCTAAGAAGTGCATACCAGCTATCGTTACTTTCTAATGTCAAAATGAAACCTCCAATTAGCATCGCGATCAGCCGTGTTGCAAAAGTATAGATCACATCAGAGGGTATGTATGCACTAACAAGATTTTTGGCAGCCCGTCTCCACGCATTCTGCTTTGAAAACAAAAATCCACCGACAACAATGCGCCTGAATAAAACGATATAAATGCGAATGTAATTAAATTAGCAATTAACCAAAGATCATCAGAAAATTAAAGGCTAACAGCCATGCGACTAATCCTGCGAAAGAGCGTAGAGAGCAAGTTATAAGCGCTAAAAGCGTCACGCCTTGGTAAGGAGAGTTGCCGCCAAAAATAACAAAAAAATGGCGGCTTAGGATTACTCCTGCAACTCTAGGATCTATCAGATGACTATGGATTACCGCGTCTCGTATGCTCCGCCAGTAACTCCCGAAAAACAGAAAACTCCAACCCAACGAGTCGTGCCGAATGCGAAGCCTGCAAGCCAGAGCTTTCATAATGCTTCGATCTTTACATTGGTTGCGCGGTTTTAAAAATATATGTCCCAAAGAAGTTGTGCGCGTGTGTCTTAAAAATATTGCTGAATTTATTGAAAAATTTTATCATTTGGTAAAAATTATTGGACAAATATTCGTTTCTGAGCATTATTGTGATTTGTAGAGTTCAATAGGCGAAGTGGACATGGGTTATGGACAGACTTGCAACAACGTTTACAGGGTTGAATTTCGTCAATCCTTTTATTTTGGCTTCCGCTCCACCAACGGAAAGCAAACGTAAAATTTTGAGAGCTTTTGAAGCCGGGTGGGGTGGGGTGGTTACTAAGACTATTGGTTTGCACCCGGTAGAAAACGTTGCCGGCCCAAAAACGATATATCAGCGCGCGAGTGACATCAAACCCTACGTGTCGCGGATGAAGCGCGAAGATACTGTTTCCCATTCATCATGGAATTGGGAGCTGATTTCTGACCAACCGCTCGATATTTGGCTGCCTGATTTAGAGGAAATAAAAACAACCTATCCTGATCGTATGGTTATTGCCTCGATTATGGCTGGTGCAGGGAATGATGAAGAGATGGAGAATTGGCGTAAACTCGCATCGGCTTGTATCGATGTGGGCTGCGATGCAATTGAGTTGAATATGTCATGTCCCCATATGGACCGAAAAGATATGGGCGCTAATATCGCAAACGACGAGGAAATTATTAGATCCATTCTTAAGGCCGTGACTAGTGCAGTTAATGTGCCGATATGGGTAAAGCTGACGCCCTCCACCGCTAAACTCGTAGATGCGGCTGGCGCGGCTTATGAAGCTGGCGCGTCATCAATATCCCTCTGCAATACTTTTCCGTCTCTGCCTTTGATGGATCCAGAAACGATGAAATTTGAGGTGGAGGTGGACGGTCTGGTCACGTCTGGAGGGTTAGGTGGTTTAGCGATCCTTCACCAAGCCTTGCAGCGCGTATCAGATATTTCCAAAGCGTTTCCAGACAAAGCTATTTCAGGAATCGGTGGCATAAGGGGCTTTCGTGAGGCATTTAATTTCATTGTGCACGGCGCAGGAAATCTTCAGGTATGTACAGCTGCTATGGAGGAGAAAGGCAGTGGTGGTGTTGGAGTTGACTTGATCCAAGAATTAAAACACGATCTCAATGACTATCTGGAGCGTAAAGAGTATTCGTCGATTGAAGAAATCCGTGGTTTAGCTCGAGAACGTATCGTGGAGCATTCAAAAGTTCGGAGAAAGAGCGGTAATTATAATGGCGGGTACTCGCTAGCCTCATAAGTTATTCCTATGTGGTGAATAGCTCAGAATTTGAAAAAGTATTGTGTCAAACGAGTTTCACTCCTGAAAATCTCGTCTGAGGTCTTGCCAACCAGCGCGTCAAGTGGAAAAGGGACGGGATGGTAGCCCTGTGGAACAATGTCTTTTTGTCCATTATAAATAGATTTTAAAAATCTGTTGGTGTGTGCTGGAGTTTAACTTCGGTGGGAAAATTTCTATAAAACAACAGCGTACAAATTCGACATGATCACAAGAACTTACTTAGAGCCTATTCAATCGCTTCGCTACATTATGAGGAGCATTTAGCATGGTTTGCAATCAAGGTTCCAAACGGCCCAAAAACAAGCAGGATTTAGCTTATCAAAATTGGTGATAAAATAATTAGGAATAAAAGGGCAGTGGGCAGTTTTGCGTTGGACAATCTGATGTCAACGAAAAATCTTTACACGTAACAACTGGAACGGGTGTGGAACCCTTTATGATTTTAGCGAGGGGTTTATAAATTTACGAGCTTTGTTATAAGGTGGTCCTTATTTGGGTCATTAGGTGTGCTAATTAATTTGTTTCAATGGATCTTTTTGGAAAACTCCAATGAACACGGTACATGGGGCGATATAAAGCAGGGTAAATTTGTATTTTATCCATTGTTGACAATAAATTGATATGAATGAGGCACGAGTGACCGACGCGATTTGTGATGGAGCCAATCATAAAAAAACTGTAGTCCCATTATCTGATAAAGAAAAAATAGTGTAATGATCTGTGGATCTATACTAATGAATTTCAATTAAAAAAGTTCTTTGCCAGAAATTTCGGTTTTGCAATGTGCTCTAACAGTGTTCATGGTGACTTTGTTTAAGAAAAATCGTTTGTTAATATTAACACACGGGAACATATCATTACGCCGTCCGTGGTGGTTATTATTCGACTACTGTTTTGTAAAGCGTTATTGGTAGGATTTCTAGGAAAGATATTTGCACTATTCTTGAATTAGTCGCAGTCATGCGTCTTTATTAATTGACTTAAAAAAAGCGTTTCAAGCATTTGTGAAGCTTCTTCGTAATAGCTGTTATCCTCGGCTTCTAGTCCAAGGACAAGTCTTACCTGAACACTGAAATCAGCGTAATGCTGAGTCGTCGACCAGATGGCAAAAAGCAGGTGCCTTGGATCGCAGGGTGCCAACCGGCCGTTATCAACCCAGCGTTGCAAAATTTCGGCTTTTTCATCAACAAGTTTTTTTAATTTAGTCCGCAAAAAATCACCTATATGTGGAGCCCCAGCCAGAATTTCATTGGCAAATAGTCGAGACTCTCGCGGATACTCCCGTGAAATTTCTAATTTACGTTTAATGTAACCGCCAATTTCCAGCGTTGGATCTCCCGTTGCGCTGATTTCGCTCAAGGGCGTCAGCCAGATGTCAAGAAGGCCGGCAAGCAAGGCGATGTGGATCATTTCTTTGTTTTTAAAATAATAAAGTAGGTTGGGTTTTGACATATCCGCAGCGCTAGCAATTCGGTCCAGCGTGGCGCCGCGAAAACCGTCCTGAGAAAAAACGTCCAAAGCCGCCTCCAGGATTTTAGCTTCATTGGTAATCTGGATTCGTGTTTTCTGCTTTGGGGGCATCCCATCCCCGCTAACGGCGGTATGGGCGGCGGTTGGCATCAGGTCGTTAATTTTATCGGACATGGCTTTGGGTCTGTTGCGTCTCATCTTTTGGGTGTTACCGGGTGAGTCGACATGAAAACGGAAAATTTTTCACCGTTAAGCGTTTGAATATTTGACCAGCCGGTAAAAATGTTATTTCATTTTATTAAGTCAAAAGCAATTTCTATGTTGTGCGTCGTGGTTGGTTTCCTCAGTCACGTTCGCCATCCGAAACAGGAGTTCCGCCATGCCGGATACCTATGATCCAGCGCCGAATGATCTCAGTTCTTTCTGGATGCCGTTCACGGCAAATCGCCAGTTCAAGGAAAATCCACGCATGCTTGTCGGTGCCAAGGACATGCATTATCAAACGATTGAGGGCCATAAGGTTCTCGATGGAACGGCTGGCCTTTGGTGTGTCAATGCCGGGCATGCAAGGCCGAAGATCGTCAAGGCGGTTCAGGACCAGGTGGCCGAGCTTGACTATGCGCCGGCTTTCCAGATGGGACATCCGAAAGCGTTCGAGCTGGCGAATCGGATTGCCGCCATCGCACCCGATGGCATGAACCATATTTTCTACACCAATTCAGGGTCGGAGTCGGTCGAGACAGCGCTAAAGACGGCACTTGCCTATCACAAGGTACGCGGCGATGCCGGACGCACCCGCCTGATCGGGCGTGAGCGCGGATACCACGGGGTGAATTTTGGTGGCATCTCAGTCGGTGGCATTGTTGCCAACCGCAAGATGTTTGGCACCCTGCTGACGGGAGTCGACCATTTGCCACACACGCATCTGCCTGAACACAACGCTTTCACCAAAGGGCAGCCTGAACATGGCGCGGAACTAGCCGATGATCTGGAGCGGATTGCCCAGCTGCATGACCCCTCGACCATCGCTGCGGTGATCATTGAACCGGTTGCCGGGTCCACCGGGGTTCTGATTCCGCCAAAGGGCTATCTCGAACGCGTTCGCGAAATCTGTGACAAATATGGATTTCTGCTGATTTTTGACGAGGTGATCACCGGTTTTGGCCGTCTTGGTAGCCCCTTCGCCGCAGATTTCTTTGGTGTCAGGCCTGATATGATGACGACGGCAAAGGGCCTGACCAGCGGTGTTATCCCCATGGGGGCGGTGATTGTTTCTGACGAGATTCACGATGCTTTCATGCACGGGCCTGAACATTTGATTGAGTTTTTCCACGGCTATACCTATTCCGGTAATCCGGTGGCCGCGGCAGCTGGGCTCGGTACACTTGAAACATATGCTGATGAGGGGCTGCTGACCCGAGCTTCCAGCCTTGCCGATTACTGGCAGGAAAAGCTGCACAGCCTTGCTGACCACCCGCATGTGATCGACATTCGCAATATAGGTCTGATTGGCGCTATCGAGCTGCAACCCATTGAAGGAGCGCCGACACGGCGCGCGTTTAGCGCGTTTCTTAAGGCTTTTGAAGAGGGATATATAATCCGCACAACGGGCGACATTATCGCGCTGTCACCACCGCTGATCATTTCCACCGAACAGATTGATGACCTGATTGCCTGTCTTGGCGAGGTGTTGCGGGAAATTGACTAGCACACTGAACGCGGGCTAAGTGGCCATCCCTGACAAGATTTGCAAATTTGGGAGACGATGATGACTGACGCAAATGCAGCCGCGCTCGATGGACGGGGCAAGAATTTCCGGATCAATGGTGATCGGCTCTGGGACGCGCTGATGGAGATGGCCGAGATAGGCCCCGGCGTTGCCGGAGGCAACAACCGGCAAACGCTGACAGATGAGGATGCCGAGGGTCGTCGTCTGTTCCAGTCCTGGTGCGAGGCTGAGGGCATGACCATGGGACTTGACAAGATGGGCAATATGTTTGCCCGTCATGAAGGCACTGATCCTTCTTTACCACCGGTGATGGTTGGCAGCCATCTCGACACACAGCCGACGGGTGGAAAATATGATGGCGTTCTGGGCGTTTTGGCGGGCTTGGAGATTGTTCGGACACTCAATGAGACGGGAGTCAAGACCAAGCATCCAATCGAGGTTGTAAACTGGACAAATGAAGAAGGTACGCGTTTTGCGCCGCCTATGATGGCCTCTGGTGTTTTCACTGGCATGCACACTCTTGAATGGGCTTATGCAAGAGAGGATTCTGATGGTAAGTCGGTGGGTGATGAACTTGCTCGCATCGGATGGATTGGAGATGAAGAAGTGGGTGCACGTGAAATGGCAGCCTTTTTCGAACTTCATATTGAACAAGGGCCAATTCTGGAAGATGAGGGTATAGAGGTTGGCGTTGTGACACATGGCCAAGGTCTAAATTGGCTCCAAGTCACGCTTACTGGTCGTGAGTCACATACTGGGTCAACACCGATGCCCAAAAGAAAAAATGCGGGTCTAGGGATGGCAAGAATTACCCAACTTGTTGATGAAATCGCTTGGTCCCATGCGCCAAATGCTGTTGGAGCAGTGGGTCATTGTGATGTTTACCCTAATTCTAGGAATATTATTCCTGGAAAGGTTGTTTTTACAATTGATTTCCGGGCACCGGAGCAGGAAATAATTGATGATATGGAATCCAGAATGCGCCATGGTTCAGAAAAAATATGCGAAGATTTGGGGTTAACCATGGAAATCGAACAGGCTGGCAAATTTGATCCTGTAAAGTTTGATGACAATTGCGTTTCTGCAGTCCGAAATGCTGCAGTACGGCTTGGCTACACCCATCGTGATTTAGTATCGGGGGCTGGTCACGACGCTTGCTGGATTAATCGTGTTGCACCTACTGCGATGGTGATGTGCCCTTGCGTTGATGGACTTTCTCATAATGAAGCTGAAGAGATTACTAAAGATTGGGCAAAGGCCAGTACGGATGTCCTTTTTCATGCTGTTTTAGAAACTGCTGGCATCGTGGATGACTAGACAAAATGATCAGGGAGAATGAGACATGAGCACGGCAATCAAAGGTGGGACGATCGTTACAGCCGATAGAACCTATGTGGCTGATGTTATGATTGAAAAAGGTGTTATCACTGATATTGGCACCGGCCTTTCGGGTGACGAGACACTTGATGCCACAGGCTGTTATGTGATGCCAGGAGGTATTGATCCGCACACGCATCTCGAAATGCCGTTCATGGGAACCTATTCCTCGGACAATTTTGAGTCAGGCACCAGGGCGGCCCTGTCTGGCGGCACCACGATGGTGGTGGATTTCTGTCTGCCGGCACCTGGTCAGTCGTTGCTAACGGCAATTCAGGCCTGGGACAACAAATCCTCTCTGGCTACCACCGACTATTCATTCCATATGGCGATCACCTGGTGGGGCGAGGAGGTGTTCAATGAGATGCCGGTTGTTGTCGACAAGGGCATTAACACCTTCAAGCATTTCATGGCTTATAAGGGCGCGTTGATGGTTGATGATGATGAGATGTATGCGTCATTCCAGCGCTGTGCGGAATTGGGGGCGATGCCGCTGGTTCATGCCGAGAATGGCGATGTTGTGGCGCAGTTACAGTCAAAGCTGATGGCCGAAGGAAATAACGGCCCTGAAGCGCATGCCTATTCCCGCCCGCCTGAGGTCGAGGGCGAGGCTACCAACCGGGCGATCATGATAGCCGATATGGCTGGAGTGCCTCTCTATGTCGTGCATGTATCCTGTGAGCAGTCACATGAGGCCATCCGCCGTGCGCGGCAGAAGGGCATGCGGGTCTACGGTGAGCCGTTGATCCAGCATTTGTTATTGGATGAGGGTGAATATGCCCATGATGATTGGGATCATGCGGCCCGCCGCGTGATGTCACCGCCCTTCCGCAATCAACAGCATCAGGATAGCCTCTGGGCGGGTCTACAGGCTGGCAGCTTGCAGGTCGTGGCCACCGATCACTGCGCTTTCACCACCGAACAGAAGCGCTATGGCGTTGGTGATTTCACCAAGATCCCAAATGGCACGGGCGGCCTTGAGGACCGGATGCCACTGCTCTGGAGCTATGGCGTGAATACAGGTCGTCTGACGATGAATGAATTTGTTGCGGCCACCTCAACCAATATTGCCAAGGCGCTGAACATGTATCCGCGCAAGGGAGCCATTGTTGAGGGAGCAGATGCCGATATCGTCGTGTGGGATCCTGAACGCGAGAAGACCATCAGCGCCGGCAGCCAGCAATCGGCAATTGATTACAATGTGTTCGAGGGCTTTGCCGTCAAGGGTCTGCCGCGTTTTACTATGACTAAAGGCTATGTTGCGATCAGCGAGAACGATGTCAAGACGCGTGAGGGTCATGGCAAATTTGTCCCGCGTGAACCCTTCAGTGCGACCAATAAGGCGCTTTCACAATGGAAGGCATTGACGGCTCCCCGCAAGGTGGTCCGCGATCCGGCGAATATGCCAGCTGGCGTCTAGCTAGCAGGACAGATCGGATAGCGCCTGCCCCGCAACGGCGCTGCTTTCACCTGTGGTGGCGCTGTTAACGTGGCAAAAAACGAAGCGACACGGTTAAGTGACGCAGAAAGACAGAGTAATGGCGAAAACGTCATCCTCGCCTATGGTTATCAAGGCTGATAAATTAAATTTGGACTTCGAGACCAATGACGGTGTCGTTCACGCGCTTCGAGATCTTGACCTGGAGATCGGGGCTGGTGAGTTCGTTTCCTTTATTGGCCCATCCGGCTGTGGCAAGACCACATTTTTACGCGTCATCGCTGATCTTGAAACACCGACAGGCGGCAGTATTGCCGTCAATGGAAAACCTCCTGAACAGGCGCGTCTGGCCCGGGCCTATGGCTATGTCTTTCAGGCGCCGGCGCTTCTCAGCTGGCGTACAATTGCCCGCAATATTTCGCTGCCGCTGGAAATCATGGGGTTGTCTAGGGGAGAACAGCAGGAGCGGGTTGAGCGAATGATCAATCTTGTCGGGCTGGATGGCTTTGGTGGCAAATTTCCCTGGCAGCTCTCTGGCGGCATGCAGCAGCGTGCCTCGATCGCGCGTGCGCTTGCCTTTGACGCTGACCTGCTGCTGATGGACGAACCTTTTGGCGCGCTGGATGAGATTGTACGTGATCATCTCAATGAAAAGCTGCTCCAGCTTTGGAAGAAAACTGGCAAGACGATCTGCTTTGTCACCCATTCAATTCCCGAGGCGGTGTATCTGTCGACAAAGATTGTGGTGATGTCACCACGCCCGGGACGGATCACCGATGTCATCACGTCCGACTTGCCTGATGACCGCCCGCTTGATATTCGCGAAACTCCGAAATTCCTTGAAATTGCCCAGCGCGTGCGCGAGGGGCTGCGTGAGGGCCATGCCGATGACTAGGGCAGCACCTAGTAAGGGGAGGCTGGTTTGACCGACATGCTGAGACAGAAACTTCTTCCAGTTCTTACCATCGTCGCGGCGATTGCTGTGATCTGGTACGGTTTCACCGTCTATTTGAATGCCCCTTGGCAGCTTGACCAATATGAGAAAACAGCCACCGAATGGAGCATGACTGATCTTGTGCGCGATACAATGGCGCATGATCGGCCTGTGCTGCCGGCACCGCATCAGGTTGTCGCCGAAATCTGGAAAACAACGGTAAAGAAAAAAGTCACCTCGAAGCGGTCGCTGATCTATCACAGTTGGATCACCCTTTCCTCAACATTGCTTGGCTTTGTTATGGGAACCTTCACCGGCATGATGCTGGCTATTTTCATTGTCGAGAACAGGGCCATGGACAAATCATTGATGCCCTGGATCATCACAAGCCAGACAATCCCGATTCTGGCGATTGCGCCGATGATCATTGTGGTGCTGAATGCGGTCGGACTGTCGGGGCTATTGCCTAAGGCGTTGATTTCAACCTATCTTAGTTTTTTCCCGATCGCCGTAGGAATGGTCAAGGGATTGCGCAGCCCGGATCCGATGCTGATTGATCTGATGCGCACCTATAACTGCTCGCGCTGGCAACTGTTTTTCACCCTGCGCCTGCCATCTTCGGTTCCCTATCTGTTTACGTCGATGAAGATCGCCATCGCCATCAGCTTAGTTGGGGCCATTGTTGGTGAATTGCCGACCGGTGCGGTTGCTGGGCTTGGGGCGCGTCTGCTGTCGGGATCATATTATGGCCAGACAATCCAAATCTGGTCAGCTCTGCTGACCGCCGCCACGCTGGCGGCTCTGCTAGTGATTGCGGTCAATATCGCTGCGCAGATCACCCATCGGATGATGGGGGTGCCAAAATGACCGGCTTGCAGAAACTGCTGAACGCCGCTGCTGCGCTGTGTGGGCTCTACGCACTGGTTGATGGGTTCACCGCACTGTCACCGGCTCTGCTGCTTGCGGCTGGTCTGGTGGTTGTGTGCGGGATGCGTCTGTCGCCGGTGCTGGCTGCTGCCTTGCCTGTTGTGATTTGTCCCCAACTAGACCTGGTGATAAGCCTTATTGCCGCCGGCGCGGTTCTGGCGGCATTGCAGGACGGCATGGCTGGGGCTGTCTGGGCGATTGCCATTGCCGCCTGGCTTCATGGCTGGCTGGCGGTTGAAAAGACAATGGCAGATGATGCGGATGCAACTGGCTTCAACTGGGTCGTGTCGCTTGGTGTTCCTTTGTTCTTCGGCTTCTGGCTATTGTTTTTCTGGGAAGCCCTGACCATTGGTCTTGGCATTCCCACGGTGTTGCTGCCACCGCCGTCGATGATCGGGGCGCGTCTGGTCACCTCGACAGCGATTCTGATGGCTGATTTCCAGCAGACATTTCTGAAAGCCGTCCTTGCTGGCTACACCATCGGGTGCGGCAGCGCGTTTGTGATTGCCATTCTTGTCGACCGTAGTAATTTTCTTCGGCGTGGTTTTTTGCCAATCGGTAACTTCATCTCGGCTTTGCCGATTATTGGTGTGGCGCCGATTATGGTTATGTGGTTTGGCTTTGACTGGCAGTCAAAAGCCGCTGTTGTAGTAATTATGACGTTTTTCCCAATGATGGTGAACACGCTCTCTGGGCTGAGCGCGGCAAGCGCGATGGAGCGTGACCTCTTTGATACCTATGCCGCGGGTTATTGGCAGACCTTGTTTAAATTGCAGCTACCTGCCGCCATGCCCTTTATTTTTAATGCACTAAAGATTAATTCGACTTTGGCCCTGATTGGTGCCATCGTAGCTGAATTCTTTGGCACACCGATTGTTGGAATCGGGTTTAGAATTTCGACCGAGGTGGGCCGTATGAATTTGGATATGGTATGGGCTGAAATTGCGGTTGCCGCGCTTGCCGGCTCTGCTAGTTATGGTGCTTTAAGTTTACTCGAGAGGCGGATCACTTTCTGGCACCCATCGTACAGGACAAAATAATCAAGTCACAAAACGGGAGACAAAAATGAAAAAACTAGTTTTAACGGCACTAGCTTCTTGCATGGTGATGTCTAGCGTGGCTGCACAGGCGGCTGACAAGCTAACACTACAGTTGCAATGGGTTACCCAAGCACAATTTGCGGGATATTATGTTGCGTTAGATAAAGGTTATTACAGCGACGAGAACCTTGATGTAACAATTAAGCCAGGTGGTCCTGACATTGCTCCACCCCAGGTTCTAGCTGGTGGAGGGGCAGATTTAATGCTCAACTGGATGCCATCAGCTCTTGCAGCAAGAGAGAAGGGTGTGCCGCTTGTAAACATTGCTCAGCCATTTAAATCCTCAGGGTTGCAATTGACCTGCCGAAAGGAAACAGGGATCACGTCACCGCAAGATTTTCGTGGAAAGACAATAGGTGTCTGGTTCTATGGGAATGAATATCCATTTTTGTCATGGATGAGCCAGTTAGGCATTCCCACCGATGGGGGCAGCAACGGAGTGACAGTTTTGAAACAGGGTTTTAATGTTGATCCCATTCTTCAGAAGCAAGCTGACTGCATTTCAACAATGACTTACAACGAATATTGGCAGGTTATTGACGCAGGAATTTCGCCTAATGACCTAGTTATATTCAAATATCAAGACCAAGGCGTAGCAACACTGGAGGATGGCATCTATGTGATGGAGGATCGGTTGAAGGACCCGGCTTTTGAAGACCAAATGGTTCGCTTTGTCCGGGCGTCAATGAAGGGTTGGAAATGGGCTGAAGATAACCCTAATGCGGCAGCTGACATTGTCCTTGATAATGACGCCTCTGGTGCGCAGACAGAAAAGCACCAACGTCGGATGATGGGCGAGATTGCCAAGCTCACAGCTGGCTCCACCGGTGCACTAGACCCGGCTGATTACGAGCGTACTGTTGAAACCCTTATGAAGGGTGGATCTGACCCAGTGATTACTAAAGTGCCAACTGGTGCGTGGACGCATGCAATCACTGACAAGGCGCTATGAAAAAGGTTGCAATGACGATCACATTAATGGGGGCGGGTTACTGCCCCCGTTTTGCATTACCGGAGTGATTTTCCACATTGGCTAAAATCTGTTTTTCACAGCGAAATACAAATGCTACCGTTTAGCTAAGTAAGCCGGATATTTGCGTGAGGGGTAGCTAAAAAAAAACCGTCACAAAATCTAGGTCAATAAATATCCAAACAAAGGGAGAGCGTTTAGTTATGAATATTGCCTCAAAAATTATAGAAAAACCGTCGTTGACAAGACGTGATTTTGTTGCCGGCATGGCTACAGCCACGATTGCTTTCGGTTCGTTGCCTGCTTTTGGCGCGGAAAAACTCAAGGTTGTGGGTATTTATACTCAACCTATTCAACAGAAATGGGACGCCCGCCTTCATCTTGCCCTCGATGCGGCGGCAAAGCGTGGCGAAATCGAGTACAGTTTTGCCGAGAAAGTCTCAAATACCGATTATGTGCGCGTATTGCGCGAATATTGCGAAAAGGGCGTGCAGCTTGTTGTGGGTGAGGCGTTTGGGATTAGCAAGGAAGCTCGAAAGGTTGCCGATGATTACCCCGGAATCGCTTTTTTGATGGGTGATCCCTTTAAACCACATGGCAGCAATTTCTCGGTTTTTGACAATTACATCCATGAACCCTGTTATCTGATGGGAATCATCGCTGGCCATATGAGCAAGGAAAAGAAGATTGGTATGGTTGGAGGCTATCCGATTGGCGAGGTAAATCGGCTTTTCCATGCTTTCATGAATGGGGCGCGCTCCGTTGATTCGTCCATAGAGTTCAAGGTTACCTTTATTGGCTCATGGTATGATCCGCCAAAGGCTAAGGAGGCGGCTATTGCGCAGATTGAGGCAGGTGTTGATATCATGTATGCAGAACGCGCTGGCGTGGTGGATGCTTGTCGAGAAAAGGGTATCCTAGCCTTTGGCAACGTTAATGACATGAATAAGGAAGAAAATGGAACGGATGTCGTTGTCACCTCGGCGCTGTGGCACATGGAGTCGGCAATTGGCCACGCAATTGAGAGGGTGAAGGCCGGCACTTTCAGCGCAGAGGAATATCATCACTGGACAATGATGGCCAAAGGTGGTGCTAGTCTCGCCCCTTATTACGAATTTGAAAGTAAGATTCCTGCCGCCATCAAATCACAGGTCGCCAGTCTGGGCGCTGACATAATTGCTGGTAAATTTACTGTTGAAATCAATGATGTTGAGCCAAAATCAACATTTTGATCAGGTGAACCCGGATCATGACACCCCCTCAACAGGGGGTGTCTGTGTTGATTTGCTGACTGGATTTCAATGGCACCCCTTCTAGAAGTTTTGAAAATTCGAAAGAGTTTTGGTTCTCTTGTCGCCAATCGAGATATCAGCTTTAACGTAGATTCTGGTGAAGTCCTCGCCATTCTGGGTGAAAACGGGGCGGGTAAAACCACCCTGATGAATATCATCTTCGGTCATTATTTGGCTGATGAGGGCGTTGTCAAATGCGCTGGCAGGGAATTGAGGCGTGGTGACCCGCGCGCTGCCATCGAGGCTGGCATTGGTATGGTGCATCAGCACTTCACCCTCGCTGATAATCTGACGGTGTTGGAAAACACACTCATCGGCACCCAGTCATTGTGGAAACCGATGTTGTCAACCGCAGAAGCTAGACAGAAACTTGTCGCACTCGCGGTTCAGTTCGGCCTTGAGATGAATCCTGATGCTTATGTTCATCAAATGTCAGTTGGTGAGAAACAGCGACTTGAGATATTGAAAACCCTCATCAACGATTGTCGGCTTCTGATATTGGATGAACCCACTGCCAGTCTGACACCCCAGGAGTCCGACGGCCTTTTCGGTTCAATCCGCAAGATGGTCTCGTCGGGGCTGGGCGTGATTATAATTTCGCATAAGCTTAATGAAATTATGCGGATCAGTGACCGTATCATCGTTCTGCGCGCAGGCGAGACAGTTGGAACGGTCAGGACCGCTGACGCCAGTAAGCGCCAGCTTGGCGAGATGATCGTTGGCCAGAAAATCACCCGTCCGGAACGTCGGTCCTCGCGAATGTTTCATCCAAAGATCAAACTGGAAAACATCTGCACACGTAAAACCAACCTGCAGGCAACCAGTCTGAAAAATATTGATCTAACCGTTAGAGGCGGGGAGATTATGGGTGTTGTCGGTGTTGCGGGCAATGGCCAGCGAAGTCTGGCGGAGGTCATGTCAGGACATAGCAAGCCAACTAGCGGAAATGTCACCATCAAGGGAATAAGAGCGTTCGAACACACCCCGATGTCCTTCATGGAAGCAGGCGTGGCCTATATCCCGGAAGACCGCAATAATGACGGTATCGTTGGTGACATGTCGGTGTGGGAAAATGCAGTTCTGACGGAAACGCAGAATGCCCACCTCATTGGAAAAATGGCGATGGTTAAAACATCCCAGTGCCGGTCTAGTGCTGAGAAAATCTGCAGTGCCAACGACGTACGTTTTCAATCAATAAATCAACCGGCACGCCTCCTGTCTGGTGGCAATATCCAAAAACTGCTCATTGGCCGATGGTTCGCACGGTCTCCAGAGATTATTGTTGCTTGCCAGCCATCTCGTGGCCTCGATGAGGGTGCCATCAGCGCGATTCACAGGTCCCTGCTGGCTGCACGTGGAGGGGGCGCGGCGGTTATTTTGATTTCCGAGGATCTGGATGAAATTCTGGCTCTCTCGGACAGCATTATCGTGATGTATGATGGTTATGCGAGTGAGCCATTTGAAAATCGCAATGTAGATATTGCCAGCCTTGGCATGATGATGGCGGGAGATGGGTTCAATGCGGTTTGAGGCGAGAGAGACCATTCCGCATTGGCTTCCCTGGATGGCTGTGGCGGGTGCCGGTATTGGCACTTTATGCTTTGCCGCCATTCTGATCGCTGCTGCGGGGGCATCGCCACTCGTTGGTTTCAGGGAACTTTTGATTGGTGCTTTTGGCTCACGCAATGCGATCACTGAAACAGGCGCGACCGCTACGCCTCTCATTTTTACCGGTCTGGCTGCTGCCATCGCTTTCCGTGCAAAATTCTGGAACATTGGCGCGGAGGGACAGCTCTATGCCGGTGCTCTGGCGGTGACCTATTTTGGGACCGGTCTTATCGAGTTGCCACCATTTCTCATGATACCATTTCTGCTGATTGTTGCTTGTGTTGCTGGTGGTCTGACATTGTTGCCAATGGTTCTTCTACGCCAGTTCATGCGTGTCGATGAGGTTGTGACTACCTTGTTGACCAATTTCGTGATCATTCTTCTTGTGAGTTATCTGCTGGAGGGACCATGGAAAGATCCCTATTCGCTTGGCTGGCCACAGGGTGCGGCCATTATTGATGCCGGGGCGCTGCCGCAGTTGGTGCCGAGGTCGCGTCTTCATCTTGGGTTTGCTATCGCAGTAGTTTCCGCGATCATCATTTGGCTTGTACAGTCACGGACTGTTTTCGGTTTTGCGGGCAAGGCGGTTGGCCTGAATCAGTCAGCGGCAAGGCATGCCGGCATTCCGGTTACCAAAACGATTATTTGCATCGGATTGTTGAGCGGAGGAATGGCCGGTCTGGCCGGCGCCACCGAGACCATTGGTCTCAAGGGATACCTTACCCTGGATCTGTCGCCGGGTTTTGGCTATACGGGCATTGCTGTGGCCATGCTTGGCAACCTTCATCCCATTGGAGTGATTTTTGCCGCTATCTTCATAGCGATCATATATGTGGGAGCTGATGCGATGAGCCGCGCCATTGATGTGCCGACTTATCTCGCAGATGTAATTGTAGCAACCACTGTCCTTGCTGTACTTATCGGGCTGGTTCTGGTCCGATATCGTGTCGTGATGAGGGGCTAGATAACGTCATGATTTTTGATTTCCTTGAAGTTCTTGTGAATGCAGGGTTCTGGGCTGCTACCATTCGCATCGCCTGTCCATTATTGTTGGCCACGCTGGGCGAATTGGTGTGTGAGCGTGCGGGAGTTCTTAATCTTGGTATTGAGGGCATCATGTCGATTGGTGCCATGGTAGGCTGGACGGCGGTCTATATGGGAGCTGATCTTTCCACAGGTATATTGGCCGCAGCTCTTGTGGGCGCAGCCTTTGGTCTGGTGCATGCTGGCTTCACCGTCTATCTTGGCGCATCTCAGCATGTGACGGGCATTGGTATCACATTATTCGCCTCGTCAATGGGATATTTTGCTTTTCGCCTGTTGTTGCCAAGCTCGACCACACCACCGAAAATCATCGCCTTTCAACCATTGGATATTCCCATTTTCAGTGAATTGCCGTTTCTGGGAGAGGCATTTTTTCAGCATACCGCTTTCACATATCTTGCCTTTTTGGCGGTGCCATTTGTGCTTTGGCTAATGAACCGGACTCCGTTTGGTCTGGCTGTAAAGGTTGCAGGTGAGAACCCTATGGCACTCGAGGCCCAGGGCATTGACGTGCTTGGCGTTCGGACTCTGGCTGTGATTATCGGGAGTGCGCTGATGGCATTGGGGGGAGCCTATCTGACAATGTCAGCCTTTGATGCCTTTTATTTTGGCATGGTCAATGGCCGGGGTTGGATCGCCGTGGCCCTCGTTATCTTTGCGTCATGGCGCCCGTCAAAGGCATTGCTTGGCGCATTGTTGTTTGCGGGCCTTGATGCCTATCAGGTGCGGGCCCAGCAGCTTGCTGGCGCAGTTATTCCCTATCAGTTCTTTCTGATGTTGCCATATCTGCTCAGTATAGTGGCGATGGTGGTCGCAGCGAAAAGCACACGATATCCCAAAGCCCTACTTACCCCCTTTCGACGGGGTGAACGGCATTAGGGTCTCACTATACCTATGGAGAAAAATGATGAGTGATCTTCTAGTCAAAAACGCGGGTCAAGCCAGCGGCAACACGTCAGATATCCTTATCAGGAACGGCGTTATCGAGGATATTGGCTCGACGATTGATGGGGTTGCCGACAATTTTCCGGTCATTGATGCTGAGGGATATTTGGTAACGGCTCCCTTTGTTGATAGCCATTTTCACCTTGACGCGACCCTCAGCTATGGACTGCCCCGGGTCAATCAGAGCGGTACCCTGCTGGAGGGAATAAAGCTCTGGGGTGAGTTGAAGCCCCATCTGACAGCTGATGCGCTGGTAGGGCGGGCCCTTACACTTTGCCGATGGTCGATCGCTCGCGGCACATTGGCCATTCGTACCCATGTGGACATCACTGACCCAAGTCTCCTTGCAGTAGAGGCAATGCTGGACGTCAAGCGGCAAATGGCGCCCTACATTGATTTTCAGTTGGTTGCCTTTCCCCAGGATGGATTGTTGCGTGCTAACAGTATGGATAATCTCGTCCGGGCTCTTGATCTGGGTGTGGATGTCGTCGGTGGAATTCCGCATTTTGAGCGGACAATGGAGGACGGTGCGCGATCAGTCGCAATGCTGTGTGAGTTGGCTGTGGAGCGGGGTCTCTTGGTAGACATGCACTGCGATGAGAGTGATGACCCGATGTCACGTCATGTTGAATCTCTAGCCAGAGAAACGACACGCCTTGGAATGCAGGGCAGGGTGGCTGGATCACATCTAACCTCGATGCACTCAATGGATAATTATTACGTTTCAAAACTGCTGCCTCTGATGCGGGAAGCTGAACTAAACGTGATTGCCAACCCTTTAATCAACATCAGCTTGCAGGGTCGGCATGACACCTATCCAAAACGTCGCGGCATGACCCGTGTTCCCGAGCAGATTGCGGCGGGCCTTACAGTTGCCTTTGGCCATGACTGTGTGATGGATCCGTGGTACCCTTTGGGGTCGCACGACATGCTTGAAGTGGCGAGTATGGGCCTTCATGTGGCGCAGATGACTGGGATTGAGCAGATGCATCATTGTTTTGATGCTGTCACACATAACCCTGCAAAAATTCTACATCTGAGGGATTATGGCTTGCAGAAGGGCTGCAATGGTGACCTTGTAATTCTTCAAGCAACGGATGTTGTGGATGCTCTGCGTCTCAAGCCAGCAAGGCTAGCGGTCGTCCGGCGTGGAAAAGTGATATCTACCACACCGGCTGTGAAATATGATCTTGCTCTGGGTGGACAGCAGATCCAGACCGATCTTACCTCAAAAGATCTTGTCCGGCGTTAACCTGATCTTGTCTGCTTGGCAACGCCTGCCTTGGATGGGGCAGCCTGATGCGCGGCGTTTGCAGGTGTGCCCGTTCCATTCAACCGATTAACGCTTCGAGAATCGGACGTAGGTTCGCTTTGCTCAATTTTACCGGATTGCCGCCGCATGACGGGTCGGCAAGCGCCATGTCAACTAGCGTGTCAATGCGGTCCGCACCAACACCCATCTCCCCCAGTCGGCGCGGAATGGCAAAATTGTCATTGAACTCCTGGACGAATGCGCAAAAACCGTCAAAACCGCCCTCGATGCCAAGATAGGGGGTAGCCTGGTCGAATCGGCTCCGGATTTCAGGCTCATTCAGCGCCAATACCGCCGGCATGCACACCGCGTTTGTCGTGCCGTGATGCGTGTTGTAGACAGCGCCGATGGGATGACTCATCGCATGGATGGCGCCAAGCCCCTTCTGAAAGGCGGTGGCCCCCATTATTGCGGCACTCATCATATTGGCGCGGGCAACCAGATCATCGCCAGCGGTAAAGGCACGTGGCAAATTGTCGATAACCAACCGCATTCCCTCCAGCGCAATGCCCTGGCTCATCGGATGATAATGCGGGCTTGAATAGGCCTCGACACAATGCGCGAAGGCATCAAGCCCGGTACCGGCGGTAATAAAATCCGGCATGCCAACGGTGAGCTCCGGATCGCAGATCACGATTGTCGGCAGCACCTTTGGATGAAAGATGATCTTCTTCACATGGCTTGCTGAATTGGTAATCACTGAGGCGCGTCCTACCTCTGAGCCGGTTCCTGCTGTTGTTGGCACGGCGATTATCGGCGCAATCGCGCTGGCATCGGCTCTTGTCCACCAATCGCCAATATCCTCGAAATCCCAGACCGGGCGGGTTTGCCCGGCCATGAAGGCAACCATCTTTCCAAGATCAAGCCCAGAACCTCCACCAAAGGCGATGACACCATCATGGCCACCTGCCAAAAAGGCGTCGACACCTGATGCCAAGTTGATGTCATGCGGGTTCGGGTCAACATCGGCAAACATTGCGTCGCCAAGCCTGCCAGCCTCCATTAATGCACGCGTGCGCTGTGTTATCGGCAAATCGGCAAGCCCCCTGTCCGTTACCAGCAGAGGCCGCGATATGCCGGCGGCGGCGCAGGCATTTGCAATCTCCGCAATGCGGCCAGCGCCAAAGCGTATGGTGGTGGGGTAGGACCAATTAGCGGTTGGAGGGGCGCGGTGGTCAGTCATGGTTCATTGGGCTCGGTAAGGTGGCGGAACGATGTGTCTAGATGGCCATCGCCGACGCACAAGGTCAAGCCATCACATGAAATTCACGCTTAAACTCCTCGCCTAGTTTTGCGCACAGGTTGGTAGCGGCGACGTTTGTCCAAGATTTCTTGATCAATTTTCTTCCACATCGCTGATAGCCGCTGCGGATGGTGGGATATTTCCTGCATCCAGGAGGTTTTCAAAGGTAACGCCATGATAACGAGGTATTTGGCCCGGATCGATATTGTTGAGATCAAGCGCATCAAAAACTGTAATACGGTTATCAGGATACCGGGAAGAGACCGCCTTTACCGGCGGTCTTTTTGCGCCTTCAGATCAACCCATCCGGCGAGATTCTCGATGGCAATCTCCTCTATCACCGTCATTCCAGCGGCGCTGTCATTAAGGCAGGGAACATAGCTGAACATCTCGCCACCATGCTCGAGAAATTCCTCGTGTAGTTCGATATCAAGCTCATCAAGCGTTTCCAGACAGTCGGCAACGAACCCCGGGGCAATCACCATGACATGTTTGACACCCCCTTCAGCCAGCGCGACAACGCTTTCGTCGGTGTAGGGCTGCAACCATGGCTCGGACCCGAAACGTGACTGGAACGTGGCATGAAAACCTTTCTCGTCCCAGCCAAGCTCCTCACGAAGCAGCCGCGCCGTCTTCAGACATTGGCAATGATAGGGGTCGCCCGCCAAATGGTAGCTTTTTGGAACGCCGTGAAATGAAACCACCAGTGCATCCGGCTTGCCGTTCTTCTTTACCGCAGCGCGGACGTCCCTTGCCAGCGCCTTGATATAGGCCGGATTGTCATGCCAGGGCGGCACCGTGCGGATAGCTGGCTGCCAGCGCAGATCTAGCGCCCATTTAAACACCTCGTCATTGACTGTTGCCGTGGTCGAGGCGGCATATTGCGGATAGAGCGGCATAACTACGATCTGGCTGCACCCCCTGTCCTTAAGTGACTGCATCTGCGCCGGGATCGACGGGTTGCCATAGCGCATGGCATAATCGGTGATCAGGTCATCGCGATTGAAAATCCTTGCCACATGCTCGGCCTGCAGCCGGGTGATCCTGCGCAGTGGTGAGCCATCAGGGTCATCTTTCAGCCAGATCCGGTCATAGGCGGCACCTGATTTCTTCGGGCGCACATTCAGGATGATGCCGTTCAGGATGATCCACCACAGCAGGCGCGGCACTTCAATTACCCGCCGGTCGGACAGAAACTGTTTGAGATAACGCCGCATGGAAATCTGGTCGGTGCCGTCCGGCGTTCCCAGATTGACCAGCAGCAGGCCAGTTTTGCCGCGTCCTAGATGGCTGGGATGGTCGGCAGGTTTTTCACTAATTGGCATATGATGCGGCCCTTCTTGATGATGCAGCCCCCATTATTTAGGGAACGAAACCACCAAGGTCCAGCGGCAGGTCCATAAAAACATTTGGATTGATGGTCAAACCGCAGCGTGATTCTGGCAAGATCACCCAGCGTGTGAAATGCCCTCGGTTTGGACATGGGCAATCACCCTGACCAGCGCATCGACCAGATCATCAATCATCGCATCACTGTGAAGTGGTCCGGGTGTCAGCCGCAGCCGCTCGGTGCCGCGGGGAACGGTTGGATAGTTGATCGGTTGCACATACAGCCCGAAATCGACGAGCAGCAGCTGACAAATCCGCTGCGTTGCTGCCGCATCACCAATCATCAGCGGTACGATATGTGTTTCACCTAGCATCACCGGCAGTCCAGCAGCAATGGCCCTGTCCTTCAGCCGCTTTACCTGACGCTGCTGCGCCTTTCTTTCTGCTGTGCTGACTTTCAGGTGGCGCACCGCGGCACAGGCCCCAACTGACAGCGCCGGGGGTAGAGCGGTGGTAAAAATAAAGCCTGATCCAGCGCTGCGCACCATATCGCAGATCACGTCATCAGCCGCGATATAGCCACCAACGGTGCCGAAAGCCTTGCCCAGGGTTCCCTGAATGATGTCGATCTCATCCTCAAGACCGCGCATCTGGGCAATGCCGCCACCCTGTTCCCCATACATGCCAACGGCATGTACTTCGTCAAGATAGGTCAGCGCCCCGTACCGGCGCGCCAGAGCCGCGATCTCGGCAATTGGGCTGGTATCGCCATCCATCGAGTAGATGGATTCGAAAATGATCAATTTCGGGCGGTCGATCGGCTGCTCTGCCAGCAGCTGTTCAAGATGCGCGACGTCATTATGCTGGAAAATGGCTTTTTCGGTTCGGGCATAGCGGATGCCAGAGATGATCGAGGCATGATTCATCGAATCGGAAAAAATTATGCAGTCTGGCAATTGCGCGGCCAGAGCACTGATGCTTGCCTCATTTGCGACATAGCCGCTGGTGAAAACTAGCGCACGCTCTTTGTTGTGCAGCGCAGCAAGCTCACCCTCCAGCGAGACCATGGCGTGGCTGGTGCCTGAGATATTGCGTGTTCCACCGGCACCCGTGCCATGTGTGGCGACAGCATCGGCCATTGCCGTGACAACTTTTGAATGCTGGCCCATGCCGAGATAATCATTGGAACACCAGACAATGACATCGCGCTCACCATCCGGGCCATGATAGCGTGCATGGGGATGCCTGCTGGCGAACCGTTCCAGCTCAACAAAATGCCGATACCGACTCTCACTTTTCAGCCGGTTCAACTGGTTCTGGAATTTTTGGCGATAGTCCAAGTCAAACGCCTCCGCATGTCCAAGAAAACACTGCGCGCCGCGCAGGTTATGATGTTCATTTTTTGACAGAACAGGTCGTAACGCCATTGTGAGATGACAGCC
>CACJUX010000021.1 GCA_902596655.1 uncultured SAR116 cluster alpha proteobacterium | reverse complement strand
CAGGGTTGGTTTGATAGGCGCTGGCTCGATCGGTGTCCGGCATATGAAGGCGATGGGGGAGGTGCCGGAGATCACCCTTGTCGCGATAGCGGACCCCTCTCCAGCGGCAGTCAAGATTGGAGCGGCGCAGAATATTCCCATATATCCCGATGCCGGCGCGATGTTGGCGCAGGGCGATCTCGATGCGGTAGTCATCGCGACGCCGACAGAGCGTCATCATCAGGACATGATGATGGCGCTTGAAGCGCGGCAGACCGTTCTGGTCGAAAAACCAATTACTGCCACCCTTGCAGAAGCTGATGAAGTGACCCGTTTTGCCGAGCAACAGGGCTGTCACGTTCTGGTTGGGCATCAAAGGCGCTATTACCCCTGTGCGGCAGAGGCGCGTGAAATCATTGCAGAGGGGCGCATCGGCAAATTGATGGGGGTAACAGGCCAATGGACAACCCGAAAGGACGATGATTATTACAGCGCTGCGTGGCGACGCGATGTGAAGGCTGGTCCGATTCTGACAAATCTGATCCATGAAATCGATTTGTTGCGTTTTATCTGCGGGGACATTGCCACTGTTTCAGCTGAGGTGACGCATCATGATCAGGAATTTGAAAAGGAAGATGCGGTTGCGATCAGTATGAAATTTGTCAATTCTGCCGTTGGCACCTTCTTGCTGTCGGACCGGACGCCGACTCCCTGGACTTGGGAAATGGCTCTTGGCGAAAGCGTGCGCTTTCCAAAGACAGGCCAGAACGCGATCCGGTTTCTTGGAACCGAGGGGGCTCTCGATTTTCCAAATCTGACACTTTGGTCACATGCCAACAGTGACGGCGACTGGCATGACGAAATTACGGCTGAACAAATCAAGATGTCCTTTGTCGATGCCTATATTACTCAATGCAGGCATCTTTGTGCCATCGCCCGCGGTACCGAGACACCAATCATTGACGCAAGAAATGGCAGAAAATCCCTTGCAGCGACCCTGGCGGTAGCCAGTTCAGCCGCCAGCGGTAGACGTGTAATTCTGGAACTATAGCGAGGTGGGGATGGAAGATTTCTATGTGAAAATTGGTGACAGCACCAGCTTTACCAAAACCGTATCCGAGAGCGATGTTTATCAATTTGCCGGAATCACTGGTGATTTTTCGCCTAATCATGTGAACAAGGTCTATATGGAGAAATCATCATATGGCCGTTTAATGGCACATGGAGCGCTGCTTGTTGGTTTCATGTCTACCGTCTCGACAAATGTTATTGCGCATTGCCGGGACGCCGATGAAACACCCGTTTCAGTGGGATATGATAAGATCAGGTTCCTGAAACCAGTGTTTCTGGGAGATACGGTGACACTGGTTTATACAATCAGCGAGATTGATGTTGAGCGCAAACGATCAGTTGGCAAGATTGAGGTGACCAATCAGGAGGATGTTTTGGTCGCGGTTGGCAATCATATCCTGCAATGGGTGCCAAATGGCTGAGACTCTGGTTTGGGAAACAACGGCCAGGTGATGGTGATGAGAGATGGGGAGGCAAAAGATGCAAAGACCAATGGATATTGAGGGCCAGGCGTTCATTGTTACCGGTGCTGCAAAAGGAATTGGTCTTGCCATCAGCACTCTGTTTCATCAACTGGGCGCACAGGTTTCTGGGTGGGATCTGGATGACAGCAGCATGCGGGACAATTCCGTCTTTGCCGACACGCAGATTGTTGATGTGTCTGATGAGAGTCAGACACGTGCTGGCTTTGCGGCTTCGCTGGCAGCGCTTGGTGATATTGACGGAATTGTTGCCAATGCAGGTGTCAATGGGCCGACAAAACCGTTATGGGACTACTCTCTGGATGAATGGCAATCGGTAATGTCCGTTGATCTTACTGGTGTCTTTCTGTCTGTGCAGGCCTCACTAGATCATCTGCGTGCGCGCAAGCGGGGACGCATCATCATCATTTCCTCTGTCGCCGGCAAGGAGGGCAATCCAGGTGCCGTACCCTATGGCGCGGCAAAGGCAGGCGTGATTGGCTTTGCCAAGGGGTTGGCGCGGGAGATATTGCCATCCGATATCACGGTGAATTGCATTGCGCCGTCGATTGCGGTTACCGACCTGCTCGACGGCATGACCGAGGAATATATTGCAGACAAGAAAAGGCGCATCCCAATGGGGCGGTTCTGCACCCCGGAGGAAATTGCCAATATGGTGGCCTTCATTGCATCACCTGCCTGTAGCTTTACCACCGGCCAGGTTTTTGATGTGACCGGTGGACGCGCCACATGGTAATGCCGGTGCGGCAACTGGGGCTTGATGATCTTTGTGTTCATCAGGTCTGCCTGTCTGGACAATGTGATTTTGTCTCCTCGCTCTCCTCCTTGGTTGCGGCTGGAATAAAGCGCACCGCCTTGTGGAATCCGATGATCGAAACCTGTGGTGAGAGGCAAGCGCTGTCCATCTGGAATGACAGTGGTTTGCGTGCTGACTCACTATGCGCGGCCGAGCTGTTTGCTGGCCCCGATGTGTTGCGCGAAATGCTGGACAGGGCGGATCTGTTTCAGGCGCGGACGCTGGTTTTGATTACGGGGGGACTTGAGTTAGCCCGTTTTGAAGGGGGAATTGATCAGGCCAGAACATATCTGCCGTCTATGTTGGCGCAGGCGGTTGACCTGGCTAGGCCTTACAACGTGCAATTGGCCCTAGAGCCACTGCATCCAATGGTGTGTGGCTTCAGATCCATCGTCTCCAGTCTTGGTGAGGCGCTGGATCTGCTGGATGCCATTGGCCCCGCTGATGATATCGGTCTTGCGATTGACACCTATGCGCTCTGGTGGGAGGACCAGTTGGATCATAAGCTGCGCCACGCGGGTGGCCGCATTTTGAACTATCATGTGTCTGACTGGCTGCCTGATACGTCCGATTTGCGTTTGGATCGGGGTATGCCCGGCGATGGTCAGATCAATCTGCTGCAATGGCGGGTATCGCTCGAACAGGCAGGCTATCGCGGGCCGGTGGAAATTGAGATTTTCTCGCGTGACCGCTGGTGGAAACAAACGCCCGAATCAATGCTGCGGCTTGTCGTTGAACGTCTGAATGTGATGTACTGAGCGCTAGCCATCTGATGAACGGGTTGTTCACTTTGGACAAAAATGATGGCATTTCATCAAATTTGTCCTTCTCTTGCCCAAATGTGACCAAAGTGCCGCAGGCAACCCAAATAAGACCTTGCTTAGTTGGCGGCGATATTCGAACCTTTCTCTAATAAAAAGCCGCTTTTCAAGGCTTGATGGACTTTGGGGGAAACAGGTGCTTCAGATCAATGATGTGCACGCTGGCTACGGCAATCTTAAAATATTGCGCGGCGTAAACATGCAGGTGCCAACCGGTGGGATCGTTACGCTCCTTGGTGGTAATGGTACCGGCAAATCCACTCTATTAAAGGCTGTGTCAGGACTGATCCCACTGATGGAGGGCGAGGTGCTCTTCGATGGTGTTTCTATCTCCAAAATGAAACCGCATGAGCGTATGCGCCTCGGCCTTGTTCAGGTAACCCAGGCCAAAGAAGCCTATCCAGCGATGACGGTCGAGGAAAATCTGGTGCTTGGCGCCTACACGCGGCGTGACCGCGCGGGTATTCTCGCCGATCTGGAACGGGTCTATGAATTTTTCCCGGTTCTTCGCGAGCGACGCAAGCAATTGTCTGGCACTTTGTCCGGTGGTGAAGTTCAAATGCTTGTGATTGGTCGTGGTCTAATGGCCAAGCCAAAAATGTTGATGCTTGATGAACCAAGTGCGGCGCTGGCGCCGAAGGTTGTTTTGGAGATCTTTGCCAACATCAACCGGATTGCCAAGACCGGTGTGACTATTCTGGTGGTTGAACAGAATGTTCGAATGGCTCTGATCCTTGCTCAATATGGCTACATCATCCGTGATGGTGTGATCATGATAGAGGGTGAGGCAAAAAAATTGATTAGCGATCCGGCGGTCAAGGAGTCTTTCCTTGGTGGGTCGGTGGCAAATACAGCAAAGGCGCTCAGGAACTGAGCCGCAGTAACGCGGGGAAAAAATAACATGGGTTTTGATTATAACTCGCTGTTAGCATTTATTATTTTTGGCGTCACTATCGGTGTTGTCTACGGCATTGTCGCTCTTGGCATCTCATTGATCTATTCAGGCCTGGACATCGTGCATTTTGCCCATGGTGAGATGTATATGTTCGGAGCCTTTTTCGGGCTTGTCCTCGCGCACAATGTCGGCGTTCCCTACCCGATTGCGCTGATTGGCGCGATGGTACTTACCGCATTGCTTGGAATGGCTGTCGAGAGGGTATTTTACCGGCGCCTGACGCGCGCTGGCGGTGGCTATACAGTTGCCGGCATGGGTATGATCATCTGCGGATTCGGTATGTCCGTGGCGCTGGTGAATGTCGCCTATTTCATCTGGGGTGCTGAAGCTGAGCCGTTTCGTGCCAATCTTGACTATATTCCGCGTTTGAGCTTTCCCGGTGATATCGAAGTACCCGAAAGCTATGTGCTGACGGCAATTATTTCTGTCGCGCTGATGGCTGCGCTGCATTACTTCCTACGTCACACCAAAACCGGTCTGGCTGTTCGCGCGGTGGCGCACAACAAGGACATCGCCTATTTGATGGGAATTAATGTTCCTTTGATGATCTCCCTGATTTTTGGTCTCGCCTGTGGCCTCGCTGCGGCTGCGGGTGTTTTAATCGGGCCGATGCAGTCGGTTCAGGTGGAGATGGGATATCTAATGCTCATGAAGGCCTTTGCCGCCGCTGTGGTTGGTGGTTTTGGTTCGCTGCCAGGTGCGATCCTGGGCGGCATTATGGTTGGTGTTTTTGAGAATCTTGGCGCGGCCTACATCTCGCCAAGTCACAAGGATATTTACGCATTTTTGCTTTTGATCCTAGTCCTGATGTTCAAACCATCGGGACTTCTGGGGGTTGAGGCAAAAGTAAAGGCATAGTGATTTTTCGGATCACTATGAGGTTTATGGCCTTAAAACAAAACTGGAGGAAAAAATGCGAATACTAAATAAAATATATGCCGGTGTAGTTGCAGCCGGCATTGGCTTCACAACCGCAGCTGCTTTTGCGGACGATATCAGAGTTGGTATCACCATGAGAATGGTGAGTGAAAACGGCCAAGCGTATGGTCAAATGATGATGGATGAAATCAAGGGCATCAATGAAGCCGGTGGAATTCATGGCAAAATGATCAAAGCCACGTTGATGAATGATGAGTGCAAGTCAGACAAAGGTGTGGCGAATGCAAACAAAATGGTGTTCCAGGAAAAGGTTCACCTCTTGATTGGCTCAAGCTGCTCTTCGGTGACACTTCCTATTGTGGATGTGACAGCCAAAGCTGGTGTGCCACAATTGGTTCCTCACTCTACTAATTCAAAAATTACACAAAAAGGAAGTGAGTGGATCTTCCGCGTGCCTGTTTCAGGACGCTATTACGGTGGTGTAAACGCCAAATATGTTGGCGAGAATATCGGAACGAAAATTGCGTATATCTGTGCAGCCGACGCAGCCTCTGTTGGTGATTGTGCCAACATGGAAAAACAAATGAAGGCACGTTTCGGGGTGGAGCCAGCCTACCGTGCTGATGTGCAGGAAAAGGAGGTAGACTTCCGCTCTCACATGCAAAAAATCAAGTCCATGAATGTTGACGGAATTCTTGTTGCCGCGCTTGCTGAGACAATGGCACGTGCGCTTGTTCAGTCATATGAGGCAGGTATTGGTGAAGATGTTCGCCGCATCGGTTCTTCATCAGCATCAAATGCTCCGGTGCCAAAGATTGCTGGCGATGCTGCAAAGGGAGTGTTTTTCACAGCGGCCTATGCCGCTGCTGACCAGCGTCCAATCGCGAAGCTCTTCAATGAAATGGTGAAGTCGCGTTATGGCATTCACGCTCCAGATCACGATTTTTCTCAGGCTTATGACCTTGTGCGGATTATGGAAATTGCGCTGAAGAATACAAATTTCACAGGCTCTCTTGCTGATGACCGTACGGCCATTCGTGATGCGATTGCCAATGTTAAGGGATATGAGGGACTGGCCTCAGGCCCGATCAGCTTCTGTGCAGCTGCAACGCCTCAGTGTCGTGACGGTAACAGAACAGCTGTTCTGATCGGTTACACCAAGGGTGGTGAAAACTTTGAGACAGAGGTTCTAGCCCGTGTAACAATGGAAGAGGACTTTGGCCTAGAATAGGGCCGGTATAAAATCACTTACCGGGGCAGGGCATCGTCTGCCCCGGCATTTCCATACTTTGTTTATATATTTATCGTAACGCAGGGAACTAATTCTCATGGGAATTCTGTCATCCGTGGCTGACTTCATTGACAGTCTGGCAAAACGCCACCGGCTTTTGCCATGGCTTCTTGCCTATGCGCTGTTGTTGCCATTGCCATTTGTTCTGGCGACTCTTTTCAATGAATATCTGATCGATTTGGCAAACCGGATATGCCTGTTCATCCTGCTGGCAGTGGGTCTGAACATTGTGAAAGGTTTTTGTGGGCAGGTGACTGTTGGTCATATCGGCCTTTACGCAATTGGCGCGGTGACCTCAGCCGTACTTGCCCTCGAACCGGGAGGGTTTGGCGGTGCGCTTGGCTTTGGATGGCCGATATGGGCAGCCATTCCAACAGCGGTACTTGTGACGGCCTTTGCCGGTCTGATTGTCGGCCTGCCGTCAGTGCGTCTCGAGGGCGCTTATCTCGCGCTGGCAACATTGGGCCTTGGTGAGTCGGTGCGGATCTTCATCGCTGTGACACCTGCACTCGGGTCGAGTACGGGTTTGATGATGATCCCCTCGCCAAGTATTGGCTCGTTCGTTTTCGACAGCTTTACAAGCTATTATTATCTTGTGATGACGGCGGCCATTATCGGGATTTATTTCTCTTTCTCAATTCTTCGCTCGGCCACCGGCCGCGCCTTCCAGGCCATCCGTGAGGACACCATTGCCGCATCGGTCAATGGCATCAACGTGGTGAAATACAAGCTGCTCGCCTTTGTTTTAAGTGCAGTCTACGCCGGTCTGGCTGGTGCGCTGTTTGCGCATATGCCGCCGGGCTATCTGCATCACAATAACTTTACTGTGATCGAAATGGTCACGTTGTTGTTGATGGTCGTCCTAGGCGGCATTGGCAATGTGTGGGGTGGCGTTATTGGCGCCATCGTTGTCGCGATTGCGTACGACCAGACAAAGGATTTGGTTTTCTATTTCATGGATAGGCCGATTGTCATCCAGCCTCTGGTGTTTGGTTTGTCGATGGTGTTGCTTGTGATGTTCATGCCGCGCGGCATTGGTGGTTGGATCGAGGATTTCCAGCGTAACCGCAGGTTCATTCGTAGAAGTGAGGAGAGACTAGGTGGCACTGCTAGAAACTCGTAATCTGAGCAAGAGCTTTGGCGGCCTGCAGGCCATCAATGATGTGAGCCTCAAAGTTGAGCCAAACACAGTGCATGGTCTGATTGGGCCAAATGGCTCCGGCAAATCGACATTCTTTAACCTACTGACCGGTGTCTATCAGCCAGATGAGGGGAGCTACATTGAGTTTGACAATGTTGATGTGACCGGCAAGCCGGCGCACTATATTGCCGGACAAGGGCTCTCCAGAACGTTTCAGTTGCTTCGGCTATATGGTGAACTGAGTGTGTTGGACAATGTGCTGGTTGGGTATCACCCGCACACCAAATACAGCCCCTTTGCCCCATTCTTCAATGGTGCCGAGGTGCGTCGACAGGATCAGATTGTCAAGGAGGAAATGTTCGAGCTGCTGGAATTCATCGGGCTTGCTGAGCATGCCGAGATTCCGGCGGCGGAATTATCTGGTGGTCAACGCCGCCTGCTAGCACTTGGCCGGGCCATTGCGATGCGTCCAAAGATGTTGTTACTGGATGAGCCTGGTGCAGGTCTGTCCCCGGTCAATGTTGACAGTCTGATGGATACCATTATGACCTTGAAGGATCGCTATAATCTAACCATTGTCGTTGTTGAGCATATTCTGAAAGTAGTTATGTCGACCTGTGAAACCATAAGCGTTCTCGACCACGGGCAGAAGATTTCTGAGGGAACACCTGAATTCGTCAAGAATGACCCAGCAGTTATTGAGGCATATCTCGGTCGCGAGATGGCCGATGAGGATATCAGGGCAGCGATGGACGCATAGTTCCGGGAGACCCACCGAATGAATGGCAGGGATGCCAGCATCAGCTGGAAAACGAATGACAGCGTTTTAATAGTGACCATTGACCACCAGCGTCGCCGTAATGCTCTGCACCCTGAAGCACACCAATGCCTTTCTGACGTTTTTGATGAATTTTCATCTGATGCTCACATTCGAGTAGCCATAATCACTGGCGCTGGTGACAAGGCCTTTTGCTCGGGGTCTGATCTATCAGTTGAGGCTGGTTTGCGGAGAGAAAGCCTGCCTCGCTCAGGCTTTGGTGGACTTGCTGAGAGGTTTGATTTGACAAAGCCTGTTATTGCCGCGGTCAATGGTGACGCCATCGGTGGTGGACTTGAGATTGTTCTTGCCTGCGACCTTTGTGTGGCGGCCTTAAACGCATGCTTTGCGTTACCAGAGCCTCGGGTTGGACTAGCCGCAAGTGGCGGGCTACATCGCCTAATGCGACAAATTTCTGAAAAACATGCAAAGGAATTGGCGTTAACTGCGCGACTGTTTAGCGCTGAAGATGCCTATCGATTTGGTCTGGTAAACATTTTATGTGAACCAGGCTTAGCTCTCACACGAGCACTCTCGCTTGCTCAGGAAATTTGCAAGGGTGCGCCATTGGCGGTGCAAGCAACGAAGCAGATGATGGATCAAGGGCGAGGAATAACGGAACTCGAAACAGCATTTGCCAAGACTTACCCAGCGTTTGAGAGGATGATCAACAGCTTGGACGCTGATGAAGGACGCAGGGCTTTTCTGGAAAAACGTGATCCACAATGGCGGGCGGAGTAGTAAAATATTTCCACACATGGAGTGGCATTTACACCGCGCGAATGCCAAGCAGAAATTAATATCGTTATCTCAATGACATGCAGCCTAATTTGTTGATGATTTCGCCTCAAGCGTACGCGAGATAAGCAGTCTGTCGGATGGTACCGTTATGACTCGGTTAATGTGGCCGCGGGGGTTACGACATGCAGACGATGCAGACTGCGCTGAAAACATCAATTGCGACTGTTTCAATTGCCGGTGATTTTCGGGAAAAACTGGCTGCAATCTCGCGGGCCGGTTATACGGGCATCGAAATTTTCGAACAGGATTTTGTCGGCTATGATGGATCGCCGGTTGATGTTGGCTGGTTGGTCGGTGATTTCGGCCTTGAGGTTATGCTGTTTCAGCCATTTCGGGACTTTGAGGGGCTTCCCGAGCCCTATCGCAGCCGTGCTTTTGATCGCGCGGAACGAAAATTTGACCTGATGAATGATCTTGGTGTTGATCTGGTACTTGTGTGCTCAAACATCTCACCCGCAGCGCTGGGCGGCATTGATCGGGCGGCAGATGATTTTGCTGAGCTGGGTGAGCGAGCCAAGGCGAAGAATATACGTATTGGTTATGAGGCTCTGGCCTGGGGTCGGCACATCAACGATCACCGTGATGCGTGGGAAGTTGTCCGCCGGGCAAACCACAGCAATGTAGGAATTATTCTTGATAGTTTTCACACGCTGGGCCGCAAGATAGATCCTGACACCATCCGTTCGATTCCCGGCGACAAGATATTTTTTGTGCAGCTTGCGGATGCGCCTAGAATTGACATGGACCTGTTCTACTGGTCCCGACATTTCCGAAACATGCCTGGTGAGGGTGATTTGGCTGTTGTTGATTTCATGCGCGCGGTTGCGGCAACAGGCTATGATGGGCCATTATCTCTCGAGATTTTCAATGATCAATTCAGGGGAGGAAGCCCGCTGACCATTGCGCGGGACGGGCATCGGTCACTGATAAGCCTGATGGATGACGTCTGCCGGTTGGAGCCGGACATTCGCCTCAATGTGGCGCCGATGCCTCCGCGCAGCAGATGTCATGGTTTCGAATTTATTGAGTTTACCTCCAATGAGCACGAAGCCGAGGGCTTAGCGGCAATTCTGAAGGCGCTAGGCTTTGAGCTAGCTGGGCATCACGTTGCCAAACAGGTGGCGCGCTGGTGCCAGGGCGATATCAACATTCTGGTTAATACAGAGGAAACGGGATTTGCACATTCTGCATATCAGGCACATGGAACATCTGTCTGTGATATGGCGTTGCG
The DNA here is from genome assembly GCA_902596655.1 of uncultured SAR116 cluster alpha proteobacterium. Classification (GTDB taxonomy): domain Bacteria; phylum Pseudomonadota; class Alphaproteobacteria; order Puniceispirillales; family Puniceispirillaceae; genus MED-G116. The sequence continues at coordinate 25,948 of CACJUX010000021.1, read as the reverse complement.
TGTGGACAATGCTTCCGACACCATTGCGCGCGCAGGTGAGTTGGGGGCGGAGATAGTTAAAACAGCAGATATTGCCGGTGAACTCTTGATCCCCGCGATCAAAGGTGTAGGAGGTGGAATTGTTCATTTCGTTGACCATGAAAGTGAGTTGGCAACGCTTTGGGAAGTTGATTTTACGCCGGTGGACGGTACCACCCTCTTCGAGGGGGCGGGCCTCCGCTCAGTTGATCATCTCGCGCAAACGATGAAATATGAGGAAATGCTCACCTGGACATTGTTCTACACTTCCATTTTTGATTTGGACAAGGTGGCCATGGTTGATGTCGTTGACCCCGGAGGGCTGGTACGCAGTCGTGCCATTCAAAATACAAGTGGAAAACTGCGCATTACATTGAATGGTGCCGAAAATCAGAACACACTTGCCGGACGCTTTATCAGCCAGACATTTGGCGCTACTGTTCAGCATATTGCCTTTGGCTGCGAAGATATCTTCGTCACCGCCCAGCAGCTCTCGGAGCGTGGCTTTGCGGCCTTGTCGATGTCGGCCAATTATTATGATGACCTCGGCGCCCGTTTTGGCCTTGAGGAGTCGTTTCTCAACCGGCTGAGGGATATGAATATTCTCTATGATGAGGATGATAAGGGTAGTTTTTTCCAGCTTTATAGCCGTGCGTGGGGTGGTGAGCTATTCTTTGAAATTGTGCAACGTGTTGAGGGATACCAGGGATATGGAGCGCCCAACGCACCGTTTAGAATCGCCGCACAGAAACGGGAGCTTGGCTGACCTTCAGTCAGTGGCGATTTGATTTCCTTGGCTTCTGCGAAAAAAGGCAAAAAGAAAAACCAGCGTGAGCAACAGGATTACTGTCGGTGCTGGTGCGCTGTCGATCCAGAAACTGAGATAAATGCCACCAATCATGGCGGCCATTGTTACTGCGATGGCGATCAGGATCATTCGCTTGAACTGACTGGTCATAAGAAAGGCTATCGCACCGGGGGCGATAAGTAGTGAAATTGCTAATATGAGACCGGCCGCCTTCAACGTGGCGACAATGGTCATGGACAGTGCGGCCAGCAATCCAAAGTGCAAGGCCACAACATTCAACCCCGTGGCGCTGGCTTGCACCGGATCAAAGGATTGCAGCAGGAGGTCAGACCATCTTGCCATCAAGAACAGACTCACGCATATCGAGATCATTAAGGCTGTGAGCAAGTCAGTGCCGTCAATACCAAGCATGTTGCCAAACAGGATATGGTCGAGATGGACATCAGTCTCAATGCCTGAGTATAGAACCAATCCCAACGCAAACATTCCTGAAAACACCACACCCATGACGGTGTCGCGCTTGACCCTGCAGTTTTCAGCCACATACCCCGTCGTCAGAGCACAGCACATGCCAGCCGCAAACGCCCCGATCATCAACGGAAGGTTCAGCAGATAAGCAAGCACAACGCCCGGCAAAATGGCATGGCTTAAGGCATCTCCCATCAGCGACCAGCCCTTGACGATGAGAAAACATGAAAGAAAGGCGGTCGGAACGGATATGATCAGGCCAATGATGAAGGCTTTCTGCATGAAGCTGAATGCGAGGGGTTGCAGCAGAACATCGATCATTGTTGTAAGCCTGAGCGTGCAGTTGTCAGCTTGCGTGCCGTTAAAAGGCCATGCTTTGGGGCAAGCAGGAAAGCAAGAACGAACAGAATGGTCTGCAGGCATATGATTATGCCACCAGTCGCACCGTCCAGAAAAAAGCTGGCATAGGCGCCTAGAAAGCTGGAAACCGTTCCGATTATGACACTGAGGATCAGTAGACGCGGGAAATGATCTGTCAGTAGATAGGCTGTTGCGCCCGGCGTGATCACTAGCGCTATCACCAGAAAGGCGCCAACCGTCTGCAACGCTGCAACACAGCAGGCAGACAGGATGATGAAAAAGACCAGGTTCAGCCTCTCCGGGTTCAGACCAATGGAGCGTGCATGAATTTCATCAAAGAAAACAACCATCAGGTCACGCCATTTCAGCATGAGAACAGATAGTGAAATGACCGCGATCAGAAGCACTTGCAGCGTGTCGTCAGGGGTAATTGCCAGAATGTTGCCAAGCGTGATGGTGTTCACATCAACTGATGTTGGTGACAGCGATACCAGAAACAGTCCCAAACCGAAAAAAGAACTGAAGATCAACCCTATGACAGCATCTTCCTTTAATGCCGTCCGCTGTTTAAGAAACAGCATTGCACCGGCAGCGAGTCCACCTGAAAAAAATGCACCGATCACGAAAGGCAGGCCGATCATGTAGGTCAGCGCGACACCCGGTACAATGGAATGGGACAGTGCATCGCCGATTAGTGACCAACCTTTGAGCATAAGGTAGGCGGAAAGGAAGGCACAGACACCCCCAACGAGAGCGCTGACCCACATCGCATTTGTCATGTAGCCATAGCTGAAGGGCAACAGCAAGGTCTCAAACATCGGCCTCTTCCTTGCCGCGTGCTGTTTGGTGCTTGCCGTCGTAGGTCACAAGGGGGCGCTCATCATCCGTCAGGATGGACACTTGCCGGCTGTCAATGTCGTCGTGGAGATCCTTGCCGCCAATCACAAGATGCCGCAACACCCCTCCAAATGCCGACTCGAGATGTTCGTGGGTAAAGTTTGTCGCCACTGGTCCGTGGTTCAGCACCGTGCCATTCACCATGACAACATGGTCGCAGAATTCTGGCACCGACCCCAGATTATGTGTCGAAACAAGGATTACCCGCCCCTCATCACGAAGCGCGCGCAACAGGGTGATGATAGCATCTTCGGTTTGCACATCGACCCCGGAAAAAGGCTCATCTAACAGTATCACCTGACCCTGTTGAGCGAGTGCACGGGCAATAAAGACACGCTTTCGCTGCCCGCCGGATAACTCACCAATCTGTCGGTGCCGGAAGATACTCATGCCAACACGGTTCAATGCCTCATCTACGGCAAGATGGTCTGCGGCACTGGCGATGCGCAGCAGACCCATGTGGCCATAGCGGCCCATCATCACCACATCCTCCACCAGTACTGGAAAGGACCAGTCAACTTCTTCTGATTGTGGCACATAGGCGATCAGGCGTGATTTCAGTGCCTGGCTTACTGAGTTACCAAGGATGGTGATGTCACCTGCGGCGATTGGGACAAACCCCATCAAAGCTTTAAAAAGTGTAGATTTGCCAGCACCATTTACCCCTACCAGACCACTTATGGTCCCCCTGTTTATGGAAAAACTTGTGTTTTGTAATGCGGTATAGCCATTTTTGTAACGAACTGTCAGCTCAAGAACTTCGATAGCGATGTCTGTTTCATTGTGCATCATAAAGCCTCCACCAAACCCTTGACTATGGTTGAGGTCGTCACGCGAAGCAGATCGATATAGGTGGGAACAGGGCCGTCAGCAGTGCTCAGACTGTCGACATACAAAATGCCACCATAGGTGGCTTCGGTTTCACGTGCTATCTGTTTGGCTGGATCGTTATTGACCGTGCTTTCACAGAAAATAGCAGGGATATTGTGGGTGCGGATGCTATCAATGACTTTACGAACCTGCTGTGGCGTACCTTGTTGATCTGCATTTATTGGCCATAGATAAAGTTCTTTGAGTCCAAGGTCGTTCGCCAGATAGGTAAAGGCACCCTCGCAGCTCACCAGCCATCTCCGTTCGATTGGAATGGTTTCAACTAGTGTCCGAATTGGCGCGATGGCGGCAGTTATGCGGGCCTTGTAGGCGTCACCATTACTGAGATAGATATCGGCATGTACTGGGTCATGTTTGGAAAAAGCGCTGACGATGTTGTCCACATAGATCATCGCATTGTCAGGTGACATCCAGGCATGGGGATTGGGCTTTCCTACATAATTGCCCTCTCGAATGCCAAGTTCTCGCACACCGTTTGACAGGGTAACCTGTGGCACGTCATTCAGGTGATCGAAAAATTGCTCAAACCACAATTCGAGGTTCATCCCGTTCCAGAGAACAAGATCAGCATCTTGTGCGCGCAATATGTCTCGTGGGGTTGGTGAATAGCGGTGAATTTCAGATCCTGGCTTAGTGATCGACTCAACGACAGCAGCGTCGCCAGCAACATTGCGTGCCATATCTGCAATCACGGTGAAAGTAGTAACTGCTTTGAACTTTTCATCCGCATACACGATCGAACTGGCCAGTGTGCTGAAGATAACGAACAGCAGGGCGCAGATAGCGATTTTTGCTACACGGGTGCTGCAGCAGGCAGCCATCGTTGGGGATGTGATAGTTGGCAATACACGGTTTCCTTGTCTTTGAAATTTTCCATTTGGATATCCTAATAACATTAGCCGTGCCTAACTCTACAAGCAATGCCTCAATTATTTTTTTCAATTAGTCCCAGTATTTTAAGTACGCTAAATTAGTTACATTCCAAGGTAGCTGGGTTTTATGGGAGATATCGCAATGATTGGAGTGGAAAGAGGAGAAGAGTTGGAAGTTGGTTATGATGTTCCTGCCTCTATTGGTATGAAGGAGTCAGAAATTCAAACGCCTTGCTTGATACTTGATTTGGATGCATTGGAACGCAACATCGTCAAAATGGGTAGCTTAGCGCAAGGGATGGGCGTTCGCCATCGTGTTCACGGTAAAATGCATAAATCTGTGGATGTGGCACTTTTACAGGAGCGGCTTGGCCATTCGGTAGGTGTTTGTTGTCAAAAGGTGTCGGAGGCTGAGGTTTTCGCAAGGGGAGGAATTAGGGACATTCTTGTATCAAATCAGATTCGGGATCCTGCAAAAATTGACCGTTTGGCGCGGATTCCAAAACTTGGTGCGCGGGTGATATGTTGTGTAGATGATATTGCGAATTTACCAGATCTCTCATCGGCAGCGACTGCTAATGGAACTCGGATCGAATGTCTTGTTGAGATTGATTGTGGGGCAGGGCGCTGCGGTGTGGTAACGACCACGGAAGTAGTTGCCATTGCCTCGGCGGTTGAAAAGGCGGAGGGACTCAAGTTTTCTGGTATCCAAGCTTATCAGGGAGCAATGCAGCATTTAGAAAGCTATCAGGAACGCGGAGCAAAGTTTGATTTAGTGGTCACAGAGGTTAAATCTGCTTTAAGGGCCCTAGAAAAAGAGGGGATAGACTGCGAAATAATCAGTGGCGGGGGAACAGGTTCATATTATTTTGAGGGAAATTCTGGAATTTTCAATGAGTTGCAGTGTGGATCATACGCGTTTATGGATGCTCATTACGGCCGTGTTTTAGGTGCTGACGGTAAACGAATTGACCAAGGTGAATGGGAGAATGCTTTGTTCATCCTTACTTCAGTGATGAGCCACGCAAAGGCTGACCAAGCTGTGGTGGATGCTGGTTTGAAAGCACAGTCCTTAGATTCTGGATTACCGGTGGTGTTTGGACGGACAGACATCGAATATATCAGCTGCTCTGATGAGCATGGTGTTGTGTCGGATCCCGATGGTATTTTGACTATCAATGAGAAATTGAAGCTCGTTCCTGGTCATTGTGATCCAACATGTAATCTCCACGACTGGTATGTTGGTGTCCGTGGTGGAAAGGTTGAGGTGATCTGGCCAGTATCCGCTCGCGGTAAAGTCTATTAGATAAACACTTCGTAGTTATTGCCCGCTACTTCTGTTAAAAGTTGGGCTCATGTAGCAACTGGGCAAGGCACCTTGCCATCCCGCGCAAAGCTCATTGGCTTGATTACCTGGTTGCTTGGGTTTTAACTGGCTTTGTCAGGTCCATCGCGAGGCAAACTTTACCGATTTTGAACATGGTATGGCAGCCAATCTAGCAAGATAGACCGCCTCCGCGGTTGTTATTTCGGTAACAATTGGCCGGTCAGCGGACGCCGCGAATTGGTCTGCAAGGGGTTGCATAGCCCAGTCATTTGCGACCATGCCACCGTCAATTCGCAGGACCGCCTGTTTGGATCCTCTTCAATACTCTTGCGTGACCTTAATCGGATCTGGTGTTTGAAAAGCAACTCTTTTTAGCTCCGCTTCTGCTATCTTGGCGGTAACAGTGTTCCGGGTGAGGCCAAATATGGCATCGTGCCAATCGGCAGGTTTTCAGATGTGTATAACTGAAAATTGACCGGCCGCTGTTTGAACGCAGTTTCAAAGCCATGTTCTCTGGCAATGAATAACGTTGCCTGAAACACTTCCTTTGCGGGGTTTGAATCGACAATGATGTCGATCAATCCATCCTGCAAATTCTGGGCAGAATTGGCGCTGAGGTCATGCACGATTTTCGCAATGTCTCCAATTGCAGCGTTGATCCTACCGAGACTTATGATCCGCTCGACCAAATCATTGTTGAAGGGGCCATAAAGGACTCGGATGTCATGATGAGCGAGCAATTTATTCAAAAATGCCTTCAACGGGTCTTGGCTATGGTCGGTGTCTCTGAAAAAAATCAGGTCAGCGGATTTTCCCAATGCTTTAAAATATTGAGTGAATGCCAGAAACCGGCTGGATTGCGCCTCGGCTTCTTCTGACGGTTCGAGGACAAGAACCTTACCGCCTTTGCGACAGATAGCAGCGCTGATTTTTGCTGCTGCCAGTCCGGCACCATGGTTGTCGATGCCAACATAGCAATGCCGGTGACTCTCTGGAATGTCTGTGCTGATCGTCACGATTGTCGCCTTTTTGGTGAGACGCCTTATGTTCTGGGCAAGATATGGCGTGTTGTAGGTGAACAGAATGAATCCGTCGCGCACCTCACAGGTGGAATTGATATGCTCAACCAGCTTTTCCGTCTCGGTGACATCGAAATGTGTGCGATAAACAGAAATTGGAAAATCAACAATGTCGCCTACAGCCTGAAGCGCATCGTTCAGCCGTCTGTAATGAGTTGATGGGTTACGGCAGAAAACTGCTTCGACATAAAGTCGACGTCGATTGCTTTGTGGAAGAAGACGATTGATCTGCAGTTCACGTGCCGCGTCAAGGACGATTTTTGTTGTTTTCTCACTTACTCCCCCACGCTCATTTAAAACGCGGTCGACGGTGGCTGTGCCAACGCCTGCCTGTTTGGCGATGTCAATGAAACGTGCACGTCTTTTCATGTCCGTGTATACTATCGCAGACGCGCTTCCCACTTCAACGCTATTTACTATTAATCATAAAATAGCTGTGCCTTCACGATGGCCTAGAGGCTGTAGAATGCTGCTGCAGTTCTTCCAAAAACAGCGGCATGGCTACTTTCAGGCACAATTTCGCGGTGTGCCGCCACAACGGTCGCATAGTCGGAATAAAGGCTATCGACTGGGAAATTCGACCCAAACATGCAGCGCTCCGGGCCAAATTGATCAAGGCATGTGTCGATGAGCGGTGCAATTGTTTGATTTGTCCAGCAATGATCAAACATGCCAAGGCCAGATAATTTGCAAACAACTTGTGGCAGTGTGGATAGATGTCGCAAATTCTGGGCCCAGCTGTCTATACCCCGGCTGGAGCGGTCATGGGGGCTGCCGGCATGACAAAGGGCTACTCTTGTATCTGTTGCATTTTCGAGGATATTGGCAGCGGCTGTCATTAGTTCGGGGATGAGTTGAAGGTCAAAGGAGAGGCCTCGTCGGCCAACCTCAGTCAATCCAGCAAGAAAAGCGGGTGACCGCAGAAGATCATTTGTACCCGTTGCTGTGTCCTCGCCTGGCGCACGGCCAATGATCTGCCGGACGCCACGGACGGTGGAGAGTGCCTCAAACGCATCTAGCTGGGCAGACAGATCAGGTGATGTAAGATCGCAGAAAACCACCTGGACCATTGGCCAATTGGGGTTTTGTTCGGCGATGTGCTGAACCCATTTGGCTTCGGCAAGCCCATCAGCAGCGCCCACCTGAATATGCACCGAACCTGTAAAACCCTCTGCACTCGCGTCACGACTGAACTCATCAACCAGATAGTCTCGCTGAATGGGTTTAGGATCACCGAAAAAGCGGGTCACTCCAGTAGCCTCAAGCCATGGATAATTTACCGCAGAGAGGTCCCATAGATGATGATGTGCGTCAATCATGTATGGGTTATCTTCTCATTTTGCCCGAGAAGATCCAACCCCTGCATTTTCCAGAAATGCAACATGTCGATGAATATCCAGTTTTCGGCAAGTTTGTCCGCCTCGCGCCGGTAGATGTCGATGACCCTGAACTCTCCAGACAATCCGGTTGCAGGCATGCCCATGAAGTGATCAGACATTGTTACGGTGAAGTTGGGCCATCCAAAGTATCCGCCATAATGGCCTTCTGCCAGGCGGCATTGATGCTGCGTTTGTGACCGATCACTAAAAGCGGCGCGGAACGGTCCGGCATGTTGTTTTACATAGCGTTCGATCGAAAAGGTCGCACCAATGCCCGCTGGCCCCCACCAACACATATCCTCATGCCAGGTACGACGCAATTCGTCCTCAAGGGGCAGTCCACTGTCCCATTGCCCAAGGTCGGCAATCATTGCGTTGATGCTGGCCATGGTGCGATCGCCTTCTTTTGCCGCTTGTGGGGCAAATAATAACCCGTCATGGGTCATTGGTCCGGGTTGGACCATATGCGCGCCGAATTGTGTTGGGAAAGGCTGTATTCCAGCCTGCATCATCAGATGAGGTATGTCGAAATACATCGCTGTTTCTATAATTCTGTTATCCGCTACCCTATTAAATTCGCAATAGCGAAGCATCGTTATTTTACCGGTTGGTTGGATGCCTAGCCAAGCCTTGTCAAACAATCCCATCAGATGACCCATCGAGACAACCCAGACGCTGTCATCCGCTTCAAGCCTATTCTTGCCGGCAAAAAAGATATCCATCCGGCGTTGCATTGATTTAAGTGCCGTTTTCAGCGGTGACCAGAAAGAGGCTGCGACGGCCTCACCACCCCGAATTTCATTAAAGGGATGAAACCCACGCCAAAGGTAATCATCCATGACGGTTGACTGCAAAATTGTGCCGATCTTATCCGCGGGTGCTGTTTCCAATCTTCTGTAAAAATTCCTGACAATCTGTTTTTCAAGTTGAAACTTTATCATCTCCGCTCTGCCTCTGATATATTTAGTAACTCTCCTTGAAAGTGCCAGAAAAGAACTTGCCAAGCCAACTGCCGCATGTCTACAATTTGTGCATGCGTATGCAAATTAAGCCGTATGCGCGTGTGGGGAGACGTTACATATGGCAGAAATTCAACTGCGAAATCTCAGCAAGCGATGGGGTGACTTCGTTGGTGTGGATGGTTTTGATCTGACAATCCCTGACAAGGAATTTTTGGTTTTGCTCGGCCCTTCAGGATGTGGCAAAACCACAACTATGCGGATGATCGCTGGTCTTGAGGACGCTACCGAAGGAGATATACTTATTGATGGCAAACGCATCAATGATCTGGAGCCTAAAGACCGCGATGTTGCCATGGTTTTTCAGAGCTATGCACTCTATCCAAACATGAATGTGTATGAAAATATTCGCTTTCCCCTAAGAGTTCGCAATATTGACCCAAGTGGTCAGGACGCGCGGGTGCGTCAGGCCTCGGCTATGGTCGAACTAGATGAATTTCTACATCGCAAGCCAGCGGAGCTCTCGGGTGGACAGCGTCAACGCGTTGCATTGGCGCGTGCAATCGTGCGTGAGCCAAATGTGTTCCTTATGGATGAACCACTTTCTAATCTAGATGCCAAGCTACGCGTTTCAACTCGCGCACAGATTAAGAACCTGTCGCATGAATTGGCGGTAACAACGATATATGTAACGCACGACCAGATTGAGGCGATGACGCTTGCTGATCGGGTGGTTGTGATGGAGCGTGGTGTTGTGCAACAGGTTGGTACGCCAACTGACATCTACGACAGGCCGGCAAATGCTTTTGTTGCTGGTTTCATTGGCAACCCAGCAATGAATTTGATTAGTGGATCGCTTGATGGTGGCACATTCGTTGCTGACCCAGTGAAAATCAAAGGTTTTAAAGCGCCTGATGGGCCCATTACGCTTGGCTTTCGTGCGGAGGATGCGAGTGTTATAGACTCCAGACAGGCTGAAATTACCGCGCCTATTTACGCGCTTGAACTCCTTGGTGACGCCACCATGGTGACGGTTCGTTTAGCTGGCGAATTGATCTCAGTCCGTGCCTCAAAGGATTTCCAAGCTAAAATCGGTGACCCAGTCAGGCTGTCGGTTCCCCGTAAGATTTGTCACCTGTTTGACGCAGAAACAGGTGCGCGAGTCGGGACTTGATCCCGAGATTATCCGCCACAGGCGGATACAACCATGATGCAGACCAAACTGCTGCGTCCGAAAATAGGGAGAAACATATGTTTGTCAGAAAATTAGTATTGGCCGGTGTCATGACTGTCCTGGCGGGTGCTTCCGCCATGGCCTGTGGCATCAACGCTCGCGTTTCCATCGTGGGTAATGAATTTCCTGCAATTCAGTCTGTTGGTGCTGGGGCGCAGGAATGTAAAGGCGCTGAGGTGACAACCAACCTTACTGCAGATCATCAGAAGATTAATGTTCCAGGTATGCAAGGAAACCCTGCCGAATACACTTCGGCCATCATTGCTAACTCCTCCATTGTTGCACTGATGAATGAGGATGTTATCCGTCCGCTGGATGAACTTGTCGCAAAGCATGGGAAGCACCTTAAGAAGAACCAGCTTGTCACCATCGATGGTAAAGTCATGGCGGTCGCCTTTATGGCCAATGCCCAACACCTCGTGTATCGGGCCGACGTTCTAAAGCAGATTGGTGTGGAACCGCCAAAGACTTATGAGGACATGCTTACCGCCGCAAAAATGATCCGCGACAAAGGTATCATGCCTAATCCGGTCGGCGGTGCATACAAGGCTGGCTGGAATCTCGCCCAAGAATTCAATAATATGTTCCTCGGTATGGGAGGAAACCATTTCAAGTCAGGCTCGGCACGACCGAACGTGAATACTGAAGCAGGTGTCAAAGCACTCAATATGATGAAGTCACTCTCCGAATACATGAATCCTGACTTCTTGACCCATGACAGCAACGCGACAAATGCTGAATTCCGTGCCGGCAATGTTGCAATCATGAACATGTGGGGATCGCGAGCCGCAACTCTCGTAACAGCCGATGGTGTGCCACAGGCGGTAGTAGATGGCTTTGCTATCGCTGGTCCGATGACTGCTGGTGGTGGGTCGACACCAGCATCGACCCTGTGGTGGGACGGCTGGACTGTGGCCAAGAATATTTCTGATGCTGAGGCGGAGGCGACCTTCATTGCAATGACGCACGCAATCCGGCCAGAGATACTTGCTGACAACGACGTTGCCACCCAGGCAGTATGGTTGATTGACGGCTATAAGCCAACTCCTGCTGCTGTCGGTGTTTTTGCGGCTGCGGAGGCCAACACTATTCCTTATCCTATGCTGCCTTACATGGGCCTGCTTCATACGGCACTTGGAAACGAGCTTGCCGATTTCATGCAGGGCAAGGAAAGTGCCGAGCAGGCACTCGCTGACGTCGAGGCTGCATATGTTGCTGCGGCAAAAGAAAAGGGCTTTCTCTAGAAAGTGATGTTGCGGAGAGGGTAATCCCTCTTCGCAACCCTTTGACTCTGGCTGGCGAAGCAAATGAAACACCGCACTTTTTTCTGGTTCTTTATGCCGACAGGCCTTGCGATGCTGCTATTCATCGCCATGCCAATCGTGTCGGTCATCGTGCAATCGATGTTCACTCCGCATGAGGCTGTATTTTTGACGGTGGAGACCTGTACACCCTTCAAATGTACGGAAGAGACTACCATCGATCAGGAGGCGACGGCAGCGCTTCGCGCAGAGCAACCCCTTGGACGTTTTGTAGGGCTCGACATCTATCTCGATCGAGGTCACCTCGCTATTTCAGAGGTTGGTGAGGCGTGGGCCACCTCGCAGAGTTGGAGCGAATTTCTCGCGTCGCTTGTCAACCTCCCGTTTTACCGTGCCATGTCATTTACACTGGTGTTCATTTTTACCGTAACGCCGATAGTCATTGTAATTGGACTCCTTATTGCACTGGCTGTGAATTCCATTTATGCGAGTCTTCGCGGCGTTGTTATCTTTTTCTCACTTTTGCCATTTGTAATTACACCATTGATCGGTGCACTCGTGCTTTACTGGATGATTGACAGCCGTGGCATTCTGGGCAATCTGCTGCAATGGATGGCTGGTGATCCCTCACTCTCTTTGAAGGCTTCAACGGGCTTGATGTGGGTGTCGCTGATAGTCTACGGCATTTGGCACGCGGCTCCTTTTGCATTCGTCATTTTTTACGCAGGGCTGCAGACACTCCCCAAGGATCAGATGGAGGCGGCTCAGATTGACGGGGCTTCGCGAATACAAAGAGTTCGTTATGTAATATTACCCCACTTGATGCCGCTTGTGACCTTCGTAACGCTAATTCAACTGATGGACAATTTTCGTGTGTTTGAACCGATTATAGGCTTTAACGCTGAGGCCCATGCCACGTCACTGAGTTGGGCGATCTTCAACGATCTTGGTGGAGAAACTAGACAGCTTAGTTCAGCGGCAACGACATCTGTTATCACTATAATTGGTGTAGCGATCCTGCTTACACCTGTTTTGATCCGCACTTGGCGGGACTTTAGGGAGAAAGTCTGAGATGGCGTCGCGCGCTCAAAGCTTGCCGAATGGGCTTCGAGTAGTCCTTACCAGCTTCATCGTGGTCTGGCTGGTGATGGCGGCCTTCCCATTTATCTGGACGTTGTGGGGATCGTTCAAGGTCGAGCTTGACTTCTTCTCAATAGCTGACTGGACAAATGCCATTACTGGCCGGCGTACCGAGGATACACATGGCAGCCCGTTCACTGGCGCTGGCTACTACGGTGCTTGGGTTGAGGAGGGCTTCCTGCATAATGTCATAAACACTTTTATTGTCTGCTTCTTCGTTGTGCTTACGTCCTTGACGATTGGTACGCTGGGCGGCTACGCGTTGTCGCGATCAGGGTATCGCTATACTTTTTGGCTGTTGATTGCGGCTCTGATTTTCCGCGCTATGCCCCCAATTACACTAGTCGCTGGTTATATGTTGCCTTTTTTCCAATGGAATGTCTGGGGCATACTGCCGACGGCTATCATTGTTCTTGTGGCAATAAACCAGCCCTTCACTTTGTGGATGCTGCATTCTTTTTTCCAGAATATTCCAAAGGAGCTAGATGAGAGCGCAAAGGTTGATGGTTGCACGCAGTTTCAGGCCTTTCGCCATGTGATTATTCCAGTGATGTGGCCCGGCGTTATTACCACAGGACTTTTTAGTTTTCTTCTTGCCTATAACGACTTCGCTGTCACTGCGATGCTCCTCTCTGAGGACAACCGAACCATGGTGCCGCAGGTAGCTGCCTTTCTTGGAACGACCTATACCGAGGGCAATATTATGTTTGCCGTAGCCTCGGTCGTATCTGCTACGGTTCCATTGTTTATCCTTGTGATGGTTTTCCAGCGGCAGATTGTCAGCGGTTTGACCGCGGGAGCTGTCAAAGGATGAGAGGTTCACGGCCAGAACAGGCGTTTCTCAGCCGCGACACGGATATGACAAAAACTGATGAAACACGTGCTGTTATTGAGGGGATGGTTGATGGGCTGAATGATCATCGCATTGATGATATTGGTGAATTCTTTGCCCAGAGTTTTCGCTGGATGGGCAACGCCGGTTGCGGAACGAAAATTGGCCTCAAAGAATTCCAGGACAATTGGCAGCGGCCCTTTCAGGCGGCGTTTTCCGATAAGGTGTGTGTCGATGAGGCACGTCTGTATATGGGTGAATGGGCCGCCGCTTTTGGGCATCAGGAAGCCACTCACTCAGGAGAATTTATGGGTGTGGCGGCAACCGGCAAGCGAATTAAAATCCGTTACATGGATTTTTGGAAAGTCGAGAATGGCAAGATAGCCAACAATTGGGTGATGGTCGATTTCCCGCATGTGTTGGCCCAGCTTGGTGTCGACGTTTTTGATGGCAAGGGATGGGAAAGTTTTGACCGAGGTGAGTGTGTTCCACCACAACCAGTCGCAAAATGACCCAAGGACGCAGTAAACCCGAAGGATTGTAAGCAATGGGAATTGAATTTCTGAAACGCAGTAAGCCTGAATCGGAAAAGGCTGAGGATGATGCCAAAGTACGTGCTGTTGTGGAGACAACATTGACTGATATTGCCGCGCGTGGTGACGTGGCGGTACGCGAACTCTCAAAAAGATATGACAATTATCAGCCACAACGTTTTCGCCTCACTAAAAGCGAGATCCAAGCCGCTATGAACAAAGTGTCGATGCGGGATCTGGAAGACATAAAATTTGCCCAGGCTCAGATCCGCCGCTTTGCCAAAGCTCAGCTTGACAGCATCACTGATATAGAGGTTGAGACGTTGCCTGGCGTCATTCTTGGTCATAAGAATATACCCGTGCAGTCAGTCGGCTGCTACGTTCCTGGTGGAAAATTCCCGATGGTGGCGTCGGCACATATGTCGGTTCTAACCGCGTCAGTGGCCGGTGTTCCTCGAATTATCGCGGCTGCTCCGCCGGTTGATGGTGGGCCTCATCCTGCCATTGTCGCGGCGATGGCTATGGGTGGAGCGCATGAAATATATGTACTTGGCGGCATTCAGGCTGTTGGTGCCATGGCCATTGGGACCGAGAGTATTGATCCGGTTCATATGCTGGTGGGGCCCGGTAACGCATTCGTAGCCGAAGCTAAGCGGCAGCTTTATGGTCGGGTTGGTATTGATCTGTTTGCCGGACCGACTGAGACCATGGTCATTGCTGATGATACCGTCGATGCAGAACTTTGCGCGACAGATCTGCTCGGTCAAGCGGAGCATGGCTACAATTCGCCAGCATGCCTGATCACCAACAGCCACCGGCTCGCAAAAAATACGCTGTCTGAGATTGACAGACTACTGCAAATTCTCCCAACCAGCGAGACGGCTGCTGCGAGTTGGGAAAATTATGGTGATATCATTGTCTGTGACAGCCATGAGGATATTTTGAAAACCGCAAATGACATGGCTTATGAGCATGTGCAGGTGATGACCGCACGCGACGACTGGTACCTGGAGAAAATGCACAGCTATGGTGCCTTGTTTTTGGGCCCACGAACCAATGTAGCTAATGGTGACAAGGTAATTGGAACAAACCACACTTTGCCAACAAAAAAAGCTGGTCGTTACACTGGCGGTCTTTGGGTCGGTAAATTCCTGAAAACGCATTCCTATCAGAAAATCACATCCGATGAGGCAGCTGCGATGATTGGTGAATATGGATCACGTCTGTGCATGCTTGAGGGTTTCGTCGGCCATGCCGAGCAATGCAACGTTCGGGTGCGTCGTTATGGAGGCAGGAATGTCGCTTATGGGGATGCCGCTGAATGACCGACTGTCATGCCACAAACCGCGTCGCGCTGGCATCGCTCACGGCCGCTCAATATAACTGGGATGAGGTAACTCTTCGACGTGCGCTCGATACAGTGGTGTTTGACGAAGCTATATTCCATCTCGGGCATCCCTATGGCGACATGCAAGGGGCGGGGCAGTTTTATGATAATGCTCTCGCGCCATTGAAAGCTGCGTGGCCTGACGTTGAGCGGCGTGACTGGCTCATCATGGCCGGCGAGGATGATCATGGTGCTGATTGGGTTGGATGTGCGGGGCATTTTGTTGGCACTTTCATGGCACCGCTCCTAGACATCCCGCCAACAGGACATTTGGTCCACATGCGATTTCACGAGTTCTATCGCTTCGAAAATTGCCGCGTTATTGAGTATCAGTCGGTATGGGACCTTCCTGAGGTTATGATGCAGGTTGGCGCCTGGCCGATGGTGCCCTCGCTTGGAAGGGAAATTTGTGCGCCCGGGCCCGCGTCCGGCGACGGCCTTTTGCGAATGAACCGGGATATTGAGCAAAGTCAGAACAGCCGCCAACTGATTATTGATATGTTGTCCAAAATGATTTTGCACCCGCGCGAAGGTGGTCCTGAAATCATGGAGCTGTCACGGTTCTGGCACCCCAAAATGAACTGGTATGGCCCGGCTGGTATTGGCACGGCACGGGGCATTGATGGCTTTCGTAACTGGCATCAAATTCCTTTTTTAAATGCGATGCCGGATCGTGGCAACAAAGCGGATGAGATTACCCACCATCTTTTTGCCGACAACGATTATGTAGGGGTTTCGGGATGGCCAAATATGATACAGACTTTGAGCCATGGTGGCTGGCTCGGCCTGCCACCATTGAATCGCGAGATCAGCCTGCGAAGTCTGGATTTCTGGCGTGTTGAAAACGGATTGATCAGAGAAAACTGGGTCATGATTGACATGCTTCATCTTTATGATCAGATCGGCGTTGATGTGCTGGCAAGAATGCGGGAATTCAACAAGGCCCGTACCAATGAGACGGTGAGCCACGAGGAGGCAGTGCATTGAAATTGCCAACAACTCCATCCCTAAGACTTGAGGGAAAACGCGCAGTGGTCGTTGGTGGTTCCTCGGGAATTGGACTTGGTTGCGCGGTTGCGTTGGCTGAGGCAGGGGCGCATGTGGTCATCATGGCGCGTCGTTCTGATCTGATTGATCAGATGGTCGCAGCCATGCAGTTAAAAGGACTATTGGCTGAGGGGGCTGTTGCCGATATCACAGATGTTAATAACTTTGCTGCTCTGATTGCGCGCCTGCGGCCATTTGATATTTTTGTAAACAGTGCGGGCCTCGCCCGGCACACTCCGGCACTCGATACAAAGCCAAATGATTTTGATGCGGTAATGAATGTCAATCTCCGGGGCGCCTATTTTGCAGCGCAAGCAGCGGCACAGGCAATGATCGATGATGGCCGCGCCGGGTCTATCGTCACCATTTCAAGTCAGATGGCCATAGTTGGTGGTGTCGACCGCGCGGTCTATTGTGGCTCAAAACATGCTGTTGAGGGTTTCACCAAGGCTATGGCCGTTGAATTTGGCCAACATGGCGTGAGGGTGAACACAATCTGTCCAACATTTATTCGCACCCCGATGACCGAACAGACGTTTTCGCGCCCTGACCGGGTGCGCTGGATTGAAGAAAAGATCAAACTGGGACGGGTTGGTAAAATTGAAGACATCATGGGTGCCGTTCAATTTCTGGCATCGGACGCGGCGGCGTTGGTGACAGGCACAGCGCTGGTTGTCGACGGCGGTTGGACTGCAGAATGACTCATGCACGGATAACCTCACAGGAAGTCGCAGAGCGGGCAGGCGTTTCGCAATCTGCTGTCAGCCGCGTGTTCACACCTGGAGCGTCCGCTTCTGCCAGAACTACTGAAAAAGTGCGCAAAGCGGCCAGTGAGCTTGGTTACCGACCAAACTCTCTGGCACGCGCAATGGTATCTGGCAAGAGTCGGATCATTGGACTTGTTGTTGCCTATTTGCAAAACCAGTTTTATCCCGAGGCACTAGAAAAACTGTCAAGCGAGCTGCAGGAGCGCGGCTATCATGTCCTCGTCTTCTTGGCGGCCAGCACGGCAGGAAATGTTGATGACGTTCTTGATGAGATTCTTGATTATCAGGTTGACGGCATCATTGCCGCGTCGGTAGCTCTGTCATCAGATCTGTCGAACAGATGCCGCATAGCCGGTGTCCCAACCGTAATGTTCAACCGCTCGCAGGATTACTCAGCTATGTCTGCCGTTACGTCAGACAATTATGCCGGCGGGCGCAAGGTAGCACATTTTCTGATTGCTGGTGGCCATGAACGTATCGCCTTTATTGCAGGCTGGGAAGGCGCGTCAACCCAGCGAGACCGTGAAGCGGGGTTTTGTGATGGTCTGCGGGATGCTGGTCTGCCGCTTTTTGCGCGTGGTGTTGGTAATTTCGAATTTGACCAAGCGCGCCGCGCTACAAGGCAAATGTTTTCTGGTGACAGGGATTCATGGCCCGATGCGGTGTTTGTGGCCAATGATCATATGGCGTTTGCGGTGATGGATACATTGCGGGCTGAGCTTGGGCTCACCATACCGGACGATGTATCCATCGTTGGATATGACGATGTGCCGGCGGCTGCTTGGCCCTCATATGATCTGACCACGGTGCGCCAGCGCACAGAGCAGATGATCAAGGCGACAGTCGATATATTGCTCAGCGAAATTGAAAATCAGGGTGTTGTACCCTGCCAGGTAAAAATAGATGGACCACTTGTTCTCCGGGGTTCGGCGCGCTTAACGAAAGGAAGATGATATGAAAGGCTTTGATCCCAAATTCAGGGATTTTCCTGATTACATCATAGGGATTACCAAAGAGATCTGGGAAGATCGCGGCATAGCGACCTTACACGAATATTACGGTAAGGACATGCATCTGCGAATGCCGCTGGGTTCATCTCGTGGCAACCTTGGAGTCATTGCAAGTACCATGGGCACCTTGGTGGAATTTCCTGATCGCCAGCTCCTCGGAGAGGATGTCATCTGGTCAGGAAACGAAGATGAAGGCATGCTGAGTTCTCACAGGCTGTATTGCAGGGGTACGCATCTTGGTGAGAGTATGTTCGGCACCCCAACAGGCAAAAAAGTTCATTTTCGGGCCATCGCTGATTGCTATGCGATTGAAAATACCATTACCGATGAATGGCTTGTCCGCGATTATGGTGGCATTGCCAAGCAGCTTGGTTGGACAGCGCGGGATGTGGCTGCCAAGTTGATTGCCGATGAAGGGGGTGCAGAAGTCTGTAGCCAGCCCCTTTCGCTGGCTAATTATGAAGAAGGTCCCTATAAAGGCAGGGGCAATGAAAATGAGTGGGGCGCGCGGTATGCTGATTGCCTCAACCAGATCATGAGTGCCGACCTTGCAGTAATCCCAGAGCAGTATGACCGCGCGATCCATGGTGAATATCCCGGGAATACCTATGCCAGAGGATGGAACGAGGTCGACAGTTTCTGGATTGGTTTGCGTTCGGCCTTTCCATCGGCGCAGTTTTCCATTGACCATCAAATTGGTCGGGAAGACCCGATGATGCCACCGCGCGCTGCTATCCGCTGGAGCTTGCATGGCAGACATGAAGGATGGGGGAGTTTTGGCAGACCAACGAGCGCTGAGGTTTACATCATGGGCATGTCGCATGTCGAATTTGGCGCTCTTGTCGGCGGACACCCGTTGATTAGGCGCGAGTTCACGCTGTACGATGAGGTCGCGATCTGGAAGCAGATCCTGATGCAGATTGGCTAGTTTCTGCTAGCTTGAACCTTGTGGCTGGCGCGTCGATTGGATTGATTGCTTTGGAAAGGGTCATGTTTAATGACAAAAATACTGACAACCCATGTTGGCTCCTTGCCACGCACGCAGGATGTGGTGGATTTCATTTTTGCCAGGGAACATGAGACACCCTATTCGCAGGCGAAGTTTGACGCATGTATGACAGCAGCTTGTGCGGAAACAGTGCGCCGGCAAGTTGAAGCTGGCATTGATATTGTTTCAGATGGTGAAACCTCAAAAATTTCCTATGCTACCTATGTAAAGGATCGTTATACCGGATTCTCTGGTGACAGCCCACGCAATGCACCGGGAGATTTGAAATTATTTCCAAGTTTTCTGAAACGCCTCGCTGATGACGGAGGCACACCGCAATATGCCCGGCCGATGTGTACTGGTGAAGTCACCTCGAAGGGGCAGGGCGAGTTGCAGGCAGATATTGCTAATCTTAAGGCTGGTATGGCCAAGAATGGTGCAAAGCGCGCCTTTATGAATGCGGCTTCTCCAGGGGTGATTTCACTGTTCCTGGAAAATCAGCATTATAAGACGAGAGAGGCCTATTTGGCAGCGCTGGCTGATGCGATGAAGGCGGAATATGAAAGCATTGTTGCCGCTGGTTTAGATCTTCAACTAGATTGTCCTGATCTGGCACTTTCTCGGCATATGTTATTTGCAAATCTTGCAGATGAGGAATTTGTTAAGATTGCCAATATGCACGTCGAGGCGCTTAATCACGCTTTGCGTGACATTGATCCGACTAATGTGCGGGTGCATATTTGCTGGGGTAATTATGAAGGTCCCCATGTTTGTGATATCGACATGGACAAGGTGTTTTCGCCACTGATGCAGACACGGGCGCATTATATCCTTTTCGAGACATCGAACCCTCGCCACGCACATGAATGGATTGTTTTTCGTGATCGCAGGGCAGAAATACCTGACGACAAGATCCTGGTTCCGGGTGTGGTTGATACCACGACAAATTTTGTTGAACATCCCGAATTGGTTGCCCAGCGGCTAGAGCGGTTTGTAAATATTGTCGGTGCTGAGCGGCTGATTGCTGGTTCAGATTGTGGGTTCGGTACCTTTGCTGGATTTGGCGCAGTAGATCCTGATATTGCCTATGCCAAGCTGGCTTCGCTTGCCGAGGGTGCGGCGCTGGCCTCAAGCCGCCTTCAGGTATGACGAGGCTCCGGCAAGTGTGGATTGAATGGATGGTTTTAGGAAAGAGGCAAAAATGGTGACCCCAGAGAAAATGGAAAAAAATATTGTCCGCCGAGGTGCATTGATACCCTGCCGTACGGCCTTCATCGATGCGCACACACCTGGCAGCAACCAAAAGGAGAATTTCACCATTATTGGTGGGGGTGTGTCTGAAAGTGCAGATCAGCATGTACACATCAGCGAAGCCATAGGTTTCAATGTAGGCGCTGCTGGACAACCCCCAAAATGTCACAATAGTCTGCATTCGCATCGTACAGCTGAGGTCTTTTTTGTGCAGTCGGGCAGATGGCGGTTTTTTTGGGGACGCAGCGGTAATGCCGGCGAAGTTGTGCTTGAAGAGGGCGACATCTTCAACATTCCTACTGGTATCTTTCGCGGCTTTGAGAATATTGGTACTGACTATGGTCTGATAATGGCAGTTCTTGGTGGGGATGATGCTGGTGGCGGTGTGATCTGGGCACCGCAGGTGATTGCTGATGCAGCCGAACATGGTCTCTTGCTTGGCCAGAATGGTCGTTTGTATGACACCAAAAAGGGTGAGGCTCTGCCTGCAGGAGTGCAGCCTATGCCGCTTCTGAATGAAGAGGACATGGAATTGTTTGGCGAGCCTTCAACCAGTGAAATTGTGCCACATTATGTTGCGCGATATTGGGATCTAATGGCACTTGCCGACCGCCAGCCGGCAAAGGTAATTGGAGCCGAAGCAGTGTTGCGTGATAGCCCCGGCTTTGAAGTTGATTTTGTTACTCGCGGCTCAGTTGACGCCGCCGCGGATAGATATGATCAACCGGAGGTGCTGATGCCTTTGCGCGGGCATTGGAAGCTCAGTTGGAGTGGTAGTGAGACAATTTTGAATTCGGGCGATACATGTCTTGTGCCAGCTGGTCTTGTCTATTCAGTGGCACCGTCGATGACGGGTGAGGTCAGCATGTACAGGGTCCGAAAGACTGATGATCCAGCCGGCCCCACAATGAAGCTGCGTTAGTTGACAGGCACCTTTCATTTCCACCTAACGGCTTGCGAGTGGCGGTTGATGGTAAGTGCCACTTATCGACACATCTCAACATACGAAAAAATAAATCAACTAAGCGAGGCATTGATGAATGGCTGATTATGTAATGGCTGATGACCTTTTGGAACTTTTGCGCAAAGTGGATACGCCAACCGTTTGTAATGCGATTGAAGTGGCACAGGGCAAACGCGGTTTCAACCGTTTTACTCGTGGTACCATGTGGCATTCCAAACCGGGCGATCCAGC
The DNA here is from genome assembly GCA_902596655.1 of uncultured SAR116 cluster alpha proteobacterium. Lineage (GTDB taxonomy): Bacteria > Pseudomonadota > Alphaproteobacteria > Puniceispirillales > Puniceispirillaceae > MED-G116. The sequence goes on along the minus strand of CACJUX010000021.1, from coordinate 4,244 downwards.
CATTGTGGGCTTTGCCCGAACGGCTAAAATTTCTGGGTTGGCGCCCGCAACTGAGCCAACTGACGTAATCCGTTCTCGTCGGATGGATTATTTCCGGGCAATGGTGGGAGGTATCTATCCGTCGGCTGCAGTGGTCGAGGATGTGGACTATCCAAATTGTATTGCCGGTTGGTGGGGTGAGGTTCATGTTGCAGTTCACCGGGGGCTTGGACTTGCTGGTGCGGTGACAAACGGTGTAATGCGGGATTTGGATGTTATCGATGATGGATTTCCAGTATTGGCAGGCTCGATCGGACCAAGTCACGGATTTGTTCATGTTGTTGAAATTGGTACACCTGTCAATATTAAGGGAATGCGGGTCGCGCAGGGTGAGCTAATCCATGCGGATCGTCACGGTGCGCTTGTCATTCCTCATGATACCATTCCGGAACTCAGTATGGCGATCCAGTCAGTAATAGAGAGTGAAGCCATCATTCTTGGCCCCGCGCGTCAACCTGACTTTGACATTCACAAGTTGGAAGAAGCCTGGGCGAAATTTGAGGCGGCGAGGACTTGAGAGCTTGCCCAGATTTTCTGCCAATCTTGGTTTGCTCTGGGCTGACCTGCCGCTAGTTGAAGCCATACAAGCGGCAAAGTTAGCTAGGTTCGATGCAGTTGAATGTCACTGGCCTTATGATGTGTCGGCCAGATCTGTGGCAAGGGCGTTGGATGAAGCAGGCCTGCCAATGCTGGGTTTGAATACACCTCCTGGTGATTTATCAAAGTCAGAATTTGGTCTTGCGGCGCTACCCGAACGCCAAGAAGATGCAAGGGCAGCCATCAAACAGGCAATAGCCTATGGCGTAGAAATCAACACGCAGGCAGTTCATGTAATGGCAGGGGTTACAAATGCAGAAAATGCGCGGGATGTCTATGTGGATAATCTCAGATATGCCTGTAGGATGGCAGAGTCCTACGACATGACGATATTGATTGAGCCAATCAACCAACATGATGTCCCTGGCTATTTCCTTGCCGATACCAAACAGGCATCAGATGTCATCACTGAAATAGCCACTCCCAATTTGAAATTGTTGTTCGACTGCTATCATGTTGGGAGCACAGAAGGGGATATAGAGAACCGTTTCCGTGAACTTCAGCCGCTAATCGGACATGTCCAATTCGCTTCTATCCCTGATCGTGGACCGCCGGATGACGGGCAGATTGATTTTTCCTCATTTTTTGCAATGCTTGATAATCTCGGCTGGAGTAAGCCACTTGGTGCAGAATATAGACCGGTTGGCGAGACGGATGCCTCACTTGGTTGGTTGGCGGATCCCGCATATGGTGCTGCAAGATAATGCGCCCATAAGTTGGTCATTTATTCTTTTAAAGTTAAAATATGTCAGCTTTTTTGACTGACACTTGGAACGGTATGGAAGATGCATATTTCTGTCATGTATCGACTTAATGACCCGGCGGTAAGATGAAAGATTTCGTTCTTGTTTTGGTATTGGCCACTAGCTTTGTTGTTATCGGACTGGTTAGCTGGCTGATTGTGCAAAGCGGCATTTTAAAACCAAAGCCCAAAATGATGGTTCAGGCCACCATCATATTGGACAATCAGTGCGAGCTTATGGATGATGTCTTTGTTGTCTCTGCGCCACAGCTTGGAAGGACCGCTTCTTTTGACAATAAAAAGGCGATGATCAGACTACCCGAGGGAACTTTGCTGCAGCTTGCTACAAGCTCACTCTACCCCGACGTCGTCTATGACGGCATCCCCCAGGAGATCATGCCGGAAATGAAAATGACGGCCGACTGTTCACTGTCACCCCGTCTAGATGGTATCTTCGGTTCAATGCGAGAAACTTTTAAAAATTAAGTCCTAGATCATTTGCGGTTGCCCTTTTCCACCCGTTACCTAAACAAAACGATTAATGATATTTTCCAGAACCTCTTGTTTGCCGGAGACCGGCTGAGGGTTGATCTGCTTATCAAGCACCTTGGCGGCAAGGCTTTCGAGATTGTGTCCACCATCCATTATCGCAGCGCCAAATTCACCTTCCCAACCCGCATAGCGAGTAATCAGATTCTCCTGCAAACTGCCGTCTTCCAGAATCGCGGCTGCTGCTTTGACGCCCCTGGCGCAGATGTCCATGGCACCAACATGTGCCAACAGCAGATCATCCGGATCAATGGATTGGCGTCGCAGTTTCGCATCGAAATTGGTACCGCCAGTGGTGAAACCACCACCGGCGAGGATGTGATAATAAGCTAGCGCAACCTCCGATGCGTTATTGGGGAATTGATCGGTGTCCCAACCGGACTGATAATCATTGCGGTTCATGTCAATCGACCCAAAAATTCCAAGTGCATTGGCGACGGCTAGCTCATGCTCGAAGGAATGGCCGGATAGGATGGCGTGGCCTTGTTCGATGTTGACCTTGATTTCCTTTTCCAAACCATAACGCTTTAAGAAGCCATAGACTGTACTGACATCGAAATCATACTGGTGTTTTGTGGGCTCTTGCGGTTTTGGTTCAATTAGGATCGTTCCTTCGAAACCGATCTTATATTTATAATCTACAACCATCGTCATGAACCGTCCCATCTGGTCTAATTCACGATCGATTGCCGTGTTCAGCAGTGTTTCATATCCTTCACGACCGCCCCACAACACATAATTTGCCCCACCGAGCTGTTTTGTTGCGTCAAGGCATGTCTTAACGGTGGCGGCGGCAAAGGCAAAGATATCTGGATCAGGGTTAGTTGAGGCGCCTGCCATGTATCGACGGTGGGAAAACAGGTTTGCTGTTCCCCATAGCAGCTGTGTCCCGGTTTGCTCCATTTTCTGGGCAAAGTAGTCGGTCATCTCCTGAAGATTTGCTGTGTTTTCAGCAAAATTATCACCCTCGGGACGTATATCCGCATCGTGAAAGCAAAAGAAGGGTGCGCCAAGCAGATGGAACATTTCAAAGGCAACATCGGCCTTGTGCTTTGCGGCATCCATCGCGCTGCCAGACCAGTTTTCGGGGAACCATGGTCGTTGAAAGGTTGCGCCACCAAAAGGGTCATTGCCTGGCCAGACAAAATTATGCCAGTAACACACCGCAAATCTGAGGTGATCCTCCATGCGTTTGCCAAGCAAGATTTCATTGGGGTTGTAGTGGCGGAAACCGGCATTCGCCAAGCCATCGGTGCCAATATAGGAAAAGGGTGTGTGTCTGTTAAAAAACTGTTCGTTCATTTTTGTTCCCTGCTGGATTTTCAGGCTTGAAGCTGGATCGTCGGTTTACGTTTGCGCGGACCACCACTCAGCATTTTGCCGCGTGATAGAGATCTCGCCACCGCATAATCGCCTCCTCATAGGCATCGGTCAGTGTTTTGTCGGGATCAATCTGCTCCGCCATGTCTGGCTTTTGCATGATTGCTGGCAGTTCTCCTGCTCCCAGATTACCTGCCGCTGCCTGACCAAGCCGGGCAGCGCCAAGTGCGGCACCAAAGTCACTCCCAGCTGGAACAATAATGGGGCATTGCGTTACGGCTGCAATAATTTGCAGCCATTGTCTGCTTCGCGCTCCACCACCGGTTGCCAGCAATGACGATGGCCTTGCACTTGCGTGTGTCAGCACATTAACTGCATCAGCCAGGGCAAAGGCTACGCCCTCCACAACAGCTCGTGTAATCTCTCGTCGATCATGCGCGCGTGAAAGGCCAAAGAAAGCCCCCCTTGCCCTGGCGTCATTATGCGGTGTCCGTTCGCCGGACAAATAGGGATGAAAGAGTACGGGTGATGGTCTAGTTTCACCGATCTCAATATCATGTAGCAATGCCGAGACAGCCTGACCGGTTATTTCGGCCAGCCAGTTCAGACAGTCCGTTGCCGCTAGAATGACCCCCATTTGATGCCATGTTTCGGGGATGGCGTGGCAGAAGGCGTGAGCGCCATTTTCGGGTGCTGGAGAAAAGCTTTCAGTAACAGCAAAAACAACGCCTGAGGTTCCAAGCGACAGAAAAGCGTCTCCTGGCGCGGTAACGCCAAGTCCACAGGCCGCAGCCGCATTATCGCCAGCACCGCCAGCAACCACCGGAGTGCTCTCAATACCCCAGCTTGTGGCAATGTCCCTGCGCAGCGTGCCGGAAATCTCACTCCCCTCAACAAGGCGGGGCATCTGGTTACTATTCAGGCCACAGGCGCCAAGCAATTCATCCGACCAGCACCGCTTCGCAACGTCCATCCACAAAGTGCCCGCCCCATCTGA
>CACJUX010000020.1 GCA_902596655.1 uncultured SAR116 cluster alpha proteobacterium | reverse complement strand
AGAGACCGTTTCCAAGGGCACCAAGCAAAAATACGACCATTCCCAGATGCGCACACCACATTCCCCAGACCGGCATCTGAATCGTCGCCGGGCGTCCGCCACTCCCAGCCTTGCCGGCACGTAACACGCGGTGGAAGATATCGGCCAGAATGCCCCCGCCCAACCAGGCGATCATGCCGATCCCGGCAAGTCCGACGAGCGAGATGCCCGTGAAAAGCGCCAGCCCGGCAAGCACCGCTGCCAGTGTCGATATGATCGCGCCACTGGCGACAAGGCGAAGTGCCGGCAACGTGCCTCTCCGCCATGCCATCACCGGACCAAAGGCCATTGCCAGAACCAGCACCGCCATGATCGGGTTGAAGGTGGCATCGAAATAGGGTGGACCGACGGTAATCCGAGCGCCGCTGACCATCTCCAGTCCAAGAGGATAGAATGTTCCAATTAGCACCACAATTGTCGCCGCTGTCAGCAGAAAATTATTCACTAACAGGCCAGTTTCTCGACTGACGGGCTGATAATCGCCGTCATTGATCAATTGAGGTCCGCGCCAAGCAAACAGCGCCAGCGGAATGCCGATTGCAAACAGGAGGATGCCGAGAATGAAAGCGCCACGGGCTGGATCGCTAGCAAAGCTGTGAACCGAGGTCAGCAATCCCGACCGGACGATAAAAGTACCAACAAGTGATAGTGAGAATGCTAGAATGGCAAGCAGCACCGTCCAGCTTTTGAAGATCCCCCGAGCGGCAACCACACTCACTGAATGGATCAGCGCTGTGGCTGCAAGCCACGGCATTAGCGAGGCATTTTCCACTGGATCCCAGAACCACCAGCCACCCCACCCAAGCTCATAATATGCCCACCAGCTGCCTAGCGCGATCCCGATTGTTAGCGCGCACCAGGCGGCAGTGATCCATGGTCTTACATAGATAGCCCAGGCGCGGTCAATCCTGCCGTCAAGAAGGCCGGCAACGGCAAAAGAAAACGCCATTGAAAGCCCGACATAGCCGATATAGAGCGTTGGTGGATGCAGGGCCAGTCCCGGGTCCTGCAGAACTGGATTTAGCCCATTGCCGTCGAGTGGTGCAGGCGACAATCTGGCGAAGGGGTTGGAGGTAAAGAGCGAGAATGCCAGAAACGCAGCACTGACAATGCCCTGAATAGCAAGTGTGCGGGTTTTCAGAGCCATAGGCATGGCCGTGCCGCTAACTGTCAGGATGGCGGCAAAGCTCACCAATATGACGATCCATAATAGCAGGGATCCCTCGTGATTGCCCCATGTTCCGGAAATCTTGTAGATCAGTGGCTTTGCCGAATGCGAGTGACTTGTCACAAGGGCAACCGAAAAATCAGAGGTCACAAACGCCCAAATAAGCGCGGCAAAAGCGATCAGAACGCCCCCTGTCATGACTAACGTCGCTGGCACCGCAAGCTGCATCATCGCGGCATTGCCACGGGCCACCCCGGCCAACGGCACGATGGACACCACAATAGATGTCACAAAAGCAAGGATCAATGCGAAATGGCCAAGTTCGGCGATCATCAAAAGGCCTCGTCTTGTATATTATGAAGATGATTAAAAAACGTAACTCAGATATCATGTCTAAAGGATGCATTGCAAACAGGCTGTGCCATTATGCCGCCCGCTGCTGATTGTCTGGAGTTGATTCTCAAGAATCAAAAATTAAAAGGCAGCAGAAAATTTGTGCGACTAAATAAGCTAATGTTGGTAGGTAAAATTTGCTTTGTCGACAGCTGTTTTTTGGTCACAATTAAAATTTAAAAGTGAGATGCTTTTCAAGCGGTCAAAAGGCAAAATGAAGATGGTCGCTAACTGATGATTATCATTTTCTATTAGTAAATAAAACTTTCCAATGGTAAGCATTTTGGCGAATTTGTGATGGAGGTTATTAAATAACCGCTCTCGACAGATTACATGACCAGGAGCCATAAATGGTAAATCTTCAAGAAGAAAAAGATCTAGACAATAATGTATTAATTAGCGCCCGTAGGTTTGAAGAGTCGCCTTTCATTGCTAGACATGACACCTCGAAAATGGTGCGTGGCGTTTACGCGGGGCGGTTCCAAGCTGTTTATGCTGGGGAGGATTATCTGGAAAAATATTGGCTACTGCGTCGCAAGGCGCTAATTTTTGACGTTCCCGAAAAGCCGATAGAAATTTCTGGCGCTGATGCGGTGCCATTTTTGGAAAAAGTGCTTACACGCCGCATTTCAAACATGGAAGAAGGGCGGGGATATTACGCTCTCGCATGCACTCCTAGTGGTGGTGTTTTCATGGATGGAGTGGTGTTTAAACTCGACACAAATCGCTTCTGGTATGTACAGGCAGATGGTCCGTTTGAAACTTGGTTATTAGCGCTCAGCACTGGCTTTGATGTTGAAATAAAAGATCCAAAATCTAGGGTGCTACAAATTCAAGGTCCGGCATCCATAGCAATTATGAACGCGGCATCTCGTGGTGCAATTGATGAGACAATGCGTTATTTCACGTCGGGCTACTTTGATCTAGGTGGACAATCGCTTTATGTGTCGCGAACTGGCTTTACTAATGAGCTAGGGTTTGAAATTTATTGTGATGGTGAAAAGACTAATCATCTGGCACTGTGGGACCACTTGATGGCAGCAGGTGAGCCCCATGGCATGGAATTTTCTTCTACACGCGCGCTTACGATCCGACGGATCGAGGGTGGTATTCTGGGCAACACAACCGACATGGATGCCAGCATGACGCCTTTCGAGGCAGGATTGGGTGCATTTGTTGATCTAGAGAAGGACGATTTCATTGGTCGTGATGCGCTGATTGATGCTGACCGGCGGTCACTTCTTTTAGGACTGACCTGCTCGGCGGCAACACCGTCCTCAGGCAGCGAGATATTGGATGGTCAGGTAGTCGTCGGTCACATAACTGCCGGCGTTCCATCGCCGACACTTGGACTTGGCATCGGTTATGCCCGCTTCGCTGAACCTGGTGACTGGCTTTGCCGCACAATGGCGTTGCGTTTGCCCGATGGCAGCACACATGCGTGCGAGATTGTCGATCTGCCCTTCTTTGACAAAGAGCATAAAATCGTGCGTGGGCTAGACCGCACAATTCCCTGAGCCTTTTCCGATGGTCGGGTGGACTAGCCAAGTCCATGCAGGGTTTTGGTCTCGAGGTAGTCTTCCAGACCCATCATGCCGCCCTCACGGCCATTACCTGAATGCTTGTAGCCACCAAAAGGCGAACCATATTCAAAGCCGCCGCCATTAATGTGGACAGCACCAGCCCGTAATTTGCTCGCTACACGTTCCGCGCGGTCGGAGTCGCCTGTTTGTAGATAAGCGGCGAGTCCGTAGGGCGTATCATTTGCAATTGAAATGGCGTCTGACTCGTCTTCGAAGGGAATAATAACCAACACCGGTCCAAAGATTTCCTCGCGGGCGATCCTCATGTCGTTCGAGACATTGCTGAAGATTGTCGGTTTGACGAACCAGCCTGTCTTATGGCCGTCTGGTTTTCCTAGCCCGCCAGCCAGCAGTGTTGCGCCTTCATCAATCCCCACTTTGATCATCTTCTGAACCCGATCAAACTGGATTTGGTCAAAAAGTGGACCGATATGCTCTCCTTCAATTTCTGGGTTGCCAACTGTAGTGTCGGTCGCCGCCTGTCTTGCGATCTGCAGCACTTTTTCATAGCAACTGCGCTCAACAAGAAGGCGGGTGGGCGCGTCGCAAGATTGGCCAGAATTAAACATGCACTCGGCAACTGATTCTGTCACGCGCTCTTCAAGGTCGCAATCCGCAAAGATCAGATTTGGTGATTTGCCGCCCAACTCAAGCGTCACGCGCTTGACAGTATCAGCGGAGTCGTGGGTGACGGCCGTTCCTGCCCGTGTTGAACCAGTAAAGGACATCATCTGGATGTCTGGATGGCGTGACAGCGCCGCGCCAACGACCGGCCCCTCGCCATTGACCAGATTGAATACGCCTGGGGGGTAGCCCGCCGCATGCAGAATCTCGGCATAGATCATAGCCGAGACAGGAGTATGTTCACTAGGTTTCAACACACAGCAGCAGCCTGTCGCCAAAGCTGGCAGGACCTTTAGGGTAATCTGATTGATCGGCCAATTCCAGGGCGTGATAAGGCCGCAGACCCCGATTGCTTCGCGCACCATGACATCACCATTACCAAGCGTCCGCCGTTCTGCAAGCTCTTCAAGGGCAGTGATAAATCCGTCCAGATGCCCAATTGCGGCATCAGCCTGGGCTTCGCGCGCCATGGTGATCGGCGCGCCCATTTCCATCCGCATCGCCTGCGCCAAATCCTCAAAGCGGGCTTCGGTGATTGCCTTAACCTTTTTCAGCAGCGCCAGCCGCTCTTCCTTGCTGGTCTGTGAGAATTCCTCAAAGGTGGCGTTTGCGGCGGTTACGGCGCGGTCAACATCTGCTGCATTGCCAAGCGCGACAATGCCAATCTGCTGTTCTGTCGCCGGGTTCAGCACGGCCATTGTAGCGTCTGACAATGGGTCTACCCATTCGCCGTTAATATAAAATTTTTGCAGCTTTTCCATACTTCTGTCCTTTACGATGATCTGCTTACTGGCGAGCCTTGACTATTGCTTCTTCAATCAAACACTGCATTTCTTTTGCTGTTGCTGCTCTCGGGTTTGTTGCGTAAGCACTATCTTTGAGTGACTTGTGAGAAATTCTTTCCGCGCAATCTAATGGAATGCCAATTTCCGAAAGAGACTTCGGTATATCTATCTCGTCGAGCAGACCTTCAACCGCAACGCATACTGCATCATTTGATTTCTCTGTCAATTTCATGGCCTCAGCTATTCGCTGTGTCTTTTCACCCAAACTTTGGAGGTTGAAGCGTAATATTACTGGCAAAACTATCGCGTTTGTGAGGCCGTGCTGGGTATCATATTCTGCGCCTACCATGTGAGAAATTGCGTGTACAAAACCAAGCCCTTTTCTAAAGCTAATGCCTGCCAAGCATGAGCCAACAAGCATGCCACTCCGCGCTTGTAAGTTATTTGGCTGTTTTACAACCAAAGGTAAAAAATGAGCAATTAAAGCCAGACCCTCTAATGCCAGACCATCACACAGCGGATCAAAACCAGGAACTAGGTAAGCTTCGATTGCGTGGGTTAAAGCATCTGCACCAGTCCAAGCCGTTAAATTTTTGGGAAGAGCTAGAGTAAGTTCAGGGTCTAATATAACAAATGACGGGCTATAATTCGGGTGACAAATACAAAACTTCATTCCTTTTTCAACATGCGTCACCATAGCGGTTCCCTCCGCTTCAGCACCAGTACCTGCAGTAGTGGGAATAGTGATTAAAGCCGGGAATCCATTTTTAGTTGGTATTTCAGGTGGATCTTTTTCCCATTCAAAATCCCATAAATTGTGCTCATTCCACGCGGTCAACCCAATGGATTTTCCCCCATCCATCGCACTTCCGCCGCCTATGGCGATTATGGCGTCATGCCGGCCATCTAAAAAGCAACGTTTGCCAGCTTCAATCTCGTCGTCACGCGGGTTGGGAGAAATTTCAAAAAATATTGAGGAGGCTATTGAAGATCCAGATAAGTAGTCTTTTGTCTGTTGAATGAATTGCAGGTCTTTGCTGCCGCGGTCTGTTACGATTAGCGGATTCGAAATATTATAAAAACCGCAAAATTTACCAATCTCTGCAAGGCGTCCAGGGCCATAAAAAATTGGTACAGGAAAGTTCCAATCCTGCGATTGAAGGAATTCATGTTGAGTGACGCCAAAGGGTGTTTTCTTTTGCATGTAACTTTCCTAAACGTAGCTAATTCAACTTTGATCCACTCCTACCAAATACGGACCTCTACAATGCTTTGCCTTTTCCTACTCCAAGCTTGCGTTGTGCGGTCTGCAATCATAGCGATGATTGCTAAACCCATACCAGCTATGAGTCCGACCCCAAAATTCCCATCGCTAAGACCGATGTATACTATCTGCTCCAGACCATTTGTACCAACCAGAGCGGCAATCACTAGCATGGCAATACCATACATTATCGTCTGATTTAGCCCGAGCATCATAACAGGTAACGCCAGTGGAATTTTAACTGACCAAAGCATTTGTCGATTTGAGCATCCCATCATTTGGGCAGCCTCAATCACGCCTTCGGGTAGATTACGTAAACCGTGTTCAGTATAGCGAATAGCTGGAACAATGGCGTAAGCGACGATTGCCAGAAGAGCCGTGAATTCGCCAATTTTGAAAATCATTACGAAAGGAATCAGAATAACGAAAAGTGGCATTGTTTGAAGGGTGTCATTGATAGGTCGCAAAATGGTCGACACAGTATCATTGCCTGCTGCCCAGATGCCGAGCCCGGCTCCCAAAATAAAGGAAATGATGACGGCAATGCTGCACAGATAGACCGAAAGCATCGCCTCAGGCCAAATGCCAGTTACGACAATAAAGCCTAGGCCGAAAAAAGTTCCCAGCCCCAACCTAGTTCCGCCAATGCGCCAGGCGGAAAAACTATATATTAATAGTAGTGCCGGCCAGGGCATTTTGGTTAGGCCAAAATAAAAGAAAATGGCAAATAGCAGCACGAAAATGGCGACATGGGTATTTACTCGATAGGCGCAGAATGCGCCGATCAGAGTCATTGCGGCAGCGTAGGAAAGCGAATGCCATGTCTGCAACTCAAAGCCCCAGGTAAACGGACTGACCGATCCCTGCAGGCCAATCTTGGTTGGCAGCATAACAAAGAAGAAGGCTAGCGTCTTGATCGTCTCGATTTCAGTCCTGAAATTGACGATCAGATAGGTCAAGCTCTCATTCATGCCGCGCGCCGGGCTGAACTCGAGTTCTCGAGGCCAGACTTCCAGCGCTGGAATGAATTTGGCAAGCACGTAGAAGGCCACGAACCCACAACAAGCAATTAGCACCTTGTTGTGGCGCAGGCTCTGGCTGCGATTGCGTTTCTCATAATCACCAGATCGCGTGGCAAGGCCGGAGGTCACCCGGTCAATCACCATGGCCATCAGCGCGATAACCAAGCCGGCAAGCAGGCTCTCACCAAACTGCGCCTTGCGAATCTGCGAGAGTACCTCCCACCCGATATCCGCGGTGCCGCCGATAATCGACGCGATGATGACCATGCTAAGTGATGCCATGGTCGCCTGGTTGACCCCAAGCAGAAGCTGACGCTTGGAATTTGAAACGCGCACCTGCCAGAATAGTTGGCGTCCTGTTGCACCTGACATCAATCCGGACTCAATGACCTCGGCGGGGACGCGGCGGAGGCCAACGATGGTGTTGCGCACCATCGGCGGAAATGAATAGAGAACGCTTGCAATCAGGCCAACAACCGTGCCAAAGCCAAACAGCATCAAGATCAGCAGCAGATAGGCAAAGGCTGGAACCGTCTGCAGAATATCTAGAAGGGGCATGATCGCCCGTTCAGCGCGCCGCGAATAAAACGCCCAGACGCCCAGCCCAAAGCCGAACAGGATCGCCATCGGCACAGATATAGCAACCAGTGAAAGGGTGTTCATACTTTCTGGCCAGTAACCGATGATCACCATGTAAAGGCAGGAGGTCAGGGTGAAAAGCGCCAGCCGCCAGCCAGAGGCGATATAAGCGACAAGGCAGAAAAGAAATCCCGTGACCGACCAGGGAAGGGCCTGCAACACCAACCGGACCCCCTTAATTGGCCATTCTAGTAGCCAGGACGCGCCCATGAACAGCCACCCAAGGTAGTCGACCAGCCAATCCATGATGGCGTTGAGCCAATCGGCAAACGGAACTATCAAATCCTTTGGATAGGTAGCCATCCAATTGAAATGTGGCTGTGCAACGATCAACGCAAGCGTGATCAGGACAATTGCAAACCAGTGATAGAAAGCGCGATCAAATCTCTCCCACATGAGCACTACCTCCGCACTTCAGCGGGGGTGGTATCACAGCCATTGGCTAGCGCCCTGACAACATCTGCGGCGCGGGCAACGCCAATTACAGAGCCATCCGCAGCCTCGACAGCGACACCTTCGGCATTTTCGCCAAGATAACCGAGTAGGCTGTCAATCGGCGTGTCGGCGGCAACGCGGCCAAGACCTTTCAATGGGCTATCCGCGGCCTCCGCCACATCGGCAGCACACAGCACTGATTCCCATGAGACATCACGGGTAAATTCGCGGACATAGTCATCAACCGGGTTGAGGATTAGATCTACAGGCCGTCCCACCTGTACAATCGCACCATCGCGCATGATTGCCATCCGGTCAGCGACGCGCAGCGCTTCCTGAAAATCATGGGTGATGAAAACGATTGACTTGTGTAGTACTGATTGGATCCGCAGAAATTCATCCTGCATTTTCTTGCGGATCAGAGGATCAAGGGCTGAAAACGGCTCGTCAAGCAACCACACTTCTGGCTCAACGGCCAATGATCGGGCAATGCCGACGCGCTGCTGCTGTCCTCCTGACAGCTCGTTTGGAAAATTGGACTCGCGCCCTTGCAGGCCAACAAGCTCTATTACACGCTCTGCCTGCGCATAGCGCTCTCTTTCGCCAATGCCCTGCAATTTCAAGGGAAAGGCAATGTTTTCAATAACATTGAGGTGTGGCATCAGGCCGAAGCTCTGAAAGACCATTCCCATTTTGTGCCGGCGGATTTCGATTAGCTCGGCATCTGACTTTTTCAGCACATCCTCGCCATCAAGTAGAACCTCGCCCGCGGTTGGTTCGACAAGTCGGGAAATGCACCGCACGATTGTTGATTTGCCAGAGCCGGACAATCCCATGATAACAAAGATTTCACCAACATGGACGTCAAAGCTGACATCTGCATTGGCGACAATGTGATCGCTGGTGCTGATGGTTTTGGCAAGTGCAACAGGAGAGTCAACAGCGCCATTGCCAGCCTCAAAAAACTGCGCTGGTGTCTCGCCATAAATTTTCCAGACATTTCGGCAGGAGAGTTTGACGTCTTTTGTGGCTGGTGCTTCTGATGTCATGGTCCCTCTCCAACAAAAGGTTCACCGCCGGGTCGCAGCGCCAATTGGGCCGGTGAGGCCAGGACCCAATTTACCATCGCAGATGAAATGGCGGGCGAGCCAGACTAAATCACTTTAAAAAGATCTGTCCCGGGCGGCGCTCATCTTAGTTGCCGCCCGGAAATCAGGATTTCAGCCGGAAAGGCGGCTACATCGCAGCTTTAATCCAGCCTCGCCAAACGCTTTCATTTTTCGCCAGCCATTCCTTGGCAACATCCTTGACGTCGCGGCCATTATTGTCGACCTCAAAAATCGCCCAATTCTCATCTTCATTTGTTAGTTTGAAGTTTGAAACCATCTTGTAGGCAGCCGGCCACTTTTCCTCAAAACCACCCCAAACGACCTTGTGTACCTCAGCTTGCTGAAAGCCGCAGGCGGTTTCCTTTTGTTGAGACTCCTCAACACACTCTCCGTCGATTTTGTTCCACTCAACCCAATTAAGGTCGAGATCGGCAAAAATCCAGTGTGGCTGCCAGATCATCATCAGGATTGGCTCCTTCGCAGCATAGGCTGATTTTAGCTCAGCCATCATCGCGCCCTCACTGCCGCCCGGAATTGGTTCGAATGGCATGTTGACGCTGGCAACCAAATCGCGTGACCTTGTTCCCCAGTCAGCTGGGTATGTGATTAGCCGGCCTTTTGGGAAGGTCGATGCGTTGGCAAACGCCTGCTGACATTCAAACAAAGCCTTATAGCTCGGTAGACCGGGGCATTTTTCTTCCATGTAGGGCGGATAGATCCAACCTTCCTTGGGCTCGAGGCCAAGATTGCCAACAACGACGATATCACCCTTGTCGACAAAGCCCGGATACAGATCGCCAACATTGTTCGTCCAAACCTCGGTCTGGAGATGCAGATTGCCCTGTGCAATTCCCGGGTGCTGTGGCAACGCGCCAGCACTCACATATTCGATATTGTAACCCATTTCCTCTAGCAGACCACCAACAACGGCTGTTGAGAACAGCTGGCCGGTCCAGTCATTGTTGATCACCTTAATCGGATCAGTGGACTCTGGGACATTCCCAGCCTGGGCCATGCCCCCAGCCGAAAACATCATTGTTGCGGCAAGAGCCACCATTTTGAACTTCTGTAACATGTTTCCCCCTTTAATATTGTTCCACCATGCCGACAGGCACGACTTAAAGTTCCGTGGACTTTCCCTTGGTAAGTTAAATTTACTGTTAGATAGTTTTACTAGTCAATAGTGTGTTTTTGATGGCAGGATAGCAAAGACGCGGCGCTAATGTGAGTGAAAGGTTACGCAAATCCATGATGCAGAGGCAGTCAAAATCAATTCGTGCGATTAGGCGGTCCGAATTGTCGCGCGCTGCCTTTGAAGCGGTTGTCCGCTTTGGCCTGCGTGGCACCACGCTTGAGCGTGTTGGCGAGATTGCTGGCGTGTCAAAGGGTGTCGTTTTGCATCATTTCAAAGACAAAAGCTCGCTTCTCGAGGCGGTGTTCCGCCGGTCCAACGCGATGTTGAGCGATTCGCTTATTGAGTTGAACCGGCACACTCAATCGCCGCATGAGCGGCTCTGGGCGATCGTTTATGCGAATTTTGTCGAGACTATCTTCAACAGGCAGGTCTGCCAAGCCTGGGTTTCGCTGTCGGCTGAGGTTCCCCATAACAAGATGTGCCAGCGTGTTCAGGCTGCGTGCAATGCCAGAATTACCAGTAATCTGCGCCATGAGCTGAGGCATTTCACTGAAGCAGACGATGTTGGCAGGATAGCCCATATCTTGGGTGTGCTGATTGATGGGATCTGGGTGCGCGCAGGGCTATTTGGTGCTACCCCTGACAGCGACGCGGCGATCGACGAGTTTGAGTTTGCGCTGATCCGGCTGCTCGGGTGCTCGCAACAGGATCTAGACCTCCATCGGCAGGCGCGTTTGAAGGTTAAGACAATTGCTGACATGGTGCTAAATACACGCGCATTCAGACAAAATGTGATTTAGCTACTTTGAGCGGCTTTGTGGCGTGCCCGAAACAGATCTGAAATCGGTTCTAACAAACTGGCTGAAGCGATTAGCAGGATACCGGAAATTTCCCGGCCACCAAAGGGTTCACCCGCAAATAACGCGGCTGAGATAGAGCCAAAAATGATTTCCGTCATAAAAAGCAGTCCGACAAGCCCGGGGTTGAGAAACTTTGGCCCCCACAAGGAGGCAAACGCACCTGGAAGTACTAATAACACGACGATCGGCACCATCCAGTAGAGAAGTGGGATGATCTGGTCCGCGCTTGGCGTGGCCTCTGGTAACAGAGTTAGACAGGCAATAAGTGCGACAAGCATGCTCCAGCCAAAAAATCCACAGGTCAGATCAACCGCTGCATATTTGTCTGCTTGTCGCAGCCTGACGGCAGCAATAGCCCAGACTATGCCGGATGCCAAGCCCAGCCAGTCGCCTATATTTTTTGGTATTGGGAAATTCAAACCCAGGCCGAAAATTATCAGCATTCCGGCTATCGCCAGAGACATGGCCAGAAGGCGTAGGCCAGTTATTGCATCACCAAGTATCAGGCGCGCTAATATGGTACTCCAAACGGGCGTTAGATAGAATAGTAGCATTGCTCGCACGACTTCGGTGTAGATGAATGAGAATGTGTACAAGGTCAGGGCTAGCCCCGCCGTAAAGGCAGTGATTTGTAAGCTCATACCGCCGGCCACAAACTGGCGCCATCGCCAGATGATTACCGGAATAAGACAACAAGTGGGAACGCCAAACCAAATGAGCGGTGCCCAAAGCCCATGGATGCCGGTTTCCGCGATGGCTCGCAGAGGTATCCAGAAAAGACCCCAAAGTGCACCGGCAAAAAGACAGGCAAAACGTGCAAGTAGATCGTTGCTTTTAGATACGTCTGTCATGTTAATCCTACATAAGCGTTGGCCGCTTCGGTTCAATTCCCTAACTATTGGTAAGTTTCTTGTCAATCGGTCAGCAAATCTGTAATAAAGATCGCAGGGGCGCTCGGAAATAAATTAGTTCAAAATTCTGCAACACAAGTTTCGGGATGAGACCAGCATGGAATATGACTATATCATCGTTGGTGCGGGATCGGCCGGCTGTGTTCTCGCAAATCGTCTGAGCGCGGATGGCAGTCACTCTGTCCTGCTAATTGAGGCCGGGCGAAAAGATGGCGCATGGTCGCTGAAAATACCAGCTGCTGTCCTAACCAACCTGAAAAGCACACGCCACAACTGGGCATTCCAGGGCGAGCCTGAGCCTGCATTGGGTGGCCGGTCAATGCGGCATGATCGCGGCAGGACGCTCGGTGGCTCCTCGTCCATCAACGGAATGGTTTTTATTCGCGGACATGCGCTCGATTTTGAGAGCTGGCGGCAGGCGGGATGCGAGGGCTGGGGCTATGCCGATGTTCTTCCCTATTTTAAACGGATGGAATGCTATGCTGGCGGTGATTGTGACTATCGCGGGGCTGACGGACTGCTGAAGGTTCACCGCCCGGAGCCGAACAACCCGATCTATGACGCCTTCTTGCTAGCTGGCAAACAAGCAGGCTATCCTGAGAGTGAGGATATTTGTGGCTATCGTCAGGAAGGTTTTGCTAAGCTTGACAGCAGCATTCACAATGGCGAGCGCAGTAGCTCGGCAACCGCCTATCTAGCACCAGCACGCGGCCGCAGTAATTTGACGGTTATCACCAGGGCGCTTGTCACGGCAATTGCCATTGAGGACCAGGTCGCAACAGGTATTGTTTTTCTTAATTCGGCTGGCGCCCGTGTTACCGTCATGGCTCGGCGCGAAGTGGTGTTGAGTGCGGGGGCGATTGGCACCCCGCAACTGTTGATGCTCTCCGGCGTTGGGCCAGCGGCGCATCTTTGCTCGCACGGCATTGACGTCAAGGCTGACCTGCCCGGCGTTGGCCAGAATCTCAATGATCATCCTGATTTTGTATTGAAATACAGATGTCTACAGCCAGTCTCGATCTGGCCAAAGACCCGACTTCTTGGTCGAGCAATTGCTGGCATGCAGTGGCTGATCAACAGGAGTGGCGTCTGCGCGTCAAACCAGTTTGACATGGTTGCTTGTCTTCGTTCAGCCGCTGGTGTTGAGTATCCGGATATTCAACTTACAATTTCACCGGTAGCCGTTGATGATCAAAGCTGGGATCCATTACCCGAACATGCCTTTCAAATCCATGTCGGTCTGATGCGCGCGCACAGCCGCGGTGAGATCACCTTGCGCGATTCTGATCCAAAATCACCGCCGCGCATTCTGGTGAATTATTTAAAGGATCCGCGTGACCGTGATTTGCTGCGGACGGGAATTCGCATTGTCCGTGAATTAGTTGATCAGCCAGCATTTGCCGGCCTATGCGGAGCGGAGATTTTTCCTGGTGCTGCTGTGCAGGCAGATGCCGACTTGGACCTTTGTCTCAACAGCCATCTGGCAACACAATGGCATCTGTCTGGCACTGCGCGGATGGGTGCCAGCACGGACACGGGGGCAGTCGTCGATCCGCAGGGCAGGGTACATGGCATTGCCGCGCTGCGCGTTGTCGACGCCTCTATCATGCCGGCCGCAACCAATGGTAACACTAACAGCCCAACTATTATGATCGCGGAAAAGCTAAGCGACGCCATTCTGGGCGTACCCCCACTGTCACCGCTTGATGTGGCTGTCTGGCAGAACCCGAATTATGAAACAAGCCAGCGATAATCAGAGGGCGTGACGCAGAAAGGCAGACAGATGATCGGTTATGCAATGGTAGAAACCACTGATCTAGCAAAAGCGATCCTGTTCTATGACGCGATTCTCCAACCGTTGGATCTCATCCGCGTTGAGGAAAATTTCGATTATGTTGCTCACGCCGCGCGGACAGCGCTTGATGTGATAGAATTCTATGTCACGAGGGCCTTTGACCAGCAGCTGTTGCGTTATGGTAATGTTGTGATTATCGCCTTTGCCGCGTTGCGCTGGGCCATTGTTGATCAGTTTCATGAAATTGGCGTTTGCAGTGGTGGTGGGCATAAGGGTGAGCCAGGGCCACAGCCATCCGGTAGGCCAGCCTATCATGCCTATCATGCCTATCTAGGTGATCCTAACGGCAACAAGATCTCCGGTTTCAATGACTGTAATACAGCTTAGATGGTCTTTGCCTTGACCCGTTTGCCAACTCTTGACCCCGCTAGGATCTACCCGGTTTATGCCGGTAGCAATTCGCTTTCACCTTTTCACTACTGCTATGCCAACCCAAAAACAGTTCTTCGGTTGGCGGCCGGCCGTTTCTTTGCCCATTATAATGGTGAGGACATTGCAGCGACTTATTGGGCGCTGCGCCGGGCGGCGGTTCTCTATGACGTGCCGGAGCGCCCGGTTGAGATATCTGGTCCGCAGGCGGTGCCGTTTCTTGATCGGATCTTCACCCGGCGCGTGGCAGAGATCGGTATCGGCCGTGGCCGTTATGTTCTCGCCTGCACGCATGCGGGCGGCCTATTTATGGACGGGATTCTGTTTCGGCTCACCGATGATCGCTTCTGGTTTGTTCAGCCGGATGGTGAACTTGACAGTTGGCTTTTGGCGCATCGTTATGGCTATGATGTAACGGTTAGTGATCCAAATGCGCGCGTGCTACAATTGCAAGGGCCAAAATCGCTGGTTGTCATAAATGCCGCGTCCGAGGGGGCGATTGACCGGGCGATGGGTTTCTTTCATGCCGGATTTCATACGTTAGGTGGCCAGCGGGTTTTCGTTTCTCGAACCGGCTGGTCCGGTGAGCTGGGTTATGAAATCTATACTCTTGGTGCAGCAACCGATTGCCCGCGTTTGTGGGACTGGCTCATGAAGTGCGGTGCGCCCCATGGGCTGATGTTCGGCAGTATGCAGTCACTAAACATTCGCCGGATTGAGGCTGGAATTCTGGATAGTGGCAGTGATTTCAACAGCTCAATGATGCCAGCTGAAGCTGGGCTTTCACGCTTCGTTGATGCTGGGAACAGCAGCTTTATTGGCCGTGAGGCGATCATCGCGGAACGCCGGGAAAATCGGATTTTTGGTCTTTTGTGTGCAGAGCATGTACCAGCTGGTGGTAGCCTTGTGCTTGACGGTGATGATGCGGTTGGCATCGTCACTACTGGCGCGCATTCGCCCAAATTTGATGCTGGTATCGGCTATGTCCGCTTTGCCGTGGCCGACGCTTGGGAAGACAGATGCCTCCGGATCAGATCTGGCGATGGTGTACTGCATGAATGCCGGATTGTCGCGCTGCCCTTCTATGACCAGGACAAGCGGCTTGCCAAAACCGCCCGGCTAGATGGTGACTTTTGATATCGTTGCGGGCTGCGGAAGAATGAAGACTGCTGGACAAACATCGTTACCTGACACATTGTTTCACTAGATATGGAACAAAATTTGAGAGGCTTATTGTGGGACTTACCAGTGCACATTGGGGCGTTTACGAATTTGCCGTGAAGAATGGCAGGATCACTGAAATGAAGCCATTTGCCAAGGACCCCGATCCATCACCAATCGGCCCCTCGATCATCGACCTTCTCGATGATCCGATGCGCATAAAGACGCCGGCCGTGCGCGAGAGCTGGTTGAATGGTGGCCCGGGAAGCGCGCCTGAAAAGCGGGGCAGCGATCCCTTTGTTGAAATTGGCTGGGATGAGGTTGAAAGGCTTGTCGCTGCAGAGCTTGATCGAGTTAGGACAAAGCATGGCAATAAGGCAATCTATGCGGGCTCCTATGGTTGGGCTAGCGCTGGCCGCTTCCATCACGCACAAAGTCAGGTGCATAGGTTCCTAAACTGTCTTGGTGGCTACACGAAATCGAAGAACACCTACAGCTATGCCGCTGCCGAGGTGATCATTCCGCACGTGCTTGGCGGCAATCTGATGGAAATCCTGACACGCCAGACAAGTTGGCAATCTGTTTGTGGCAATACCAGGCTGATGGTGGCCTTTGGTGGCCTGCCAGCTTTCAATAGCCAGATAAGCAATGGTGGAACCGGGGCGCATATTCAACGACAGGGCGTGCGGGAGGCCGCTGCTATGGGAACACGCTTCGTCAATCTGTCGCCGCGCCGGTCAGATGTGAAGAGTGATATTGACGAGGATTGGATTCAGCTGCGACCAAACACCGATGTTGCTGTCATGCTTGCAATGTGTCACACATTGCTTATCGAGGGTCTGTATGACCGGAGCTTTCTCGACAGATACACTTTCGGTTTTGACAGATTTGCTGCTTATCTGCAGGGTGAGAGTGATGGGATGCCAAAAACAGCAGCATGGGCTGCTGAGATCAGCGGCATGACCACCGAGCAGATAGTCACCCTGAGCCGGCAGATGGCAGCTGAGCGAACCATGTTGACGGTAAGCTGGTCACTGACGCGCCAGCAGTTTGGCGAGCAGCCATTCTGGGCTGTGGTGGCTCTGGCGGCGATGATCGGAGATATGGGCAAGCCGGGTGGCGGGGTCGGTTTTGGCTACACGATCACCAATTATCTTGGCAACAATGTCTTTAAAATGCCCTATGCGCCGTTTCCTCAGGGGCGAAATGCGGTGTCTGATTTTATCCCTGTTGCAAGGGTCAGCGACATGCTTCTTGGTCCTGGCCAGTCCTTCGACTATGATGGCAAGCAATATGTATATCCCGACATTGATCTTATCTATTGGGCCGGGGGCAATCCGTTTCATCATCATCAGAACCTTGCCCGCATGAGGCTAGCATGGCAAAAGCCGTCGACGGTGATCGTCAATGAATGGTGCTGGAATGCGGTTGCCCGGCATGCTGATATTGTTCTGCCCTGCACGACTATGCTGGAGCGCCGAGATATTGGCATGACGCCGCGCGATCCCTACGTAATCTCAATGGACAAGGCATTGGAGCCGGCTGGTGAGGCGCGCGATGATTACACTATTTTCGCTGGGATTGCCCGGCATCTCGGGATTGAGAAACAATTCACGGAAGGTCGCAGCGCTGATGAATGGCAGCGCTGGATCTGGGACCAGTCGCGCGCTGCGGCGGCCGAGATCAATGTCGACATGCCGGACTATGAAAGTTTTTGCAGGGCCGGCTTTTATAAATCGCCTGAGTTAAATGAGGACAGGATTTTTCTGTCTGAATTTTTCGATGACCCGATCGTTGCGCCGCTTGATACGCCAAGTGGCAAGATCGAGCTGTTTTCTCAGACCGTTGCAGATTTTGGGTATGATGACTGCCTGGGGCATCCAAGCTGGATGGAGCCAATCGAATGGCTGGGGGCATCGGAAAAGCGCTATCCTTTGCACCTGCTTTCTAACCAGCCGCGAACCAAATTGCATTCGCAAATGGACAATGGTGCATACAGCCGCTCGATAAAAATTGACGGGCATGAACCGATTGAAATCAACCCACAGGATGCGGGTGCACGCGGCTTGCGCGAAGGTGACATCGTGCGTGTATTCAATGACCGCGGGTCCTGTCTTTGCGGCGTTGTGATCACCGACCACGTCATGCCGGGAGTGGTGATTATTAGTACGGGCTCCTGGTATGATCCAGTTGATCCAGCGGTCCACGACAGCATGTGCAAACATGGCAACCCGAATGTGCTGTCGCCTGATATAGGTACATCAAAGTTGGGTCAGGGTCCGGCGGCGCATAGTTGCCTCGTCGAGGTCAAGCTTTATGATGCTCCACCTGTGACGATTACCGCCTTTGACCCTCCAAAAATCAAACGCCGTGGGGATTGATTAAATTGCTCAGAGGCGCGAGATAACCACTGCAGGGTCAGGGCGCGTACGTTCTATTGGTTTTTTTATTTTCTCGCCGATGTAGATGAAGCCAGCTATCCGGTCGTGACCGACCCTGCCGCCAAGTATCTCTAGCATGCTGTCATTATAGGCGTACCATTCGGTGAGCCACTGTGCTGCATAGCCAAGTGACTGTGCGGCATACAACAGAGTTGTGCAAACAGCGCCTGCCGAGAGATACATTTCCCATTTATTGATTGATGGGTGTTCGACTGGCGAAGCCAGCACGGCAATGACCACATCGGCACGTTGCAGACGGCTTTGTTCTATAGCTGAAACTTCTGGCTTAGCAGCTGGATTTGCTGCTTTGAATTCGGGGTGGATCACTGTTTCATCCAACCTCCGTCGCGCTTCGCCGGTGATCACAACAAGCCGCCAAGGCTTTAATGCACCATGGTCAGGAACCCTAATGCCGGCAGCAAGTATTTGCTCCAAATGCATCGGGTCCACCTTTCCGGGCGCCATTGTCTTGGCAGTAACAGAGCGGCGTGTCTGAAGAAACTCTATTATTTTCGGATCCCGCAACATCTACACACCTTTAAATTGCAACTACATGAACAATTGATTCTTAACTAACGGCTAAACACTCAATCACTATGTGATTTGACAGAAAAAGGCATTTGGATTGCTTGCTAGTCAGCCATTGGCAAATGATCACTTTTTTCGGATAGTCTCATCGTAAAAATCATATAAAGCCATCAGCATGATGATCGTCGATATAACCCAAAACGGTAACCCGCCCCAGAATCCGGCAAATCCGGAACTGATGCTTTCTGCGAGGCCAAAAACAAAAATCATCACTAGCAATGTACCAATGCCGGCGGTAAGCAATTTTATCATGGGTGCAATCATGTTTCTGTCCTACTCGATATCTTCTGCCAGATGCTTGAGCATCCAGTTTGCGGTTCTTAATAATCTATCGTCTTCTTCAGCGCCACCAACAAGTTGTACACCCATTGGCAATCCTGCTTCGCTGGTCAATAATGGAAGTGTAACACAGGGCAGGCCACAAAAGGTCCATATTGTTGAGAAAATTGGGTTTCCGATACCATCCTCAAATAGCGGTGCTGACCCAGGAGCAGATGGAGTTAAAATAGCGTCAAAATCGTGAAAAAATGAATTGAAATAGGCAATTGTCTCTGTCCGAGTCTTGCAAGCTTCAGCAAAGGCAGAATCGCTTAACTTACGGCCGCGTTCGATTGACTCGGCAATCCTGGGGCTGATATTTGCCGGATCTTTATCGAAAGCCCAGCCTAGATTTTCCGCAATCTGATATTCCATGATGATCTGATGTGCCTCGACAAGGCCGCCAAAGGACGCCGTTGCGTCGATTGTTTCGACGTGACCGCTAAGTGCGGTAACAACCTCGAGCATCCCGGTGCGCGCATCTTCATGCAGTTTGTCAAAATAAGGCATTTCAAACCAGACAAAATTAGGCTCGATAGGTGGCTCACTTACTACGCCATTATACATGTTGGGCCGAGGCCGCGGATAGGATGCCGGATCGGAGGCATCATATCCGCCGATCACATCGCAGACCAGTCCTATATCTTCAAGATTGGTAGCAAAAACGCCAACCTGATCTAATACCGCTGACTGTTTAAGCAGACCACGTCGAGAGATTACACCTGTTGTTGGCTTGAAACCATAGGTGCCACAAAAGGCGGCTGGCCGAATAACCGAACCGTTGGTTTGCGATCCAATGGTGATTGGCACATGGCCGGCAGCCACAGCCGCCGCCGAGCCAGCGGATGATCCGCCTGGGCTATGAGCAAAATTGTGTGGATTGTGTGTTTTAGACGGATACATGAAAGCAAATTCAGTTGTCACCGTCTTGCCGATAATCACGGCACCGGCGTTTAGCAGCCGTTCAACGAGGGCTGCGTCTGATTTGGGCTGTCGCCCTGACATTAGCACTGTTCCACATTCTGTCGGCATAGTCTTAGTGTCGACAATGTCTTTCAACCCGATAGGGATACCATGTAATTGGCCAAGTGGCCTGCCAGATACGCGGACGGCATCCATCTCATCGGCTCTTGCGAGTGCTCCGTCCCTGTCAAGGAATGCCCATGCCTTGATTTCTGCATCAGTTTCGTCAATGCGTGCAAATGACTGATGAACAAGTTCACGGCATGTCACCTTGCCGTCACGGATCAAATCAACAAGCTGTTTTGCAGATTTCATGTCATGATCCTGTATCTGCAACTGCCACTAGCTGGCAATTACTGGATGTATTCTCCAAACAGGTAGTCTGGCAGCCAAAGTGCAATTCCCGGGAATTGATAGAGCAGAACCATCGAGAAAATAACGATCCCAAGGTAAGGGAGTATGCCCTTAAAGATGTCAACAAGCTCGATCTGCCCTTTAAGAACACCCTTCAAATAATAAGCTGACATTGCCATTGGAGGTGTAAGGAAGGAAGTTTGCAGATTTAGCGCTACAAGCATCGCAAAGAAATAAGGATTAACGCCAAAAGTATCCAACATTGGTAGGAAGATAGGCACAAAGATAATAAGAATCTCTGACCATTCGAGAGGCCACCCAAGAATAAAGATGATTAGCTGAACCATCACGAGAAACTGCCACGGCTCGAGGTTCAGCGCTAGAACCCAATGTTCAATCACATCATGCCCACCCAGATATGAGAACACCGACGCAAAGGTCCAAGAACCAATAAATAGCCAGCAGACCATCGCGGTTGCTTTAGCTGTCAAGAAAACAGACTCTTTGACTTTGCTCCAGGTCAACGAGCGGTATAAGATTGCAAGGAGTAACCCTCCGAGAGCACCCATTGCTGCTGCCTCGGCTGGTGTCGCCAGACCACCAAGAATTGAACCTAAAACCATTGCGATCAGTGCGGTCAGAGGCACGAAGGAGACGATCAAGTCCCAATAAATCTTAGATTTTGGTGGCACATCTTCAGATCGTGGCTTTGGCGCTAGATGGGGCTGGAAAAATACGCGTGTGATTACATAAACAATGTAAAGGCCAGCTAACAAGAGGCCAGGAAACATCGCCGCCGCGTAAAGGCGAAGTGGCGATAATTCAGCGATAGCCGCATAGACAATAAGCATGATCGATGGAGGAATCAGGATGCCGAGTGTGCCACCAGCACAAATTACGCCGGAAGCAAACTGCTTGTTGTATCCAACATTTGCCATTGCCGGGAATGCTAATAGGCCCATCAAAGTTACCACCGCACCAACGATGCCTGACGCTGTGGAGAAAACGGCGCAAGTTAATAGCGCGGCGATCGCCATCGAGCCTGGTAAGTTTCTAGCAGCCATTTGTAGCGAATAAAAAAGCCGATTAACAATGTTAGCGCGCTCTACGACATATCCCATAAACAAAAAAAGTGGAATGGCGACTAGAGTGTCATTTTCCATTACCGAATAGGTATTTTGATTCAAAAGATAGAATATATTATTGTTGAGCAGATCGGCGAGAGTTTCTGCACCGCCCTGATAATAGGCGTAATAGCCGAAACCCACACCCATTGCCAACAAAGTAAAGGCGATTGGAAAGCCCAAAAGTACAAGCACGATGAACAGGCACAGCATCAAAATGGCAATTTGTGGATCAGTCATTTCATTTTATCCAAAAAACTCATAAAAGTTGCGGCTTATTTGGTTTCTTCCATGAGCATATCTTCGGTCTCTCTGACATCCCTAAGTCGTTCCATCCAAACGCCCGATTTCATTGCCCGCCAACAACGAACTAATTCTGCCATACCCTGGAGAATCAATAAAAATCCAGCAACTGGGATTAAGGTCTTAAAAAAATAAATTTGGATCCGCGCCGGCGAATTCCAACTGACTTCTTTGTAGCGCCAGCTATCAGAGGCAATTTCCCAGCCGTACCAAAAAAGGGCCAAAATGCCGGGGAAGAAAAAAACTAGATAAAGAACGAAGTCGATCCGCGCTTGCCACCTCACCGGAAATAGACGGTATAGCACGTCGCCCCGAACATGTGTGTCTTGCGCCAGCGCATATGGACCCGCCATCAGAAACAGCGCACCGTACATTTGGATCATCATGTCGAAGGCCCAGACGGTTGGCGAATTAAGCGCATAGCGGACAAACACTTCGTAGGAAACTGAAAATGTTAGAACAAGAATACACCAACCAAAAGCGCGGCCAACCCATACACTCAAGCTTTCAATAGCATAGACAAATTGTGTCATCATGGACGCCTTAACTTAAAGGTCACGCGTTTACCCAGTTTAAAAAGAAACTGGAAAAATATAGTAACTTTATTTATTGAAAAGATAAACGGCCAGAAGGCGAGACCTTCTGGCCGACTGTCAGCTAACGACGCTTAACCGAAGTGGTGGTTGTAAGCCATCTTGTAATCTGGCTGGTTCAAGTTCAGGTAATTCATAACTTCTTTGGCATAAGCCTTCTGTGAGTCGATCACCTTCGCAAAGAATGGGTCTTCAGCAGAGATACGATCGACAACGACGTCCCATGCCTTGAGTTGCTCCTTCATAACCGAATCTGGCGTACGATAAACGTTTACGCCCATCGCCTGCAGCTTGCCAAGATCTTCAGCGTAACGCTTGGTGTTATGCCAGTAAAAGTTTGAATTCTCAGCCTCAGAAGCGTGCTTCAGGATCGCTTGTAGTTCAGCAGGCAGAGACTCGTATTTTTTCTTGTTAAATGAAATTTCAAAGAATTCCTGCGATTGGTGGAAGGATCCGAGATGGTAATGCTTAGAGACGTCTTGCATTCCAAAATCTTTATCTGATGTCGGGTTATTAAACTCGGCTGCGTCGATAAGTCCAGACTTCATGGCTGGCTGAATTTCGCCACCCGGAAGCTGCACAACTGACATGCCCATTTCCATTAAAACATCTGCCGCGAGGCCGACCGTGCGATATTTCAAGCCACTCATCTGCGATGCGTCTTTAATCTCTTCTTTAAACCAACCCATTGGCTGCGCGGGCATGGCTGAATTGAAAAACGAAACAACGTTAAGGCCTAGTGAGCCCATCAGTTCGTTAAACAATTCCATGCCACCGCCGTAATGACACCAGCCAAGAACTTCCTGAGATGACCAACCAAAACATGGACCGGTTCCAAACAACGATGCGGCTTTGGATTTGGAGTACCAATAAGCAGGCACATAGTGACAGGCATCCAGAACTCCGCGATGAACTGCGTCTTGCATTTGACTGGTTTTCACCACAGCGTTCACAGCTAGAAGATCTATTTTCAAGTCTTTGCCCGCCATAGCGTGGACGCGATCAACATATGCTTTTGCATTTTCTAAGAAAATGCCTCCGCCCCAAGCAGCTTGGAGTTTCAATGTAACTCCGTGGCCGTCGGCACGAACGTGCGGCGCTGCCAAAGTACCCATCGCTGCTACACCAGCGACGGCCGATCCTTTTAAAAATTTTCTACGGTTTCTTAGTTCAGTCATGTATCCCTCCTACACCTAAAATTTGTTGGATGCTTTGTTATTAGAATTTTTAAGCGCCCGACGTTATGGGATTCATTTGACACGCGCAATGCATTAATTCGGCTCGATAAACAAAATATTTTTCGAAAAAAAGCAAAATTAATCCAAAAGCTGCGGTATATCGTCATTAATTTGCTGTTAATATTGAAAATAAACCAAAGACTGCTTTATTTGTTATTTTTACTTGGACATAACAACGGATTTCCACTCAAAAACTGCCATTGTCGTAGAAGGTTTGTCGCTAACAAACCAATCAGTCCACTATAAGAATCGAAAAGATTCAGCTATTTACATTTCTTCAGCTTAATAGCGGCTGTGCTACAAATTTGCCAATTTTTATGTGATTCTGTGAACGTTTGATTTAGGATCTCAGAGAGCTTGTACTCAGATCATTTAACTCTAACACTTGATACTTTGCTTAAAAAAACTCACGCTTCGGCTTTCCCTTGACGCTGCAGAAAGGCAGACCGGTGAAAATCGCCAGACTTGAAACATTTACCACGCCAGAAGTTGCTTTTGTCCGCCTGACCACCGATAGCGGACATCGCGGGATTGGTCAGATGTCGACCTATCATGCCGATATCACGACGCAAGTTTTTCACCGGCAAGTTGCCCCCTGGGTTCTTGGTAGGGTGCTTGATCTTGATGCGCCGTTCACAGATTTTGCCGACATTGCCGCGCTGGTGAACGAGCGTGAGCACAAATATCCGGGCTCCTACCTTCGCCGAGCGCTGGCCGGTTTAGATACCGCGCTGTGGGATCTTGCCGGCAGGCTGGCTGAAAGGCCAGTTGCAAGCCTGATCGGTGGTTCGCCCGGGCGGTTGCGCGCCTACGCCTCGTCGATGAAGCGTGACATCACCCCGGATGCTGAGGCTGAACGGCTCTGCCGCCTGCGCGATGAGAAGGGATTTGACGCCTTCAAATTCCGCGTTGGTGCTGAATGTGGGCGCGGGTGTGATGAATGGCACGGCCGGACCGAGCAGATCATCCCGACGGTCAGCGGTGCGCTTGGTGATGATGTCGTTCGCATGGTTGATGCTAACAGCTGCTTCGGCGTTGCGCGGGCGATTGAGGTTGGCCATCTGCTTGAGGATCATGGTGTTACCCATTATGAGGAACCCTGTCCATATTGGCAGCCCGAATTGACCCAGCAGGTGACGGCTGCTCTGGCAATTGATGTCACTGGCGGCGAGCAGGATTGTGACCTGCGCATCTGGCAGCACGCAATTGACAATCACGTTACCGATGTGATGCAACCCGATGTAATGTATATGGGCGGTTTAACCCCGACGCTGCAGGTCGCGGCGATGGCCGCAGCCGGAGGGTTTGTCTGCACGCCGCATTCAGCCAATCTTTCGCTAGTGACAATCTGCACGATGCATCTGCTACGTGCAATACCAAATGCGGGCCCTTACCTCGAGTTTGCCATTGAGGGTCCGGATTACTACCCCTGGACCGAGGCATTATTCCAAGGCGATCCATTTGCCATTGAGTCGGGGTGCGTCGAAGTGACGGACGAGCCTGGCTGGGGCGTCGAGGTCTCACCCGAATGGTTAGCTCGCGCCGATTACAGTGTCTCGGCTATGGAGCAAATGTGAACAAAGGCACGCTGTAGCAGGGTTAACGACGACACCTTAATATCACGGGTGCTAGCGTCAGCGCTGAAAGTAGTATCCCCAATTTTCGCCGGCATGATGGCTAATGAAGCATTGGTTCGCGCAACTACACGCTGCAGGAAATGACAACGCGGGCGATTTATTTGGCTAACCAGCCCGTTTCTGCTGTTGTATTACCGCCGCTTTGCCGCATATCGAGATGTCTAGCCGAATTGATTCCATTGGTGGCTTGCAGGTCAATATAATATGGGTGGTTCGGGTGGCGCGCAGCTCATCACGCAGAATATCGACGGGCTGGATGGTTAAGGACGTTTAACAAAGCCAGAAACCACGTCCTCTAATGCTGTGTAGCCATGGCCGTCGAAAAGATAGCTATCATAATAATTTGTCCAGGCGGCCTAAACATCCATTAGTTTTTCGGTCGGCGGATCCTCATTAGTAGATTTGATCATACGCTTTTAGGTCATCGCGCTGGCCATGCCGTCCTTGCCACTGGTTGTCATGGGTCTGTCTGTTGGAGTTCTTAAAGTCGCAGGTTTGGCTGAGTTGTCTCTATCTTCTGTCTTCTGCGGCGCCTCCTCAAAAGGTTAATCAGGCTGGTTAGTCTGGCGGCGGATTAAAAAGGTATCGCCAAGCCGTTGTAATCTTCGAAAATTCCACTGGTCTTCATACTAAGTTCCGCAAACCGCTTCAAAAGTCCAGCGGCGCTATCGGCTGGGGTGATGGCCGCATTTTGTCCACCCATTTCGGTCTGCACCCAGCCTGGGTGATAGGCACCGACCGCAATATTCCGGTCTGCTAACTCAATCGCAAGGCTGCGTGCCAGATTTGTCGCTGCCGCTTTACTGGCACGGTAAATTATGGCGTTGCTTCCAGAGCGGGTGCTACTTCCCATCTGCGAGGATATGATCGCTAGCTTGCCGGGGGCATCACCGCGTTCTTCGCTGCCAGCCAAAAGATGTGGCAAAAAATACCGCGCGGTGAAGAACACGCCGCCGACATTGGTCATCAGCGTGTCTTCAACATTGCGGCTTTTTTGTTCGGGGTCCTGCAAACCGCCACGCCCGCTCAGCACTCCAGCATTGCAAACTAGCAGGTCAAGCCGCCGGCTAAATCCGGCGGCAATAGGTTTCATGTCGCGCTCGATCCTAACATCAAGGCCTAGAATACTAATCAGGTCGGTCTCGTGAGCTAGTGCCATCAATTCTGTGGCTTCCATGGGTGTGCGACAACATGCGATCACTTCATCGCCCATCGCTACGCTCTGGCGTGTCAATTCTAATCCGATGCCACGATTAGCGCCGGTGATCATCACCCGTTTTGTCGGGTTTCTTGGATTTCTGTCATCCGTCAAGGGCCTGTTCACTCTCACCAATAATTGCAGGATCGAAAGGTTGGCGCGAAAACACCTCTCGCAGCATTGGCTCAAAATGGCTTAACGGTTTGGTTGGATAATCTGGGTCGAACGACATTTGGTCCCAAAGGCCACAGAATCTGTCGCAGCTAGCAAACCATTTGTGCCCAGCAAAGCGGTCGCGTTCATTCTTATTCACCCCCTCTGAGGCACCGAAATAATAGAGCTGGAAAATGCCGTGATGCTCGATTACCCATGTAACTTCGGCGCGCACATAGGGGCGGATGATGCT
The DNA here is from genome assembly GCA_902596655.1 of uncultured SAR116 cluster alpha proteobacterium. Taxonomy (GTDB): domain Bacteria; phylum Pseudomonadota; class Alphaproteobacteria; order Puniceispirillales; family Puniceispirillaceae; genus MED-G116. The sequence continues at coordinate 9,733 of CACJUX010000020.1, read as the reverse complement.
CGCTGCGAGCTGCGAGTGGTTGTGCGGAGCCAGATCATCGCCAAGGTCATGTACTAGCGCGCCCACAATCATCTCAATGTCAGCGCCATCCGCTTCGGCGCGTGTGGCTGATTGCAGCGAATGTTGCAGCCGGTCAATGCGGTAGCCGTCAAACGAGTTCTGCAAACCTTTCAATGCAAACAGCAATCGATCAGCAAGTCCGGCAACATGCCCTTTCTCGAGCGACTCCAGCAGCGCATAATCGGCAGCACTGCCCTCATCCATACGAATAAAACTTACTTTTTGCCGATCCATATTCATGCTGCAGATCACAACAGCTTTCAAACCTTTTGTAAAGTGGCTAGACCGTCACACATTCGGTTCGTCTTCCTATTTGGAATACCGTATATTTGATCGCATCACTAGCTGAGATGGCAAACAGACCTGTCGGCGTCACAATCATTTTCGGCTATTGATCCGACCAATGGATTTTTAGCGGGGCAATGATTGTTAATAGGCCATCGATGAAGGTGGTAAATTCCTCCTAACAATGGCATGCAAACGAGGTAAGTATACATTCATTCTTCCAGTGCGCTCGTCACTCGCCATCAATTTTGATAATGCAGTTGTTAACGCGGCCTTTTTGACATCTGCCTTAAGAGTGTTGCGCTGGAAAATATCTTCTGCCTGATCAGCGCTATGCTATAATAGAAATTGGTATTTTGGTAGACTGTGTAAATCTTGCGCGCGTCAATGACTTACACATCTGTTGCCTTAAGATTGGCTGTCAGCAGCGTCCTAATTTTGAACTCTGGGTCAAATGCTCACGCGCTCGCCACCGTGTCGTTATTTATGTAATTGGAATTATGCCTTTTTTCGGCTACTGTGTTGCTGAGTAAGGGATGATTTTACAAGTTAATAGCTAAATAAATGGATTTTGAACAAAACATGGAAATATTCGAGAACATCCTGCCCGTGCTGACTGATTTAACGGCATTGTTTAAAGCCCATTTCGGTGGGCCGCAGGGTACGTTGCATGCACTGGCAATTGCTGGTGTCTTCGTGATCCTGTTGGTGTTTGTTGTTGCCCGGCGACAGGGGCAAGCTACGCAAAGGTCTGCGACTTCGGTCAGTGAGCCGGTAGTGCTAAACGAACTCGCGAACAAAGCTGAATTGAATTGCGGGCCTATTTCAGCCAAGCCGGTAGGCAGCGAAGAGCCTGACGCGCTTGCGGCTGTTGTCGCCAAGAAAGATGCCAAAGACCTTTCATCGCCCTTCAACGAGGAAAAAAGTGGAACAAACGTTGGTGGTTTTGTTTTTCATCGGCGAAAGGTGAAAAATGCAAGTAATTCATCGCAGATTGTCGAGGCGGATCCAGAAGTTGCGCTGGCTGCAATCGAGCAGGAAATGCTGGCAACGCGCCAGCTGTATCTGGATGGTGTGATCTCACGAGATGTCTATGTCGCAGAGACAAGAAACCTCTACGCTAAGGCCCAACAAAAAATGTGATATCCGTTTGGTTTTACAATGCTTTTTGGTTTTGTCGAACACTGCTTCGTATTTGTTATAGCGTTTGTCGTCAAGTTGGAGTGAAACAGAACAATGATTAAATTGTGTCTCAAGAGAAAGATAGCGAATGGTATACCGCCGTCAAAGAATGGTTAACCGCCGGGAAGCACATTACAATTAAGTTCTTGCTATTTTCATGGGGTTGCGATCAGAAGATAATGGCATGGAGGTATGGTAGAGAATTAATTCCCGAGCGATGATTTGCAACAATTTGTTGAATTAGCAAAGTAACATGAAGTGCTGATGAATTGTTTTCTTTGCAAAAGTAGAAAATATTCTATATCAGTTTTTGAAACCGTGTATTAGCCTATTTCTTACGTCTCGTTTGAGAGGGAGTGATGTGAAGTGGTGAGTGAGGCTGGAAAAGCAATATTCATTGGTAACATAAAGGGTGGTGTTGGCAAGAGCACGCTTGCCGTTTACCTCACTGACTATCTGCGCAAACGCTTTCGGCGACGGTCAGTCATGCTGCTTGACACCGACCCGCAGGGCAGCTCATTTGAGATGATGTCACCGCTCAGTAAATCAGGTGACATCAAGCATATGCCTGTTGGCGACCGCTATGATGGCGTGAATATGACAACGCTGGATGGGGTGTTGCGCCGGATGCTAGCGCAAGATCAGGCCATCACTATCATCGACACAGGTGCGGGCAAACTAGGCAACATCTGGCAGATGGCTATGTTGTGCAACACATTGCTGGTTCCGACATCGATGTCATGGACAGATCTCCGTCCTACTATCGATTTCATTAAGGAAATTGATGAACGCAAAGAGGATTTTGACACTATCAAGCCGCATGTGATTGTCGTACCAAACCGCACCTCGCCGTCACAGCGTCATTTTGGCCAGCTATCTGAAGCTTTGCAGGAAGTTAATGCGATCATGGCCCCGCCGATCTCAGACTTGTCCATCGCCCGCACCCACAATAATGAGTTTGGGGGTATCAAAGCGGTTGCGGGAACGCGCTTCCTGGCAGAGATTGAGCGTCTCGGTGAATTCATCGTCGAATATGTCGTCAGCGGCGAATTGGACCGGATCTATGAGATCTGAGGCCGTAGTTCACCGCTGCCGAGCTCTTTGGCTACCCACATGTGAAAATGATATGTCGACTTATCCATCAGGGCGGAGAACTTCCCACCATCATATCCGGAGGCGCTCCGTCTCAGCTGCATGCTTTCAACCAGTTGAACATCTTCAGAAAAACCCTTTCTTCACATTTCGGTATTGATGGAGCGCAAAGCAGAGCAGTTCGCGGCAAGTAGGGCCTCATCGGCATAGTAGATCTCGATCTGTTCAGTTGTTTTGCCAGTGCCACTTGGTGTCAGGCTGATGTTGAAATAATGGTCGTTATGCAAAACAATCAGAACATTCGGAAACAGCGCTACATATTCGGCCCCCTCGTCCGACTTTTTTGAGAACTTTCAAAAGCGAGGAAAATGGCAACCATCTGAATTTATTTGCGGTTGATAAGCAGTCGTTCCCTGTCCAGCAACGCCGTAATTGTCCAGAATGTTATAATGATCTTCCAGCCGTGAACAGGTATTAAGTGATGGATGGATAAAAGGCAGATGATAGGCCTTGCAGTAGTTTTCGACCACTAATTTTAAATTGCATTCCAGTTGCAGGGAAAGTGAAGAATCGGCACCGCCATGATAGAGCGTCTGGTCAAATTCCTGCCACCGCGCCATAAGATCCGCCGCATACAAATCAAATGCCGGTGCAACCTCTCCAACATTGACTAAGATCATGTCATTCCAAACACGCGAGCGAATGCGGATCAGCGGAAAATCGAAATGTTGGACTGAGTCCAACGTGTTAATGTTGGGCCCGTCGATATGTAGCGTTTTGAGCAGATTGCCATCAAGGTCATAAGCCCGAGCGTGATAGGGGCAGGTAATCGGCCCGCGTACCGTTCGCGATTTCTCGACAAGGATCATGCCCCGGTGGCGACACATTTTGAAACACATTTATCATGCCGTTCCAATTGCGTACTATGATAATCGGAATGCCTAAAAATGTCACTGGTTTAAACAAGCCCGGTTCGCTGATTTCCATAACAAAACCTATGGCGGTCCAATTATTGCGAAACAGGGTATTCTGCTAAAGTTGGAACATTGCCACGTCAACATAACATGCGTTAGGCAGTCCGCTGGCTTGATCGAAAGAGGTTAGCACATATGTCAGATCAAGCATTGTCTCTCTCCGTTGGGGGCAATGCTCTTCATTGCTGCGCAACCCTTAATATTAAGACTTGTTTCCTCTAGCACGATAGGGTTGTCTTGCCCATGCACGGCATTGTGATGTCGTGTTTGCACTAGAGGTATCCGTATGCCGAAAAGATCAGTTTCCTATCAGGCCGCACCGGTCCATCAAATGCTCGACCGTCGTTTCTACCGACGTGTTACAGCTGCTGCTTTTCCCCATCATTGGCTACGCTTTCGCAATAACCGCGTTGCAGCTAGCGTTGGTCTTGATGGGCTTGATGATCAGGCCTGGATTGAGCATTTTGGCAAATTCAACGCGCTGCCTGACAATATCGAAACTCCGTTGGCTCTTTGCTATCATGGTCACCAATTTGGCCATTATAATCCAGAGCTTGGAGATGGTCGTGGGTTCCTCTTTGCCCAAGTGCGTAGCGGTGATGGCCGTATTCTCGATCTGGGGACAAAGGGTTCCGGCCAGACGCCCTTTTCCCGAACAGCGGATGGCCGGTTGACGCTGAAAGGAGCGGTGCGGGAAATTCTGGCAACCGAGATGCTTGAGGCGCTTGGTGTCAATACCTCCAAAACCCTATCTGTGATTGAGACTGGTGAGGCGCTTCAACGCAATGATGAGCCATCGCCAACTCGGTCGGCCGTGCTTGTCCGCCTGTCCCACAGTCATATTCGTATTGGAAGTTTCCAGCGGCTCAGCTTTCTGAATGACCTCAAGGGGCTAGAAATGCTGATCCGTCATACCGCCCGTTACTATTTTGGTGATCAACTACAGGCGGAGGATGACCTTGAGATTCTTGCGCCTGCATTGCTGCAGACGGCTGCCAGCGCTGTTGCCGTCACAGCGGGAGCGTGGCTTGCTGCCGGCTTTGTTCATGGTGTCCTCAACACCGACAATTTCAATGTGACTGGTGAGAGCTTCGATTATGGTCCCTGGAGGTTTTTGCCCTATTTCGATCCCGGTTTTACCGCCGCCTACTTTGACCAAACGGGCCGGTATGCTTACGGTCGGCAGGCGGATGCCTGTATGTGGGCCATGTGCCGTCTTGCCGATTGTTTCATAGCATTTTGCGACAAGCAGACGCTTGAGGCGCAGCTGCATGACTTTTACCCAAAAATGGAAACAGCCCTTGCGGCGGGTCTGGCCCGGCGGCTCGGGGTGGTGCCGGCGAGTGATATTAATGCCGGTCATGAATTATGCCGCCAGTTTTTTGATGCGGCCCGTGCCTCGCAGACCGGGTTTGACCAGCTTTTCCATGATTTCTGGGGGGGCAGGCAGCGGCGCGGTGATTATACTGCCGATGCCATCGCCGGGTTTTCCGACTGTCTGTCAAGCTTTGCGCCGGCGGCCAATGCTGACCGAGCCTTTTTCAACAGTAATAAAGCGCTTTCGATGACAATAGATGATGTGGAAGGCATCTGGGAACCCATCGCAGCGTCGGATGACTGGTCGGCGCTGCATCGAAAAATTGCCGCGGTGCGGGAAATGGGCGCTGCTCTGGAAACCTGACTTAAAATTGGGAATGCTGCTACTGCTCCCCCATCAAACTCTGCCCGCTGACAGGAAAAGGTTAAACATCGGCACTGTGGTGATTGAATCTACCACCACACCGTGTTTTTGCTTATCCAAAAATCATCATTATCAATATCTTTGGCGACACAAATCTGCAAGTTACAGCCGCATTGCCAAAAAAGTTGCATTACATCGGTGGTCTTTGACTTTCGGGCCTACGCAGACGCCATTCACAACAAATTCTCCTCAACTGCCTAATCAAGTGTTGGGGTTAGAGAGCGATTGAATACCTCACGCAGGATAAAGCTGCTTTCCATCCGCAGGACGTGCGGCAGCGCTGACAGATATTCGCTGTGGACACGGCCAAAGTCGGCAACATCCCGCGCTGCAACACGCAGGATGTAGTCACTCTCACCAGCAATCAGAAAACACGCCAGAACCTGGGGTATGTCAGTTGCGGCAGCCTCAAAGTCGGCCATCATCTCAGCTGATTGACCGCGCAGTGTGATTTGCATGAGAACAAGCACATCGTGTCCCAGCTGCGCCGCATTCAGATTAGCGTGATAGCCGTCAATGATACCCGACCGTTCCAACTGTGATACACGGCGCAGACAGGCGGATGCCGAAAGTCCGGCCTTTGTCGCCAGCTCAACATTAGAAATGCGGGCATTATTTTGCAGAGCGCTCAGAATCGTGCGGTCAATCCGGTCCATAAAAATCACCTGTTTTGCATGGCCAAAGAGCGTTTCTTCAGCCTGTAAAATTTTTTTTGAATAATAGTCTATTTTTCAATCATTCTTTCTAATTATATTTCATTTATCAATGTTCATGAACAATAAAAAGCAATAAAATATCATAAAATTTCGCATAAAATGCTATCCAGAATGATCGAATGATCAACCGCATTACAAAAACAATTTTATCCATCAGAATGAAGAGGAGCTGGCAATGCTTGTTGGTGTTCCAAAGGAAATTAAGGTGCGCGAGGCGCGGGTTGGTCTTGTGCCAAATTCGGTCGCTGAGCTTACTGGTCGTGGCCATGAGGTGCTTGTCGAGACAAATGCCGGTGCTGGCATCAGTGCTGGCGATGATGCCTACCGCGCCGCGGGTGCAGAGATTGCGCCCGATGCAAAGACCGTATTCGACAGGGCCGAGATGATTGTCAAGGTAAAGGAGCCGCAGCCTGGTGAGTGGCTTCAGTTATCGGCAGATCAGATCCTTTTCACATATCTGCATCTTGCCGCCGACCTAGCGCAGACACGCGGCCTGATGGAGACTGGCTGTACCGCGATTGCCTATGAGACGATCACCGACGATCAGGGTGGCCTGCCGCTTCTGGCACCGATGAGTGAGGTTGCTGGGCGTCTTGCGGTAATTGAGGGTGCGGCAAATCTCAAGGCGAATGCTGGTGGCCGTGGTCTGCTTATTTCTGGTGTTCCCGGTACATCGCCTGCGGATGTGGTTGTCGTCGGTGGCGGTGTCGTTGGCGTGAATGCGGCAAAATTGGCGGTTGGTCTGGGCGCGCGCGTCACGGTTCTCGACCGCTCGGTGCCGCGTCTTCGATACCTGTCGGACATTTTCGGCAACAGCATCACCACCCGCTATTCAAGCCAGGCCATTCTCGAAGAGGTCTGCAGAAATGCCGATATGGTCATCGGCGCGGTGCTGATCCCCGGGGCGAGCGCGCCAAAGTTGATTTCAAAAGCTTTTCTGTCCGAGATGAAGCCAGGGTCTGTGCTGGTGGATGTAGCGATTGACCAGGGCGGCTGTTTCGAGACCTCAAAGGCGACGACGCATGACGATCCGACCTATATTGTGGACAATGTGGTGCATTATTGCGTTGCTAATATGCCGGGTTCGGTGCCGCTGACCTCATCCGAAGCGTTAAACAATGCAACGTTGCCGCACGTTCTGGCTTTGGCCGACAGGGGATTGTCTGCGCTGGATCAGGATCCGCATCTGATGAACGGGCTGAATGTGCGGGATGGCAAAATCACCTATCAAGCGGTCATTGACGCGCTTGGTGAACGGCCAGCTGCCTGACCCCATTACCGGTCAAATTGACAAAATGCCAAGAGGCTGAGACGGTGTGACCGCTCCGGCTCCTTTTTGTTGGGAACCATCTAACCTTTGTGCCATTTCAACGCGAAAAAGGCTTGACCGAAAAGCGACATTGTAACATAACACCGTCCATTAGCTGCATATGGCTGATGCTCGATGTTGCAACCTGAATGGGGCCATAGCTCAGCTGGGAGAGCACCTGCTTTGCAAGCAGGGGGTCGTCGGTTCGATCCCGTCTGGCTCCACCAACCCGCAACATTGGCAATGCCTCGAAGACAAGCCCTCGGCCCCCTTGGCCGGGGGCTGTTTTTTTCTGAAATATGCCTATTTTGGGCCGGCTCGTTGTAAAGCCTCAACTGCCAATAGTGTGTTGCCTTACGGGCTAATTGTCATTGCGTGACAGATTTGTTGGAGGGTTTTCGGAGTGAAACATGCGAGCAGGGAGCCTCTTTCGACGATTGCTGATCTTCTCTGCGCGATCCGGAATGTCTCCGGCCTCCGAGAGGGGAAGACCGGAACTTTCTATCGCTGGGACAAGGCCTATCTTCATTTTCATGAATAATTGGATGGAGAACTCTTTGCGGATTAAGGCTTTCCAGCGATACAGAGTTTGAATGCCACAATGTGTCGACCCAAACATCCCAGGAGGATTTTCTGGCCCTGATCGAAAAGGACCCGGGGGTGGGATAAGACATGCAGTTGGCAGAAACTGCAAAAGCTGGGCCTTAGTCAGGCTCAGGACATCGACGAGCGGTCAAGACAGCCGCACCGTCATCCGTTGTGACCCGAGAGGCTCTTTGCACTACCAGATCAGGAGGTTGAGCATGCTGAGAAACAGCCCACCCCCGATGGCGTAGGTGAAGGCAATCACCATATTCTGTCCGAACACCAGCTTGCGCGTCGGCACGCCATAAAGCCCAGCACAGGATATTACCGACAGGGAGGCGACCGAACTCATCGTGCCGGTGCCCCAGCCAATCAGATGCGCCTGCACTAGCAGGGCCGGATGCACATCCGCGCCGCCACCGCTGAAAATGGTCAGTAATGCCGTGCTGGTGATCACCGGATGCACGCCTACAACCGAGGCGACGGTGACAAGCAGCGGTGTAAGCATCAGCGCGACCCAGCCCGGTAGCATCTCCGGATAGACTGCCTGCATGATCTCATTGATGTTGTTGTAGCTGTTGACCAGAAAGGCAACCATCATTGCGGCACTTATGACGATCACATCATCGGCGATGTTGTTCAGGGCTGTCCTCGTCTGGCTGAGGATGCGCCCGACTGTTTCGCGGTTGCGCAGCATCTGCAATCCGACCAGCCATGGCATTGCCGAGACAACCGCGGCCAGCGCCGTTAGTTGAAACAACAACGCGGCACCAATCACACAGACAAAGACAAAGGCAAGCCGTGAGGCAACAGGCCGCAGACATAGCAGCGCCAGCTGGAGTTGCCGCAGCGAGAAATTGCGGTTGATCACGGGCAGCGAAATTGCTGAGAACAGGGTGGCCGTGACCAACCCAAAACCAATTGCCATCCAGGCATAATGCGGCTCAACAAAGCTCTGGCCAACGGCAAATCCCACGAAAAAGGGTGACCAGGCGGCCGATGTCACCATTCCCCTGATTGCTGCCTCAGCAGCGGCCCGCCGGTCCTGCTCCGGGCTTTGCGGTGGCAAAACGGCGGACAGGATGGCAAAGGTTCCAGTGTTGATAATGCCGCCAAAAAAATGCCCAGTTAGTTGAAAGCCGCCTGCTGATGCTTCCGGGGGCAGAGCGCTTAGATTTGCCTGCGATCTCTGCACTGAGGGCATGGTTATCGCTGTTGCTTTTACTAGGGCCATTGTTGGTAGCAGAGCAGCAAAAATCAGAACATATTCCACGGCACCCAACAATGCATCAAGGTCCGGTGTCATCGGCAGCAGCATGAGTGTTAATACTGCCAGCACCGTAAGAATGATCAGACTGTCGCGCCGCAATCGTGGAAGGGTGCAGATAGCAAATAAAATGAAACAATAAACACCGACCTCTGAAAGACTTTGCACAGCAGAGCCAAACATCACGGTGCAGAGCGCTGCAAGCCATGCAATTGTGATCAGACCGATGCGGGCGGCGTCGATTAATTTGTTTTGTATCGGGTGGTAGGATTTATCTGACATGACTGTGATTTGGCGTTGACACTTGTGTTTACTACGCTTTGCTTGACAGGGTAACCTTTTCCGAACGCCAAATTCATAAGTTTTTCAACACTTTTATGCAGTTTTATTGCAGTTATTCCCCTTGCAAGCTAAGTGTTAGCGGGTATGTGCGACAAACATATGGACTGCGACAATTAATAGCGTTTTGGGGGGTGACAAAGTAGCAGTAAAAAGGCAAACAATAATGTCAAAATCAAACAC